>NZ_AXCB01000012.1:0-303093 GCF_000475375.1 Marinobacter sp. EVN1
CTTATTCAGAGCCTCCTTAGGTTTGCCTTTTTCCACTCGAATGACCGTCGTTAGACTTTCCAGTGGAGACCTGTGGATTCATAGCCCAATCAAATTATCTGAATCAGTTATAGAGAAAATTGACAGTTTAGGCTGTGTAAAATATTTAATTGCACCCAATCATTTACACCACTTGTTCTTATCTTCATGGGTTGCCGCCTATCCGAACGCAGAAGTCTATGGCACCAACGAAGTGATTAAAAAGCGTAGCGATATCTCGTTTCATGCCTCGCTTGATAACTCGAAAGGCTATGCTTGGGCCCCAGACATTGAACAAGAACTGTTTTCTGGTTCTCCATTAATGGAAGAATGTGTGTTTTACCATAGCAGTTCAAGAACGTTGATTGTTACTGACCTGGTTGAGAACTTTTCTGGTCAGGACTTTAACTACTGGCAACGGGTAGTGGCTAAGGGTGTTGGTATACTTGCCCCTCATGGGAAGATGCCTTTGGACTGGCGTTTAAGCTTCATGTTTGGTAAAGCGGACGCACGGAAACACCTAGATAGGTTGTTGTCTTGGAAGCCGCAACTGTTGGTTATGGCTCATGGTGAGATAGTCACTGAAAATGCAGGCGAGTTCTTACAGCAGTCATTCAAATGGTTAGCATGAGTAATATTTGAAAAAGTCGAAAAAGGCATCTAAAAGGGATTCTCAATGCTTGGCGGTTTTGGTTTGAAGAGCTGCTTAAGTGTTTAAGGCACAGAGCTTTAGTTTGGGGGGCTTGCGTTGGTGCCCCCCTTTGGTTCCTATACCACTAACGTTACGGACTAACTGGATGAAGAACGTGACTAAAACTCAGTATTTACTGCTGGTGTGTGTCTTGGTTGCTGGCTGTAGCAGCAAAGCCGTGTATGACAATGTGCAGCGAAACAACCGACAGGAATGTGTCAGTGTGCCACCCCCTCAGTATGATGAATGCATCGAACGTTCCAGTAAGTCATACGAAGAGTACGAGAGGGATCGGTCTGAGGTACTCCAGTCTGAACCATAGAGCCGTGGGCGGGAAAATCGGGCTCATTATGTGTTTACCTTTCGCAGCCTTTCCGCCGCAGTGGTGGCACCCCGAAAACCCGCTTGTAAGCCCTCGAAAACGCCGCTTCGGATTGGTACCCCAGCTCTTCAGCCAGCTTAGTTAGTGTCACGGGTGATTGACCAATTCTGAGTCGCGCCAGGTTCATCCTCCATTCGGTCAGGTACTGTTTGACTGAAGTGCCTATCACCTCGGTAAACCGGGCGGAGAACCCCGAGCGGGACATGCCCGCGTGCCTGGCAAGCCGGCTGACTGTCCAGTCAGCCTCAGGATGTGCGTGTATGGCCGCCAGAGCCTTGCCCAGTTTCGGATCTTTCAGCGCGCCCAGCCAGCCTTTGCTGGCTTCCGTGCTGGAGTTGATCCAGTGTCGTATGGCCTGAATCACGATGATATCTGCCAGGTGGGCCATCACCGTGACCCCGCCGGGTGATAGTGCGCGGGCTTCCTGCTCCATCAGTTGTATCAGCGTTGTAAGCTGGGCGGGCAGGGTGCCATCGTCGCCTTTTATGTGAATGCACTGTGGCAATTCACGAATGAGCTTCTGAGCCGCAATCTGGTCGAAGCCAAGCACGCCGCAGGTCAGTCGGGTTTCTTCTTTGCCCGTGCGCTGTTCTTCCGTGCCGGCCCCGCCATAGCGCATGAACTCAAAGCGGTCTGTCAGCCGGGTGACGGGAATATCAAAAAAGGGTTCGCACGGCTGATTGTTACTATGGGAGATACAGTGGCCTTCCCCTTTGGGTACCAGCGCCATGTCGCCCGTTTTAAGGAGCAGGCTATCCCGGTCTTTGAAACGCAACCAGCAGCTTCCCTGGGTGACGATGTGAAACATCATTTTGCCGCCGAGCGGCGGCATCTCCATTCCCCACGGAGTAATCAGTTCGGCAGTCGCGTAGACGGTACCGTCCATACGAAGTGAGCACAGCGTCTCGCCGAGTGGATCGGAGGTTGTCGGCATGCGGCGCTCAAGTTCAGGGATCATTGTTTCTCACGTGTTTTGGACGATCTGCAAAATATAGTGGATTAAAGAGCATTAAGCATCGGTTTTTGTCCTCGTAAACTGGAATCTTCGGGGGTTAGCACCCTCATCAGAAACTGATCGTTAAACGAGGACCAGGCCATGAAATCAGAAGTCATCGCTGTTGTTGGCGCCACCGGTAAGACCGGTTCCAGGGTATTGGCAAAACTGGGTGAGATGGGGCTGGAGGCGCGCGGCCTGTCACGCTCTTCTCCCATCCCCTTCGATTGGGCAGACCGCAGTACCTGGGCCGCGGCACTTCAGGGAGTGCGTGCTGCCTACGTTACGTATTTCCCGGATCTCGCGGTGCCGGCGGCGGAAACGGATGTGCGTGCCTTTGTGGCGGAAGCTAAACAGCAGGGTGTGGCGCACCTGGTATTGATGTCGGGGCGTGGAGAGGCGGGTGCACGGCGGGCAGAACAGGTACTGGAAAGCAGCGGGTTGGACTGGAACGTGGTTCGCGCCAGCTGGTTTATGCAGAACTTCAGTGAAAGCTTTATGCTGCAGGGCCTGCAGGCGGGTGAGCTGGTGTTGCCCAGGCCCAACGCCAGGGAACCATTCATCGATGTGGATGACCTGGCCAGTGTGGCGGTAGCGGCGCTGACCAATCCCGCATTGAAAAACCAGGTACTGGAAGTTACCGGTCCGGAGCTGCTCTCGTTCGAGGAGTGTGTGCATGCGATTGCTGCGGCCAGTGGCCGTGAGATCCGGTTTACGCCGTTACCGGTGGAGGCCTATCTGGATGGCGCCAGGGCGCAGGGTATGGCAGACGACATGGCGTGGCTGATCAACGAACTGTTTGTGAACATTCTTGATGGCCGCAATGAAAGCACCACTCCAACGGTTGAACAAGTGCTGGGGCGGCCTGCGCGCCGGTTCAGGGACTATGTTGCTGATGTTGTGCCTATGGGGGTGTGGTGATTGGGTGATCGCTTGCTTGAGGTTCGATATTGTCTGTGTCCGGAGTTTATGAAGAAGTTTATGGTTTTGTGAACTTTCCACGATAGACTCAGAGGACTGACGATAATACTGGATTGACAGCCAGTGTTGACCGAAAGGAGCACTCAGCTGCATGCCGCGCACGGTATTGATAATCGAAGACAATCCCGGTATCGGCGAACTGGTCCGCATGCAGGTATCCGACCTGGGCATGACTGCGGTTCTGCGGGACCGGGGCGACAGCGGCCTGGCGCGGTTCCGGGACGGTGGTATTGATCTGGTGATTCTGGACCTCATGCTTCCAGGCCTGGATGGCCTGGCGGTGTGCCGGGAAATACGCTCCAGTGCGGACTATGTGCCGGTGCTCATGTTGACCGCAAAGAGCACCGAGCTGGACAGGGTGCTGGGGCTGGAAATGGGGGCGGATGACTACCTCACCAAGCCTTTCAGCGTGGCGGAACTGTCCGCTCGCATCAAAGCTCTGTTCCGGCGGGTGGACGCGCTCTCCCGGAAGAACTCACCCGAAGACGACGTGGCGGAGATCGAGGCGGACGGGCTGCGGATTGATCCGGCTCGGCGCCGGGTCTTCCTGGAGTGCCGCGAGCTCGATCTGACCGCCCGTGAGTTCGATCTTCTGTGGCACTTTGCTTCCCATCGTGGCCGGGTTTTCAGCCGGGCCCAATTGCTGGATGCCGTCTGGGGGTACAATCACGACGGCTACGAGCACACCGTAAACACCCATATCAACCGCCTGCGTAACAAGATTGAGCCCGATCCGGCCGAACCGCGTTACGTTCAGACGGTCTGGGGCGTGGGCTATCGGTTTATGGATTAACCATGGGCCTTTCCGTGCTTCGAACCCTGTATGCGAGGCTGGCCATTGGTCTGTTCCTGCTGCTGTTGGTGGTGGGCGGGCTATTCACTTTGCTGAGCCTGGCCTCGGTCAGGGAGTATTCGGCTGCCGTTAACCAGCAACTGAACCGGAATCTGGCGCAGAATCTGGTCTCTGACCGAAACCTGGTCACCGATGGCCAGTTGAATCGGGATGCCCTGAAGCAGCTGTTCGAGCTGTATATGACGATCAATCCCAGCCTTGAGATTTACCTGTTGGATACCGATGGGGCCATTCTTGCCTATTCCGCCGATCCGGACCGAATCAAGCGTAATCGGGTATCCCTCGGGCCAATCCAGACACTGCTCGAAAACCCGGACGCCTATCCTCTGCCGGGGGACGACCCTCGTAGTCACGATCGGCAAAAAGTCTTCTCTGTGACCCCCGTTCCCTCGGCAATCGACCCTGCCGGCTACCTTTATGTGGTTCTGAGGGGTGAAGAATTCGACCTCGCGGAGAGCATGGTGCACAGCAACCGGTTGTTGCAGATGGGCGCAGGCGCCCTGGCGGTGAGCCTGCTCGTCGGGCTCCTGGCCGGGTTGGTGTTCTTCCGAATGTTAACGCGGCGGCTGTCCCGGCTGACTGAACGGGTGGAGTCGTTTGAACGGGAATTGTCCTCTGAGCAGAGTCCTCCACTGGCCGAGAAGGGCGACGACATTGATTACCTGGCCTCTCGGTTTGATCTCATGGCGCGACGCATTGTGGCGCAACTGGATCTCCTGAAGCACAAAGACGCCCAGCGTCGACAGCTGGTTGCTCAGGTGTCTCACGATCTTCGAACACCGCTGGCGTCTATTCAGGGCTACCTGGAAGCGCTGCGGATGAAGCATGAGACCCTGGAAGCCGAAGAGCGAGGCCGGTTCCTGGCGGTGGCCCTGTCAGAAACACACCGGTTGGGCAGGCAGGTTGAGGAGTTGTTCGAGCTGGCCGCCCTGGACGCCCGTGAAAAACAGCCGGATATCGAGCCGTTTGTCATGGCTGAGTTGCTCTACGACGTCGTTCAGAAGCATAGGCCTGCGGCAGAACGAGCTGGTGTTGAGCTCACCATTTCGGCGACAGAGACCGAGAGCGTGCTGGCGGATATCGCGATGACAGAGCGGGTTCTGGACAATCTCATCAGCAATGCCATCGACCATTCTCCGCGGAATACAAGAGTCATACTCACGATGTCAGTACGGGATGGTGGAGCAGCGATCACTGTTGCTGATGGTGGGCCTGGCATCCGCAAAGAAGACCTTGGCCAGGTGTTTGACCCCTTCTACCAGGCCGCCGGAGCCGAACGCACCGGCCATGCCGGCCTGGGACTTGCGATCGCCCAGCGCTTGGTCGTCCTGCAGCAAGGCAGGCTCTCAGCGCACAATGCGAACGGTGCTGTCTTTACCCTCTGGCTACCGTTAGCTTCCTCCAGCTAGCTTTCCGCTGCGTTATAGATTTGTGATAGTTGCTGAACGTTTTTGTGAATTCAGATCGCTAGGCTGTGATTATGGATTCAAGCGAGGAGAAGTGTCATGAAATGCAAAGTTATAAGCCTGTTTTCCGCCCTGGCGCTGGTCTCCGCCGCCGGTCTTTTTGCGGCACAGGTGGCAGCAGAGCGAGTGGATAGTGCAGGTAATGCCTATGCACCGGATGATCCGGATCTGGCCGTGGCGACCTTTGCTGGCGGCTGTTTCTGGTGCGTGGAAGCCGGCTACGAAAAGATTCCTGGTGTTGTCGAGGCAGTGTCTGGCTACGCTGGTGGAGAAGAAAAAAGTCCGACCTATAAACAGGTCTCTTCCGGGCGTACAGGCCACACTGAAGCCGTCCAGGTATATTACGACCCGGACAAAATGACCTATGGGGGGTTGCTGGCCGGCCTCTGGCGAATGATGAATCCGACCGACCTGGAGGGCCAGTTCGTTGACCGTGGTCGGCAGTACCGGCCCACCATTTTTTACCACAACGAGGAGCAGAAGCGCCTCGCAGAGGCGGCAAAGCAGGCACTGGAGGCTTCTGGCGTCTATGACAAACCGGTGGTGATCCCCATTGAGCCGCTCAAGAGATTCTATTCGGCGGAGGAATACCACCAGGACTACTACAAGAAGAATCCGGTCCGCTACAAGTTCTATACCTTCAATTCGGGGCGTTATCAGTTTATTGAAGAGGTCTATGGCGAGGATTATGAGCTGGACTTCTCGCGCTATCAGCCCAATAACGGAGTCAATGACTCGATGCCTGCGGAGGCCGATCCGACAGAAGCGGCGGCAAGCGGGGGGTTTCACCCCGAACGTTTTCAAAAGCCGGATGACAAGACTCTTCGGCAGCGTTTGACGGAAATGCAGTATGAGGTCACGCAGGAGGATGGTACTGAACCCGCCTTCAACAATACATACTGGGACAACACCAGGGCGGGGCTTTATGTGGATGTCGTTTCCGGTGAGCCGCTGTTCTCCTCACGCGATAAGTACAAGTCCGGTACCGGCTGGCCGAGCTTCACTCGCCCGATTACGCCAGAGGCAGTGGTAGAACGTGAGGACAAGTCGTTTTTCATGACCCGGACGGAGATTCGCAGTGCCCATGCGGATTCTCATCTGGGCCATGTCTTTGACGATGGTCCGGCACCGACGGGATTGCGCTATTGCATGAATTCCGCGGCCATGAAGTTCATCCCGCTGGGGCAAATGGAAGCCGCGGGGTATGGCAAATGGATCGACGCTGTCGAGTAAGATTGCGCGATAATAGCGTCGGAATAATTTACATGACTGGCTTTATGTTCTAATAAAGGTTTTAAATATCAATAAGATATAAATAGGCACGCTATGTGCTTCCTTGCTGGCAACGTCATTATCTCTGGAAGAACCAAATAAGGAAGTACAGATGAACAAGTTGGGCAAAGCGCTTTCTGTTGTTGCAGTGTCCGGGCTCGCCAGCGTTGCCAACGCGGGTGTTATCGAAACCGTATCTGGCTGGAATGGCTCCAGCGAAATAGCCGCCTTCGGTGAATCTAACAGTGCTACGTACGGACAAACCTTCAAGGTGGGCGGTTCTGAAACCCAGCTGGATAGCTGGACGTTCTTCCTGAACGACAGAGTTAACCCCGATTACGTGGACTTTGCTTTCTATGTAATGGACTGGGATGCTGCCACCACCCGCGCGACCGGCTCCGTGCTTTTCCAGAGTGCCGCTGTGTCCTCAACCAACAACGGTGGTCTTGATGGTATGGAAGAGTTTACCTTCAACACCGGCGGGTTGAATCTTGTCGGGGGTAACGACTACATCGCGTTTATCAGTTCGACCGGCTTGTTCGATGGCCAGACTGGTACCGCCTCTGCAGGCTCCCTGCGTGACGAGTCTGCCTATCTGGACGGTGGCTTTTTCTGGCAGAACAACGGCAATAGTGCCGGTACCTGGGATACCCAGAGCTGGAGTTCCGGGTCGAACTACGGCGACCTGGCGTTTTCAGCCTCCTTCTCGTCCGCCGCGAAAGTGCCGGAGCCAGCCAGCCTTCTTTTGCTCGGCCTTGGTCTGGCTGGGCTGGGCTTCTCGCGCAGAACGAAAGCCTGATCCCATTGAAGAGGGACGCCGGCACACTATGTGCCGGCTTCGTTCCATTCAGGGGGTTGCGTTAACGCACCCGGACCTGATCGCCGTCTTCCAGGCCACGGCCGGGGTGCCGGACCACCCGAACGCCCTCCTGCAGTCCCTGCGTTACCTGGGTCATTAAACCGTTGGATGGTCCTGTCGTGACTGTCTGGCGTCTAGCCGTTTCGCTCTCAACCATGAAAACCGCAGAAGCGCCGTTGTATTCGAAGATCGCTGAGGTGGGTACCTGCAAGGTGTCTTCGCTTTGCCACAGGATAAAGTCAGCGTCCACCCGGTAGCCGTCTCCCAGCTGTCGCCACTGCTCCCGTGGGCTGACCATATCGGCAATAACCTGAACCCGTTGTTCTTCCACGCCCAGAGCGGATACATCCTCAAAACCGATAGGCTCGATACGACGAACCGTTGCTTCCAGTACCGGCCCGCCCCAGCCACTCAGTCGCACGCCAAGGCCGGGTTCCAGTTTGACGGCATCAAAACTCAAGACCTCGACCACCACTTCCAGAGCGCCAGGGTCTCCGACCTCCAGTATCGGCTCGCCGGCCTGGATGACGCCCTCGCTCTGGCGAACTAGAGCCAGAACCGCGCCGTTAACCGGAGAGCGCACGGCGACCCGCTCGGCAGGTTTCTGGCCATTGGAGGACGCGGTTGAGATCTGCAGCCGGGTTTGAGCGGCGGCCAGTTCATGGGCGGCCACCTCTTCATCAAAGCGGGCGGAACGCAGGATAGCCTGTGCCCGGGCTGCCGTGGATTTCGCCTGTTGTAACTGTTCGGTGGAGACAAAGCGGGATTCTTCCAGAGCGAGTAGGCGCTGGTATTCATTCTGAGCGAACTCAGCATCAGCCTCCGCCGCCTGAACCTTTTGTTGGATGGATTGAAGTGCCGCCTGGGCGGCGGCTGCCCGAGCCTCGGCTTCGGCGCGGGTTCGGGCGTCCAGGATGCTGGCGGGCGTCGGGTCCACAAACGTCAGTAGCTCCCCGGGAATCACCGCGTCGCCTACGTCCAGCTGAACCCGGTGAATATAGCCGGCCACGGGGGAGGAAATCAGATAGCGATCTTTGACCCGGGTTTTGCCCTCTTCAAGAATGGTCACTTCCATGGGGCCGCGCTCGACGGGGGCAAGGTCAACCCAAACGGGCTCTGGCCGCAGGATAAGCGCGAAGACGATGGCGGCTAGTGAGGCCATCAAAAGCCAGAAGGCCCATTTTCCTTTTGAGATGCGTTGTGTCGCCATGTTGGGTCCCATGTGAGTGTGTGTGCATTATTCCCGGGTTTTCAGAACCGCGACAAGGTCCAGTTTACGAAGTCGCCACCAGGTGATGAAGCCGGAAATCAATGCCGACAAAATGACCACGTTGGCCGCCAATGCCAGGGTTTGGACGGTCAGGACCAGAGGAACGCGATAGAGTTCGGTCTGCATCGCGGTAACCACAAAACTTGCCAGTCCAAAACCAATCGCCCAACCCAGAGGAATTCCCAGTAACAGCAGTATGGCCAGTTCCCCGAGCAGAATGTGGGCGACTTCGTTGTGGCTGTACCCCAGTACTCTCAAGCTCGCCAGGTCTCGCCCCCGTTCGGCCAGGGAAATCCGCGCGGTATTGTAGATCACACCGAAAGCAATAATGCCGCCGAGCAGGCTGATGATGAAGGTGTAGGTCAGGAAGGTGCGCGCGAGCGTCTCGAAGAAGCTGTCGAGCATTGCCTGTCGCAGATTGGTGGCCATCACTCCCGGCGTATCCCGGAGTGCCTGGTAGACGGTGTTGGTTTGCTCCGGCGCCAGATTCATCAGCATCTGGTTCACTCTCGGGCCTTCGCGAAACGCCTTGTTCATGGCGGCCAGATTCATGTAGGCGCCCACACCGAGGAACTCGCTGGTAACGCCAGCCACCGTGAGGTCCAGTTCCGGGCGTCGGCCTTCCAGCACTCGCACCCGAACTGTGTCTCCGGTCTCAACATTCAGGGCCTTGGCCAGAAAGTCGGTTACCAACAGGCCGGCAGCAGGAATGGCCACGTTCTCCAGATCCTGGTTAACCACAAATTGCAGTTTGGCGTCCCGGGGCAAGCCGGTGAGCACCGTGCGCCATCTGCGGTGTTCGTTAACCAGCTCTACGGTAACGGCCCGGCGTCCTTCGACGTAACGCACACCGGATTGGCGCGCCATTCCGTACAGTGCGGTCGGGTTGACCGGGTCGGTGAGTGTGGCGGTCAGGTCCTGCTTCTGCACCCGGGCGAATTGGGTGTGCACCATCAGCGAAACAGAGCTGAACTGGAAATTGCCCACCACCACGATGGCCGTGGCCATGGCAATGCCAAATACCGAGAGGGCGGTTCGGCCTGGCTTGCGGGCGAGCTGCCTGACGATCATGCGTGAAGGCTGATGAAAGCGCACCCAGCCCAGCAGCCGTTCGGTAATGGTAATCCGGTATCGGGCGGGGCTCTCGGGCTGCATGGCTTCCGCCGGGGGCAGGGCGGCCGCAGCGCGGATGGAGCGCCAGCCGCCGAGCAGTGCAACTGCCATGCTGATCAGGGCCAGTAACGCCAGCCACCAGGGATTGATTCGGAACAGTAGCGAAGGGAAGCGGTAGTAATCCATATACAGCTCTCCCAACCGATGCCCCAGCCAGAGGCCACTGGCGCAGCCGATGGCAAGCCCGGTAAACGCAATGGCCAGCACCAGTTGGCTATAGTGCCAGCCGATCTGGCCATTGCTGTAGCCGAAGGCTTTGAGAATGGCGACGATTTCCCTCTGGGTACTGATCAGGCGTGTCACCACCACATTGAGCAGAAACATGGCGACGCCCATAAAAATGGACGGAAAGATAATCGCCATGGCCTTCAGCTGCTCGAGCTCGTCACTGAGAAAACGGTGTGAGAACTGGTCAGCCCGGGCGAACGCACCGGTACTGCCGTAGCGCGCCAGCAACCGGTCCAGTGGGTCGATCACATCTTCCACAGGATGCCGCGGGTCGATCTGCAGCACCAGACTGTTGAAGGCACCCCGCATGTCCATGGCGGCGGCCAGTGCTTCCTGATTCAGCCAGAGCACGCCAAAGCGCTGATAATCCGGCAGCATGCCCCCCGGAGGTATCACGTAGATGAATTCCGGCGACTCGACAATGCCCACGATTTTCAGGGTTTGTTGTCGGCCATTGATGATGGCGTTGAAACTGTCGTCCAGAGTGAGCTGGTGCGCATCCGCGAAGCTGCCAATGATTGCGACTTCATTGGCGTGGGTGGCGCTTGGCAGTCGACCTTGCCGGACATACAGCTGGTTTACCTCGGGTTGGCCGGCCGGAGGAACAGACACCAGGTGGGCCGACACAGGTTCATCGTAATCGGGGAGACTGAGCTTTGCGGCGCCTTCCACCCGGCCGCTCAGGCGGGTCACACCCGGTAGCTTGGAAACCGTTTGCAGCACATGGCGGGGGGCCCGTTTTACCGAAACGAAAACATCAGCAAACTGGTGCTCCTGATAGTACTGATCCCGGGTGGCCGTCAGGGAGGAGTAATTGACCAGGGACATCAGGCAAACCGCGATCCCGCCCGCAATCACCAGCGCGATCGCCAGCAGCTGGCCGCGCATCTGCCAGATTTCCCGTCTCAGTTTGGTGTGCAGTACGCTCGGCCCGAAAATCATGGCATCACCAGCTCAGGGTGTTCGGGTCCTGGCGTTCTGAGTTGCGGTGCTCACCGCTGATCACGCCATCTGAAAGGGTGATCACTCTGTCCGCCATGTTCGCGATTGAAGCATTGTGGGTGATGATTATCGTGGTCGTGCCGGTTTCCCGGTTTGCCCGTTCCAATGCCGCGAGGACCAGTATACCGGTGGCCGAGTCCAGGGCTCCGGTAGGCTCATCGCACAGCAGCACCCGGGGTCGCTTGGATATGGCTCTGGCAATGGCCACTCTTTGTTGCTCGCCACCGGAAAGCTGAGCCGGGAAATGGTCCAGGCGACTGGCCAGGCCCACCATGTCCAGGGCTTCTTCCGGCGCCATGGGGTCACGGGCAATCTCGGTCACGGCGATGACGTTTTCGCGGGCGGTCAGGCTGGGGATGAGGTTGTAGAACTGAAACACGAACCCGACATAATCCCTGCGATAGCGGGTAAGCTCCCGGTCTGAGGCGCCGGCCAGGTCGATGTCCTGATAACGAACTTCGCCGGTGGTGGGCACATCCAGTCCGCCCAGAATGTTCAAAAGCGTGGATTTGCCTGAGCCTGAGGCGCCAAGCATCACTACCAGCTCCCCAGGATAAAGGCTGATATCGACCCCCCGCAGGGCATGTACTTCCACATCGCCCTGACGGTAGGTTTTGGTCAGGCCTTTCGTTTGAAAGACAGGAGCGGTCCGGTCGGCGTGACACGCCATGGCAGGTTCCATTGCAGTCCAGTTGATCCAGAGCCGAGTATAGCCCAATACCGATCACCGATTATTGATCCCGCGCAGACGTATTCCACGTGCGTACCCGTGCCGGATTCGGTTACAGTCATGCCACTAACCCTGTAAAGCCAATGGGAGAAAACGGAATGAGTGACCCAACTTACACACCTCCGAAAGTCTGGAAATGGGATCCGAACAACGGCGGCAAGTTCTCTAACATCAACCGCCCCATCGCCGGCCCTACCCATGAAAAAGAGCTGCCGGTGGGGGAGCATCCGTTCCAGCTTTATTCCCTGGCAACGCCCAACGGTGTGAAAGCAACGGTCATGCTTGAGGAGCTGCTGGAAAAAGGCATAAAGGAGGCGGAATACGATGCCTGGCTGATTCGAATCACCGAAGGGGATCAGTTCAGCAGCGGGTTCGTGAAGGTGAATCCCAACTCCAAGATCCCTGCCATGCTGGATCGCAGTGTGGACCCGGCCATCCGGGTTTTTGAGTCTGGTTCCATTCTGTTCTACCTGGCGGAAAAGTTTGATGCGTTTCTGCCCAGGGACCCGGCCAAACGCACCGAAACCATGAACTGGCTGTTCTGGCAGATGGGCAGTGCGCCTTTCCTGGGAGGCGGCTTTGGTCACTTTTATGCCTACGCGCCAGAAAAGTACGAGTACCCCATCAACCGCTACACTATGGAAGTGAAGCGCCAGTTGGACGTGCTCGATCGTCAGCTGGCGGATAACCAGTACATTGCCGGTGATGAATACACCATCGCCGACATGGCCATCTGGCCCTGGTACGGAGCCCTGGTGAAAAACATGGTGTACGAGGCGGCCGAATTCCTGGAAGCCCACACCTATACCAACGTGGTTCGCTGGACCGACGAGGTGGCCCAACGCCCGGCAGTAAAGCGTGGCCGTATGGTGAACAAGGCCTGGGGTGATCTTGCCTCCCAGCTGCACGAGCGGCACGATGCCAGCGATTTTGATTTGCGCACCCAGGACAAACTGGAAGGCAACGCCTAAGCCATAAGGAGGACGGATGGCTCTGCCCGACGCACTTACCGAAGACCGGATCTACCATCGGTGCCCGCTGGACAAACTGGATTTTGAAACCACGGAAAGCCTGGAAGATCTGGCTCTGCCATTCGGTCAGGATCGGGCACTGCGTGCCCTGGAATTCGGGGCTAGCATGAAGGCCCAGGGTTTTAACCTGTTCGTATTGGGGCCCTCCGGTGCCGGCAAGCATGAGCTGGTACGGCGGGTATTGGCCAGCCATGCCGCGGAAAAACCGGTGCCGTCGGACTGGTGTCATGTGTTCAATTTTCAGCAATCGGACAAACCCGGGGCCATCGAGCTGCCGCCGGGGGAAGGTCGCATATTCAAGGCCGATATGAGCGAACTGGCCAACGAACTGAAGTCCACCATACCGGCCACTTTTGAAAGCGAGGAGTACCAGGCCCGTATTCAGGAACTGCAGGAAGAGGTTACCCGGCGCCAGCAGCAAGGCCTGTCTGAGATTCAGGAAGAGGCAAACGCCAATAATATTGCCATGCTCACCACCCCGGCCGGTTTCACCTTTGCGCCCATGCGCAACGGCGAGGTGATCGAGCCTGAGGAATACAAGACCTTCTCCGATGAAGAAAAGGAACTGGTGGAATCCAAGGTGGAAGACCTCCAGAAAAAGCTGCAGCAGGCCATACAGCAGGTGCCCCGGCTGCGCAAGGAAGTTCGGGAGCGGGTCCATGCCCTGAATGAGGAAATGGTCCAGCTTACCCTGGGCGGGCCCATGGGTGAGCTGCGCGAGAAGTGGGCGCATGTGCCGGCCGTGGTCGCGCACCTGGACGCGGTTCGAGAGGATGTGGTGGAGCATGCCGAGGCCTTTCAGGATACCGAAAACGGCGCACCGGCAGGGTTGTTGAACCGTTACCGGGTGAATCTGCTGGTGGATAATGCCGAGACCCGTGGGGCCCCCGTCATCTATGAAGATCTTCCCAACCACCAGCACCTGGCGGGCCAGATCGAACACCGGGCCCACCAGGGTAACCTGTACACGGATTTCACCTTGATTCGGGCCGGGTCTCTGCACCGGGCCAACGGCGGCTACCTGATTCTGGATGCCCTGCGCGTACTGTCGCAGCCGATGGCCTGGGAAAGCCTCAAACGCATACTCTTTTCCGGCGAGATCCGCATCGAATCCCTGGAGCGCCTGTATGGCCTCGCCACCACGGTAAGCCAACAACCGGAGCCGATTCCGCTTTCGGTAAAGGTGGTGCTGCTTGGCGACCGGATGTTGTATTACCTGCTGTCCCACTACGATCCGGACTTTCTGGACCTGTTCAAGGTGGAAGCGGATTTTGAGGACGACATGGAGCGGGATGAGGCCAGCTACTTACTCTACGCCCGGATGATTGCCACTATGGCCCGGTCGGCTGGCGTAAGAACCCTGGACAGGGAGGCGGTTGCCAGGTTGATTGAACACGCGAGCCGTCTGGCCAGCGATCAGAACAAGCTGACGGCCCACGATCGTGTACTGAAAGATCTGCTCACTGAGTCGGACCACTGGGCTGGTGTGGCCAACAGCCCGCAGGTGTGCGCCAGCCATGTTCAGCAGGCCATTGACGAGCGGGACTACCGGGCGAGCCGGGTCCGTGAGCGCAGTCTGGAGCAGATTCGCCGGGGTGTGGTGATGATTGCCACTCAGGGCGAGCAGGTGGGGCAGGTGAATGGTCTATCGGTACTGCAGCTAGGCGCCACCCGCTTTGGTCAGCCCACCCGAATTACCGCCACGGCGCGCCCTGGCAAGGGCCAGGTGGTGGATGTCGAGCGGGAAGCCAAGCTTGGTGGGCCGATCCACAGCAAGGCGGTGATGATTCTGTCCCGGTTCCTGGCCAATCGTTATGCGCCGATGAATGAGCTTTCACTGTCGGCCAGTCTGGCCTTTGAACAATCCTACGGTGGCGTGGAAGGGGATTCTGCCTCGGTGGCGGAAACCTGTGTGTTGTTGTCCGCCATCGCCGGCGTTCCGCTCAAGCAGTCCCTGGCGGTTACCGGCTCCATGAACCAGCATGGTGAGGTGCAGGCGGTGGGTGGCGTCAACGAAAAGATTGAAGGCTTCTTCAATGTCTGCCGGCAGGACGGCGGCGTAAACAGCCAGGGTGCCTTGTTGCCGGCCAGCAATGTGGAGCATCTGATGTTGAATGAATCGGTGCGGGAAGCGGTGCAGGACGGAAGGTTCTCCATTTATCCCGTTACCCATATCGACCAGGCCATTGAGTTGTTGACGGGCCTGGAGCCGGGGCAACCGGATGCTGATGGCGTGTTCCCTGAGTGCAGCTTTAACCGACGCGTGGCAGACAGGCTGGCCGCGTTTGCCGAGGTTGGCAAAAGCAAGGACAAAGACACGGGTCAGGATAATGGCAATGGCGGACACAACGGTCAGTCATAAAACTCCGGAGCCAGCCCCCGCCGTAGCCCGGCGGATATTGGTGTTGCTGGATGGTTCCAGGCGGAGTCTGGCAGCCCTGGAGGCTGCGGCAGACATTGCACGTGCGCAGCAAGCCGAAGTTCTGGGTATCTTTGTGGAGGAAGTAAGCCTGCTGCGTAGCGCCGGTTACGGTTTTGCCCGGGAAGTGGGCCGGAGTTCCGGCGTGGCGAGGCCCATGGATGTCGACGCTCTGGAAGTCCGTATGCAGGCAACTGCAGAGAAGCTTCGCCGTACTCTCGAGCGAACCCTGGCGCCCTGGGGTGTGGCCCAGGCACTGAGATTATGCCGGGGTGAAGTGGTAGAGCAGGTATTGGGGCTGGTACAGCCTGATGATTTGTTGGTGCTCGGCGGGGCTGGCTGGTCCGGTATTTCATCTTTCAAGCTGGGCTCAACCGCGCGGGGCCTGTTACGGCAGGCGCCGGGAGATGTGCTGTTGTGGCCGGAATCGCGCTCATTACCACCGGGCAGGGTGGTGGTGTTGCTGAACCACGATCAGGGCGCGAATCATCGGGCTGTGCGGGTAGGCGTGGAGCTGGCCAGGCGTGGGCAGCGGGCGCTGACGGTTCTGGTGCGCTCAGACGCCGCTGATGATCCCGAATTGCTTGGGGAGCTTGCAGCCATGCTTGAAGCCGGGGGCATTGCTGCCCGGGTCAGGCGTTTGCCCAAAGCCGGTGCTGCTGCCATGGCGAGGGCCGTGCGGGAGGAGGGAGCAGCACAGCTGGTGATCAGCCGTCAGTGCAGCCTGTTTGAACAGCAAGGCGCGGAGTCCCTGCTTTGCCAGCTGAATCTACCGGTCACCATCACGCCCTGAGCAAACCGCTGTTGTGCCGGCAGTTGTTCAGGCGGTCTCCCGGCTGCGAGCTTCCTCCAGCACCTCGGTTATTTCCCCGGCTGACAGGGTTTCCCTTTTCATGACGGCTCTGGCAAGGGCATCCAGTTCCTGCCGGTGTTCGGTCAGGAAGCTCACGGTAAAGGCTTCAAAGGCCAGTAATTGCGACTGGATTTCCGAGTCGATCATTTCCGCGAGTTTTTCGCTGTACTCCCGGGGCGCGCCCATTTCCCGGCCAAGGAATACGTGTTCTTCGCCAATGCCCAGGCCGAGCGGGCCGATCTTTTCGCTCATGCCCCACTGGCCCACCATTCGCCTCAGCAGTTTGGTGGCTTCTTTCAGGTCATTCTGGGCGCCGGTGCTGACTTCGCCATATATGATCTTTTCGGCAGAACGCCCGCCCAGCATCACCTTGATGCGGTCCTCCAGGTAACTTTCGGTGTAATTGTATTTGTCTTCTTTCGGGGTCTGTTCGGTCACTCCCATGGCCATGCCGTGGGGAATAATGGTGATCTTGGTGAGAGGATCTGCCTTGGGCATGTAATAGGCCATAATGGCATGCCCGCATTCGTGGTAGGCCACGGCTTCACGCTCTTCCGGTGTTAACTGGGCGTCCCTTTCCTCACCCAGAATCAGGCGATCGTGGGCCACTTCAAAACAGTGGTTGTTTACCTCAACGAGGTTGTCGCGGGCGGCTGTAAGGGCCGCTTCGTTCACCAGGTTTTTCAGGTCGGCGCCGGAGAAGCCGGTCGTGCGTGCGGCCACCTGCGTCAGGTCCACATCCGCAGCCAGCGGCACCTTGCGCACATGTACCTTCAGAATAGCTTCCCGGGCCTCCCGGTGAGGGCGGTCCAGGGTGATTTTCCGGTCAAACCGGCCCGGGCGCAGCAGAGCGGTGTCCAATACATCCGGGCGGTTGGTGGCGGCCAGCACAAGAACGTTCTCATGGGCCTCGAAACCGTCCATTTCCGTGAGGATCTGGTTCAGGGTCTGTTCGCGCTCGTCGTGGCCGCCCCCCAGGCCAGCTCCCCGTGAGCGTCCGACGGCGTCCAGCTCATCGATAAAGATCAGTGCCGGGGCTTCCTTGCGAGCCGTCTGGAACATGTCCCGAACCCGTGCCGCGCCAACGCCCACGAACATTTCGATAAACTCGGAGGCACTGATGCTGAAGAAGGGGACTTCCGCCTCGCCGGCAATGGCCCGCGCCAACAGAGTCTTGCCGGTGCCCGGCGGGCCAACCAGGAGAACCCCTTTAGGCATCACGGCGCCCAGACGACGATACTTATCCGGAGACTTCAGGAAGTCGATAATTTCCGAAATGTCCCGTTTTGCGGACTCAATGCCCGCTACATCGTCCAGTGTCGTGGTGGAGGTTTCCCTGCGGGCGCGGCGGGCCCTGGACTTGCCATAGTCAAAGGGGCCGCCGCCCTGAGTCATGCGTTTCTGGGCGGCACCCCAGAACCAGAACATCAGCGCCAGTAACAGGATCCAGGGCAGGAAGCCCAGGATCAGCTCCTGCCACCAGGGGCGGCCGGAGCGGGAGCCTCGAACCAGTACTTCCTGTCTTTCCAGTAGTGGTAGTAGCTCCGGGTCTTCCACCTGTGGCCTGAGCGTTATGAAACTGCTCGACGGTGGCCGGCTGTCGTTGGCAAACCGGCTGGCACCGGAATCCGTAAAGCTTCCGCTGATCTCTTCGGTGCGCAGGGTAACTTCGGCAACCTGGCCGCTTATGACGGCCTGTTTGAACTCGGAATAGGCCAGTTCCTGTTGTTGCTGCTGGTTGTTCCCCTGTAGCCACAGGAACATCAGGAAAATGGCTGCGCTCAACCACAGAAACGAGTACTGGTTGGGTATCGTCGGTTGCGGCTGCGGTGTCTGGTCCTGCTTTCCGGGTTCTTTGCTGGGTGTCATCTCGGCCTCCGGTCACCCTCCATGATTTTTGCTACAAACACCGATTTGCCGTAGGTCTCGAAAGACCATTTCATGGTGTCTGAGAGCACCTTCATCACTTCGTCATACTCGCCGAAGATCTCGGTACTCATGCGACCAGGGTGGACCTCAAGGCTGGTCTGTTCCAGGCGTGCAATCAGATCCCAGATCGGTTGTTTGTAGTCGTCCTTGAGCGGATAGCAGCTCAGTTGTACGGAAAGATACATCAGTTACCTCCTGTCCGGGATGCGCCCGGTCAATATTGAATGGCTCAGAATCCCATGGCAGACGAAGTGCTGCGCCGGGGATCGGCTCCGCCGTAAAGCGTGCCGTCTTCGCCAATCAGGATGCTCTGGATGGCACCCATGGCCGAGCCGGTGTTGATGGTGTGCCCTCGCGCCCGTAGCAGGTCCAGAGTGTCCGGGCTGATACCCTGTTCCACCCGAATCTCGTCCGGTAACCATTGGTGGTGGATACGCGGCGCACTGACGGCTGTCTGTATGTTCATATTATGGTCGATCACATTCATGATCACCTGCAAGGTGGTGGTGATGATCCGGGAGCCGCCGGGGCTGCCGGTTACCAGGAAATTCCGGTTGTCCTTCCGTACGATGGTCGGCGACATGGAGCTGAGCATGCGTTTACCTGGCTCCACTTTGTTGGCTTCGCCGCCGATCAGGCCATAGGCATTGGGAACCCCCGGTTTGGCGCTGAAATCGTCCATCTCGTTATTGAGCAGAAAGCCGGCACCGGCCACGGTAATGCCCGAGCCATAGCTGAAATTGATGGTGTAGGTGTTTGATACCGCGTTGCCCCAGCGGTCCACCACCGAGAAGTGTGTGGTCTCCGGGCTTTCCCGGGGCCCAGGTTTTCCAGGCGCGATCTCGCTGGCGGGCCGGGCCTTGTCTGCCTTGATGGATGCGCGAAGTTGGTCGGCGTAGCCCTTGCTGGTCAGCCCTTGCAGCGGCACAGCTACGAAGTCTGTATCCCCCAGGTATTCCGAGCGATCTGCGTATGCCAGTTTCATGGCCTCGGCCATGTGGTGGATGGTGTTTGCGGAGTTGTGCCCCCAGTCGCCGATGGGGTATTCCTCCAGAATGTTGAGGATCTGCACGATGTGAGTGCCGCCGGAGGAGGGCGGCGACATGGAGTAGATATCAAATCCCCGATAGGTGCCGTGGACCGGCTGGCGAACGGCGGGTTCATAGTTGCGCAGGTCTTCCAGAGTAATCAGACCCTCGCCCCGTTGCATTTCCGCCACAATCAACCGGGCGGTTTCTCCTTCATAAAAGCCTTTTATACCCTGCTCGGCAATGCGCTGGAGGGTGTCGGCCAGTTCCGGCTGGCGAAACACTTCGCCAGGTTGTGGGGCCGATCCATCCTCTTTATAGAAGGTTGCGCGGGTGGCTGGCCAGCGTTCAAGGCGGTCCCGGGCCTGCTCCAGGCCTTCGGTGAATCGGTGGGGTACCACAAAACCCTCCCGGGCCAGTCGAATAGCCGGGGCCAGGGCCTGGCTCAGGCTCAGGGTGCCGTGGCGCTCCAGTGCCAGCGCCAGCCCGGCTACGGTGCCGGGTACCCCGGCGGCCTTATGGCTGAACCGGCTGCGCTCGCTCACGACATTGCCGTCCTGATCCTGAAACATGGTTTCGGTGGCTGCAGCCGGTGCGGTTTCGCGATAATCAATGGCTTCCGGGGCATCGCCGTAACCGGGCGAGTAGACCAGAAAGCCGCCACCGCCAATATTGCCGGAACGGGGTTGGGTGACGGCCAGGGCGAAGCCGGCGGTAACAGCGGCATCAATGGCGTTGCCCCCGTCTTTCAATACCTTCAGGGCAACCTCTGTGGCCAGGGTGTGGCTGGTGGCAACCATACCCTGGGTGCCCTGAACCGGATGGAAACGTTCCCCTTCCAGAATGGCCTGTTCGTTGGCACTTGTGTTGTAGGCGAGCAGGAAAAGCATCAGCGCGGCTGTCGCTCTCCAGAGCCGCCTGTGGCTGATTTTCGAAGCGGGGCTGTAGATCACTCTGTCCATGGTCGGATTCCTCGTTTCTGGCTGTCAGATAGGCTATCATAGCCGGTCATTTTTACCGGTGCGTACCGACCATCGCCGTGAATGTCCGGTTTGTGGTTTCCTTTCGCGCCCGCTTTCCCCGGATTCAAGTTAAGGAAAGGCTTCATGGAGCATACCTATCGTCTTGTTATTTCCTGCCCGGACAGGGTCGGGATTGTTGCCAAGGTGAGTAATTTTCTGTCCACCTATAACGGCTGGATTACCGAGGCGAGCCACCACTCCGATACCCAGGCCGGCTGGTTTTTCATGCGGCATGAAATCAAGGCCGAATCGATACCGTTCGGGCTGGACCAGTTCCGTGCCGCCTTTGAGCCGATTGCCCGCGAGTTCAACATGAACTGGCACATTGCTGATTCCGCGCGCCCCAAACGGGTTATCCTGATGTGCAGCAAGGAATCACACTGCCTAGCCGATCTGTTGCACCGTTGGCACAGCAAAGAGCTCAATTGCGAGATCGTTGCGGTGATTTCCAACCACGATGATCTTCGCCGTATGGTGGAGTGGCACGAGATTCCTTACCACCATGTGCCGGTGAGCAAAGAGAACAAGGCTGAGGCCTTCGCCCATATCGACGAGCTGTTCCAGCAATACGATACCGACGTGGTGGTGCTGGCCCGTTACATGCAGATTCTGCCTGCCGAGCTGTGCGGAAAGTACTCCGGCAAGGTGATCAATATTCACCACAGTTTCCTGCCATCTTTCGCCGGTGCCCGTCCCTACCATCAGGCCTATAGCCGGGGTGTGAAGCTGATTGGTGCCACCTGCCACTATGTCACCGAGGATCTGGACGAGGGTCCGATCATCGAGCAGGACGTCATTCGGATCAGTCACAGCGACTCCATCGAAGACATGGTTCGCCTGGGTAAGGATGTGGAGAAAAATGTTCTGGCCCGGGGCCTGCGGTCCCACATTGAAGACCGCGTGATTACCTACGAAAACAAGACCGTGGTGTTTGATTAAGGCTTTACCACAGTTGCCCCCGGTGGGGGCGGTCTGTGGTATGCTTGGCGGCTTGTTGAAGAATAAAGACGGGGCCCGGAAACGGCCCCGGAACGACTTCCAGATAACGCAAAGGAACCTTTCTCGATGGGTGAGTTAGCCAAAGAGATCCTGCCGGTCAATATTGAAGACGAGTTGAAACAGTCCTACCTCGACTACGCCATGAGCGTTATCGTTGGCCGGGCATTACCCGATGTCCGGGACGGCCTGAAGCCGGTACACCGCCGGGTGCTGTTCGCCATGTCCGAGTTGGGTAACGACTGGAACAAGGCCTACAAGAAGTCCGCCCGTGTGGTGGGTGACGTTATCGGTAAATATCACCCCCACGGTGACTCTGCGGTATACGACACCATCGTTCGAATGGCCCAGCCATTCTCCCTGCGCTACCCGCTGGTAGACGGCCAGGGTAACTTCGGTTCCATCGACGGCGACAATGCCGCCGCCATGCGTTACACCGAAATCCGCATGGAGAAGATCGCCCATTCGCTGCTGGCGGATCTCGACAAGGAAACCGTCGATTACGTAGACAACTACGACGGCACCGAACGTATTCCGGAAGTCCTGCCGACCCGTGTGCCTAACCTGCTAGTGAACGGCTCCTCCGGTATTGCCGTGGGTATGGCGACCAATATTCCACCCCACAACCTGACGGAAGTGGTGAACGGCTGCCTGGCACTGATCGATAACCCGGATCTCACGGTCGATGAGCTGATGGAATTCATCCCGGGCCCGGACTTCCCCACCCAGGGCATCATCAATGGCCGTGCCGGTATCGTGGAAGCCTACCGCACAGGACGTGGCCGCATTTATATCCGTGCCCGCCACGAGATTGAGCAGGACAAGAAGACCGGCCGCGAATCCATCATCATCACCGAGCTGCCTTACCAACTGAACAAGGCCCGTCTGATCGAGAAGATCGCGGAACTGGTGAAGGAAAAGCGCCTGGAGGGTATCTCCGAGCTGCGTGATGAATCGAACAAGGAAGGTATCCGGGTTGTGATCGAATTGCGCCGGGGCGAGAACCCGGATGTGATCATCAACAATCTGTTCGCCCAGACTCAGCTGGAAACCGTGTTCGGTATCAACATGGTGGCGCTGATCAACGGCGAGCCCAAGACCCTGAACCTGAAAGAAATGCTCGATGCGTTTGTGCGTCATCGTCGGGAAGTGGTCACCCGCCGCACCATTTATGAGCTGCGCAAGGCTCGTGAGCGGGGCCATATTCTGGAAGGTCTCACCGTTGCCCTGGCCAACATTGATGAAATCATCGAGTTGATCAAACAGTCGCCCTCTGCTGCAGAAGCGAAAGAAAAGCTGATGGACAAGGGCTGGGCGCCTGGCGACGTACTCGCGATGTTGGAGCGTGCAGGTGAAGATGCTTGCCGCCCGGATGATTTGCCGGAGATTTATGGCCTCCGAGAAGGCCTGTACCACCTGTCGCCGGAGCAGGCCCAGGCGATTCTGGATCTGCGACTGCACCGCCTGACCGGTCTGGAAACCGAAAAGCTCCAGAACGAGTACAAGGAAATCCTGGAGAAGATTGCCGATCTGCTGGATATCCTGGGCGACCCCGAGCGTCTGATGCAGGTGATTCGTGACGAACTGGCAGAAATTGTCAGCCAGTATGGCGATGAGCGCCGTACCGAGATCACCAGCTCCCGTCGCGACCTGACCATCGCAGACCTGATCGACGAAGAAGATCTGGTGGTGACTATTTCCCACAGTGGCTATGCCAAGACCCAGGCCGTTGAGGATTACCAGGCCCAGCGCCGTGGTGGCCGGGGTAAAGCGGCAACGTCGATGAAGGACGAAGACTTTATCGAGAAGCTGCTGGTTGCGAATTCCCACGACACCATTCTGTGCTTCTCCAACAAGGGTAAGGTGTACTGGCTGCGGGTGTTCGAGATTCCCCGCGGCAGCCGTGGCTCCCGTGGTCGCCCCATGGTCAACATTCTGCCGCTGGACGAAGGAGAGCGTATTACCACCTTCCTGCCGGTACGGGATTACCCGGAAGATCAGTTTGTGCTGATGGCCACCTCGGCCGGTGTGGTCAAGAAGACACCGCTGCCGAACTTCTCGCGCCCACGCAGCAGTGGCCTGATTGCCCTGAATCTCGATGAGGGTGACACCCTGATTGGTGCCGCCATTACAGATGGTTCTGCCGAAGTGATGCTGTTCTCCAGTGCCGGTAAAGCGGTGCGCTTCCAGGAAGAGCAGGTTCGCCCGATGAGCAGGACGGCTCGTGGTGTCCGCGGTATCAAGATGCCGGAAGGGCACCATGTCGTGTCCCTGATCATTCCGCAGGAAGGCGGTGTGATTCTGACGGCCAGTGAGCATGGTTATGGCAAGCGCACGGCCATTGATGAATTCCCGGCCTACAGTCGTGGCAGTCAGGGCGTTATCGCCATGCAGTGCTCCGAGCGAAACGGTAATCTGGTGACTGCGCTGCAACTGTTTGATGGCGACCAGATGATGCTGATCTCCGACAAGGGCACACTGGTGCGTACCCGCACTGATGAGGTGTCGGTACTGAGCCGGAATACCCAGGGCGTGCGTCTGATCCGTCTGGCCCAGGAAGATGAGCGCCTGGTGGGTGTGGAGCGGATTGCAGAATCCGATGATGAAGAAGAAGTGGAAGGCGAGGAAACCGAAGAATGAGCAGGGCGTTCAATTTCTGTGCTGGTCCGGCCACCTTGCCGGAAGCTGTGCTGAAGCAGGCCCAGAGCGAAATGCTCGATTGGCGGGGCACCGGCATGTCGGTGATGGAGATGAGTCATCGCAGCGATGAGTTTGTTGCCATTGCAGAAGCGGCTGAGAAGGATCTCCGTGAATTGGCCGGTATTTCAGATGATTACGCTGTACTCTTCATGCAGGGTGGAGCTTCCAGCCAGTTCTCGACCATTCCGCTGAATCTGCTTGGTGACAAGGCCTCGGCCGATTACGTGAACACCGGTATCTGGTCGAAAAAGGCCATTGCCGAAGCCAAGCGCTACGGTAATGTGAATGTGGTTGCCAGCTCTGAAGACAGCGGGTTTACCACCATTCCGGATCAGTCCGGCTGGAATACCAGTGCCGATGCCGCTTACCTGCATTACACGCCGAACGAAACCATCGGTGGTCTGGAATACGATTTTATTCCGGACAGTGGCAATGTGCCGCTGGTGGCGGATATGTCTTCCACCATGCTGTCCCGGCCGCTGGATATCAGCAAATTCGGTCTGATCTATGCCGGCGCCCAGAAGAACATCGGCCCCTCGGGCCTGGTGGTGGTAATTATCCGTAAGGATCTCCTGGGTAAGGCCCGGAAAGAGACGCCGACCATGATGAACTATCAGGTCATCGCCGATAACGGCTCCATGTACAACACCCCGGCGACCTATTCCTGGTACCTGTCCGGGCTGGTGTTCAAGTGGCTGAAAGAGCAGGGCGGTGTTCAAGCCATGGGCGAGATGAACGCCCGGAAAGCAAAGAAGCTGTATGGTTTCATTGATGGCAACGATTTCTACGCCAACCCCATTGAACCACGCTTCCGCTCCTGGATGAACGTACCGTTCACTCTGGCCGATGATGCGCTTAATGCTGAATTTCTGAAAGGCGCTGAAGCCCGGCATCTGCTCAACCTGCAGGGCCACCGTTCGGTCGGTGGTATGCGTGCCAGCATCTACAACGCCATGCCGGAAGAAGGTGTCGACGCACTGATCGACTACATGGCGGAATTTGCGAAGGAGCGCGGCTGATCATGACGGATGAGAAGACCCGCCTGGGGGAATTAAGGGAGGAGATCGACGCCCTTGATCAGCAGATCATGGAGCTGATCAGTGCCCGGGCGAAATGTGCGCAGGAAGTGGCCCATGTCAAATTGGCGGCCAATCCCGGTGAGGATGTATTCTTTTACCGGCCTGAGCGCGAAGCTCAGGTGTTGCGCCGGATCAAGGAAAAGAATCCGGGGCCTTTGCCCGCTGAAGAGATGGCGCGGCTGTTCCGTGAGATCATGTCGGCTTGCCTGGCGCTGGAAAAGCCCATGCATATTGCCTTCCTGGGCCCGGTAGGCACCTTCACCCAGGCGGCGGCGCTCAAACACTTCGGCCACTCTGTCGTCAGCGTGCCGCTGCCTGCGATTGATGCGGTATTCCGCGAGGTAGAATCCGGTGCGGCGCATTACGGTGTGGTGCCGGTTGAGAATTCCACTGAGGGTATGATCAATCACACCCTCGATATGTTCATGTCTTCGCCGTTGAAAATCTGCGGTGAGGTGCAGCTTCGCATTCATCATCATCTGCTGGTATCGCCGAAGCACAAGGATGAGGAAATTACCCGCATCTATTCCCATCAACAGTCGTTCGCCCAGTGCCGGCAGTGGCTGGATACACATCGCTACGGTATTGAGCGTATTACCGTTTCCAGCAATGCCGAGGCGGCGCGCCGCGCGGCTGAAGAGCCGGGCGCGGCGGCGATTGCCGGAGATATGGCGGCGGAGCTGTACGGTCTGGAAAAGCTGGCTAACAGCATTGAGGATCGCCCGGACAATACCACCCGCTTCCTGATCATTGGGCGGGAAGAGGTGCCGGCCAGTGGCCAGGACAAGTCCTCGATTCTGGTCTCCATGCGCAACAAACCGGGCGCTCTGTATCAGCTGCTGGAGCCGTTCCACCGTCACGGCATCAGTCTGACACGGATTGAAACGCGGCCTTCGCCCAGTGGCACCTGGGCTTATGTTTTCTACATTGATTTCGAAGGTCACATGCAGGATGACAGGATCAGCAAGGTACTGGCTGAAATTGATGAAGAAGCCGTGGAGCTGAAGCGCCTGGGGTCCTATCCCATCGGCGTACTTTGATTTCGAATGTCGATCCTGAGGAGAGTTCAATGGCAGTGGATTACCAGAGTCTTGCGGTAAAAGGTGTTCAGGCTCTGTCTCCGTACCAGCCCGGCAAGCCGATTGAAGAGCTGGCCCGGGAGTTGGGATTGAATCCGTCGGAGATCATCAAGCTGGCCAGCAATGAGAACCCGCTTGGGCCGAGTGAGAAAGCGGTATCGGCCGCCCGAAATGCCCTCGATGAAATGTGCCTGTACCCGGACGGCAATGGCTTTGATCTGAAGCAGGCTCTGGCTCGTCGCTTTGGCGTGGAAATGAGCCAGATCACCCTCGGTAATGGTTCCAACGATGTGCTGGAAGTCATTGCCCGGTGTTTCGCCGACTCTGATAGCGAAGTGGTGTTCTCCCAGTATGCCTTCGCGGTTTACCCGCTGGTAACCCAGGCGATTGGCGCCCGAGGTGTGGCGGTGCCTGCAAAAGACTGGGGGCACGATCTGGATGCCATGGCCGATGCGGTGACCGAGCGCACCAAGCTGGTGTTTGTTGCTAATCCGAATAATCCCACCGGTACCGTGCACACCGCCGATGCGATTGAAGCGTTTCTGGATCGTATCCCTGAACAGGTTTTGATTGTTCTGGATGAAGCCTACTGCGAATACCTTGTTGGTGACGAGTACCCGGATGGTATTCGACTGCTGGACAAATACCCGAACCTGATTGTCTGCCGCACCTTTTCCAAGGCGTGGGGGCTTGCAGCGTTGCGAGTGGGCTACAGCATCAGTTCTCCGGCCATTGCTGACATCCTGAACCGGGTTCGCCAGCCATTCAATGTCGATACCGTTGCCCTGGCGGCGGCCACAGCAGTTCTTGAGGATGAGGCCTATCTGCAGAAATCCCGGGAGGTGAACGAAGCCGGCCTGCAACAACTGGCGGAAGGCTTCGATCGCATGGGGCTTTCCTACATCCCTTCGGCAGGCAACTTCATTGCCGTGGAAGTGGGTGAGCCAGCCGCCGGTATCTATCAGGCCTTGTTGGCCCATGGCGTGATTGTTCGGCCCGTCGCTGGTTATGGCATGCCCCGGCACCTGCGTGTGTCGGTCGGCCTTCCGCAAGAAAATGAACGTTTTCTTGATGCGCTGGCTGAGGCATTGGCGTCAGCAGGGCTGGGGGCATGAAGTGACAGTTCCGAGTGCGCCTTTTCGTCGGGTTGCGGTTATCGGCCTGGGGCTGATTGGCGGTTCTCTGGCCAGCGCCATACGCACGCAACAGCTTGCGGGAATGGTGACCGGTTTTGATACCCGTCAGGATGAACTGGCTCTCGGCGTTGAACTGGGTGTAATAGACGAGGCTGCGGATTCCATCGAGCAGGCCGTAAAGGGCAGTGATCTGGTGGTGTTGGCCGTTCCGGTGCGGGCCACCCGTGCGGTGCTGGAACAAATTCGGCCCGTTCTCGAAGAGGGCGCCATTCTTTCTGATGTGGGTAGTACCAAGTCCAGTTTTGTCTCCGATGTGGAGGCAGTGTTTGGTGAGCTGCCGCCATGGGTAATACCCGGCCATCCCATTGCCGGTTCCGAGAAGAGCGGTATCCGTGCGGCCCGGCCCGATCTCTTTGCCAATCACAAGGTGATCCTGACGCCAGCGCAAAATGCCGACCAAGATGGCCTGAATCGTTTGCGGACCGTCTGGGAAGGTGCCGGTGCGACCGTGCTTACCATGTCGGTGGGGTATCACGATGAGGTGCTCGCGGCCACCAGCCATTTACCCCACCTGATCGCTTTTTCGCTGGTAGACACTCTGGCGGGCGAAGATGAGAATATGGATATCTTCCGATATGCCGCAGGTGGGTTCCGTGATTTTACCCGGATTGCCGCAAGCGATCCGGTGATGTGGCACGACATTTTTCTCTCCAATCGGGATGCCGTACTCCGGGTAATAGACCACTTTACCGAAGATCTGGATCAACTCCGCGCTGCCATTGCCTGTGGCGATGGTGCCACGTTGCTCAGGGTTTTCAGCCGTGCCAAGGCGGCGCGGGAACATTTTTCCAAAATGCTTTCAGGACAGGCGTACGTGACTAACAACAGCGATAAACAGGTGACTTTCCAAATGCAGCCGGGCGGCACCGTGAGAGGTGACATCCGGGTTCCGGGCGACAAGTCCATGTCTCACCGTTCCATCATGCTCGGTGCCCTGGCTGAGGGGACAACCGAAGTGAAGGGCTTCCTGGAGGGGGAGGACAGTCTTGCCACCCTGCAGGCGTTCCGGGATATGGGCGTCACCATCGAAGGTCCGGATGACGGCTTCGTGCGCATTCACGGCGTCGGTATGAAAGGCCTGCAGGCGCCCCGTGGCCCGTTGTATCTGGGTAACTCGGGTACGGCCATGCGCCTGTTTGCCGGATTGCTGGCCGCTCAGCCCTTCGATTCTGAGCTCACGGGCGATGCCAGTTTGTCGAAGCGGCCTATGGGGCGCGTGGCAGATCCACTGCGTGCCATGGGAGCGGTCATCGACACCGGTGAGGGTGGTCGGCCGCCGTTGAAGATTCGGGGTGGACATGCACTCACGGGCATTCATTACGAAATGCCGGTGGCCAGTGCCCAGGTGAAATCCTGCCTGCTGCTGGCGGGACTCTACGCTGAGGGTGTTACCTCGGTGACCGAGCCGGCGCCAACCCGGGATCATACCGAGCGCATGCTGGAGGGTTTCGGTTACCACGTTCACCGCGACGGTGCGACTGCCAGTGTCACCGGTGGAGGCAAACTGTCTGCTTGCGCCATTGATGTGCCGGCTGATATTTCCTCGGCCGCGTTTTTCCTGGTGGCGGCCAGTATTGCCGAAGATTCTGACCTGACGCTTCGCCACGTTGGCATGAACCCCACCCGTGTAGGTGTAATCAATATCCTGAAACAGATGGGTGCCAACATTGAAGTGTTCAATGAGAAGGTCATCGGTGGAGAGCCGGTAGCCGATCTTCGGGTGCAGTCAGCCCGTCTGAAGGGCATCGACATTCCGGAAGAGCAGGTACCACTGGCCATTGATGAGTTCCCTGTATTGTTCATCGCTGCTGCCTGCGCCAAAGGGCGCACCGTATTGCGCGGCGCCGAGGAGCTTCGGGTGAAAGAGAGTGACCGGATTCAGGTAATGGCGGACGGTCTCAAGGCTCTGGGCGTGGAAACCACCGTGACACCCGACGGCATCATCATAGATGGCGGCCAGGAAATCGGCGGCGGTACCGTGGAAAGCCATGGTGATCATCGCATTTCCATGTCGTTTGCGGTGGCATCATTGCGCGCAACCGGACCTATCCGGATCAACGATTGCGCCAACGTGGCTACATCGTTCCCGGGTTTTGTTGATCTGGCATTGCAGACAGGAATTCGAATTAACGCAGAAGGTAGTGATTGATGAGTAATAGCAAGGCACCGGTAATTACGGTTGACGGCCCTGGCGGTTCTGGCAAGGGTACCGTTACCCAGATGTTAGCCCGCAAACTGGGCTGGCATCTGCTCGACAGTGGTGCCTTGTATCGGCTGACGGCCCTGGCGGCTGCCCGCCAAGGGGTTGCGCTGGACGACGAGCCGGCACTGGTTCGGGTTGCCGCAGGGCTCGATGTTGCGTTCATGCCGACGCCTCCGGGTGAGCCTGCGAAGGTTCTGTTGGCCGGGGAAGATGTTACCTCCGAAATCCGCACCGAGACCTGCGGTGATAACGCGTCAAAAGTCGCCGTCATGCAACCGGTGCGCGATGCCTTGTTGCAGCGCCAGCGGGATTTCCGGGTGGCGCCCGGGCTGGTGGCCGATGGCCGCGATATGGGTACGGTGGTCTTTCCGGATGCACCGGTCAAAATCTTCCTGACCGCCAGTGCCGAGGAGCGGGCCCGCAGGCGCTACAATCAGTTGAAGGAAGCAGGTGTCGATGTTAACATTGACGCCCTTTTAGAGGAGATACGGGTACGTGACGAGCGGGATATGAACCGTTCTGCGGCCCCCCTCAAGCCTGCAGATGATGCGCAAGTCATTGATTCTACGGGTTTGAGTATCGAAGAGGTGTTAGACAGGTGTATGGCCGCAGCAGGTCAGGCCTGACTACACCTTTTTGTCGTTGAAATGCCGGAACAGCGTACTCTGCCAGCCGCTGGCTGATTCCGGACATCGTTAACAGACCGTGTTGCTGGTGACACGGAGCACACTTGCGTTGATCATATAGGGCACATAATGAGCGAGAGCTTTGCGGATCTTTTTGAAGAAAGTCTAAAAGAAATTGACATGCAACCGGGTTCCATCGTCCAGGGAACCGTAGTTGACGTCGACAACGACTGGGTCACCGTTAACGCCGGACTGAAGTCCGAAGGCGTTATCCCCGCCTCCCAGTTCCTGAACGAAAAAGGCGAGTTGGAAGTAGCTGTCGGCGATGTTGTCGATGTGGCTCTCGATGCAGTTGAAGACGGTTTCGGTGAAACCCGTCTGTCCCGTGAAAAGGCCAAGCGCGCTGAAGCGTGGAAGGTTCTCGAGAAGTCCTTCGAAGCTGAGGAAGTGGTCAAGGGTATTATCAATGGCAAGGTCAAAGGTGGTTTCACTGTTGATCTGGCCGGCATCCGTGCCTTCCTGCCGGGTTCCCTGGTAGACGTTCGTCCGGTTCGCGACACTGCGCACCTGGAGAACAAAGAGCTTGAATTCAAGGTTATCAAGCTGGACCAGAAGCGTAACAACGTGGTTGTTTCCCGCCGCGCCGTTCTGGAAGCTGAAAACAGCGAGCAGCGTGAAGCTCTGCTGGAAACCCTGACCGAAGGTCTGGAAATCAAGGGTATCGTCAAGAACCTGACCGACTACGGTGCATTCGTAGACCTGGGCGGTGTTGACGGCCTGCTGCACATCACTGATATGGCCTGGAAGCGCATCAAGCATCCGAGCGAAATCGTGAATGTGGGCGACGAAATCAATGTTAAAGTCCTGAAGTTTGACCGTGAGCGCAACCGTGTGTCTCTGGGTCTGAAGCAGCTGGGCGAAGATCCCTGGGTCGACATCAAAGGTCGTTACCCGGAAGGTTCCAAGGTTACTGCTCGCGTAACCAACCTGACCGACTACGGCTGCTTTGCCGAGCTGGAAGAGGGTGTTGAAGGTCTGGTCCACGTATCCGAAATGGATTGGACCAACAAGAACATCCATCCGTCCAAGGTTGTTCAGGTAGGTGACGAAGTAGAAGTGATGATCCTGGATATTGACGAAGAGCGTCGTCGTATCTCTCTGGGCATCAAGCAGTGCGTTGCCAACCCGTGGGAAGATTTCTCCAGCAACTTCAACAAGGGCGACCGTATCTCCGGCAAGATCAAGTCCATCACGGACTTCGGTATCTTCATCGGCCTGGACGGTGGCATCGATGGTCTGGTTCACCTGTCTGACATCAGCTGGAACGAGACTGGCGAAGAAGCCGTTCGCGAATACAAGAAGGGCGACGAAGTTGAAACCGTTATCCTGTCTGTTGATCCAGAGCGTGAGCGCATCTCCCTGGGCATCAAACAGCTGGAAAGCGATCCGTTTGCCGAGTTCGTTCAGCTGAACGACAAGGGCTCCATCGTTAAGGGCACCGTATCTGCGGTTGACGCCAAAGGCGCCACCATTGCCCTGAACGAAGAAGTTGAAGCGGTACTGAAAGCCTCTGAAATCAGCCGTGACCGCGTAGAAGACGCGCGTAACGTTCTGAAGGAAGGCGAAGAAGTTGAAGCGAAGATCATCAGCATCGATCGCAAAAACCGCGTGATCAACCTGTCTGTCAAGTCCAAAGACGTTGAGGACGACAAGCAGGCCCTGGAAAACGTACGCAGTAAGGCTGCAGAATCCTCAGGTGCCACCACTATCGGTGACCTGATCAAGGAGCAGATGCAGCAGCAGAACGCTAACAAGGACTAAGTTTCCGGTTGGTATCAAAAAAACGGGCTCTAAGAGCCCGTTTTTTTTGTGTTTTTTTCTGGTTTGGCTAAACTAGAGGCATTGGAACCCGGTAATTTGCTGCGGAATAATAACGACAGAGGGAAAAGCCTCATGACGAAGTCCGAACTGGTTGAACTGATCGCCTCGAAGCAGACTCAGCTCTCCGTAAAGGATGTTGAGCTCGCGGTGAAAAGCATCATCGAGCATATGTCTCAGTCCCTTGCCGACGGCCAGCGAATTGAGATCCGTGGATTTGGCAGTTTTTCCCTGCATCATCGGGCTGCCCGCACCGGACGTAACCCGAAAACCGGCGACGCCGTGCAGCTGCCTGCCAAGTTTGTGCCGCACTTCAAGCCCGGCAAAGAGCTTAGGGAGCAGGTGAACGACAGCATGAAGAAAGGTTTCTGAGGCCCCGAGAAGGCAATTAATACACGAAACCTCACATACCGGGCATCTGACCCGTTGGGAGCGCTTAAGACATGGCAGGACTGCGGAAGATCCTAATTACCTTGCTGGTTCTGGTTCTGATTCTTCTGGCGCTGGTGTTTTCCCTGAATAATCAGATGGCGGTCTCGCTCAACTTCCTGTTGTTCGAAACCCAGCCCCATGGCGTTGCTGTCTGGATCATCATGGCGTTTGTGATTGGTGCACTGGTTGGGGTGCTTGTGACTACCATGGCTACCGTCCGGACGTCTGTATCGCGCCGTCATCTGCAGAAGCGTCTTGAGCGGACAGAGCACGCACTCGAAAAATCCAGGGCACAAAACGACCGGGCACTTTGATGGACATGCTGTTTCAGTGGCTGCTTCTGACGGCGGCCGTTGCCGCTGGCTGGGCTGTAGGTCGATACGGAAACCGCTCTGGCCGCGCCTCCCGAGCCATTATGGACGAGGATTCCGTTCGGGACCGTCTGCAGTTTCTCTTTACCAACTACTCTGATCAGGCCGTCGAGAACTTCGTTCAATCCCTTGCCGTCAACAAAGACACCGTCAGCTTGCATCTCTCCATTGGCAGCCATTTCCGGAACAAGGGAGAGACAGACCGCGCCATTCTGATTCACCAGAATCTTCTTGCCAGGCCTGAGCTGCCGGCCCGTTATTCGCCCCAGGTTACCCAGGAACTGGCAATGGACTATCTGAATGCCGGATTGCTCGACCGGGCCGAAGCATTGTTTCACCAGTTGATGGGCGACCGCGAGTACGGGCGTCGCTCAGCCATTGCGTTGATCGAGCTCTATCAGCAGGAGAGAGAGTGGGAGAAGGCGGCCCAGGTGGCAAAAACCCTCACTCGTGGTGATGCGGATCCTGCTACCTTCAAGGCGCTGGCCTACATTACCTGCGAATTGTCTGATAGCGCCCTGAGCCGTAACGACGACCGCTGGACAGCGCAGAAGCTGGCGAAAGAGGCGCTGGATTACGACCGCTCCTGTGTGCGGGCAACCCTGCTGCTGATGAAGCTCCAGATTCGGCAGGGCAATTTTCGGGAGGCGGCAAATCAGTCCCTGAAAATTTTCGACCAGAATCCGGAGTTCGGTCCGGAAGCGATAGACCGATTGATGAAGCTGGAGCGTGAGCATGGTGATGTTTCACGCCTTTATAAAAAGCTTCGTAAGCTCTATGAGCAGTATCCCAGTACCAGCCTGCTGCTGGCCCTGGTGGAGTCAGTTGAGCGTTCCTCCGGCCGGCCGGCGGCCATTGATCTACTGCGCATGGAGCTGGAGACCAGGCCCTCCGTGCGAGGGCTTTTGCGGTTGGTGGAGATGGCGGGCTATGAAAAAGGCATGACCACCGATGAAGGGCGCCTTGTCAGCAGAATAGGGCACCTGATTCTCGCCAACCGCCCGGTCTACCGTTGCGTAAGCTGCGGATTCTCCGGCCAACAGTTACACTGGCTGTGCCCAAGCTGCAAACAGTGGGAAACCGTGCGTCCCATTCAGGGCGTAGAGGCGGAATAACCTCGCTTTGACCCATCCCGATTACCTTTCTACCTACCCAGGAACCTGAACGTGCAAAACCTGAATGACCCGAAAATCATCGTCGCGCTCGACTTTCCTTCCCAGAATCCCGCCTTGGCCCTGGCTGATCAGCTTGATCCGGCAAAATGCCGCCTGAAAGTGGGCAAGGAGCTGTTTACGCGCTCAGGCCCGGATCTGGTAAAAGCGCTCCAGAGTCGCGGGTTTGATATTTTCCTGGATCTGAAATTTCACGATATCCCTAATACCACCTCGGCTGCTGTGGCTGCCGCTGCAGAGCTGGGCGTGTGGATGGTGAATGTGCATGCCTCAGGGGGCGAGAAGATGATGGTAGCCTGCCGAGAGCGCCTGGAATCGTTCGGCAATGATCGCCCGCTCCTGATCGCGGTTACCGTGTTGACCAGCATGTCTGACGAGGACCTTGCTGGTATCGGTATTACCGGTTCGGCAGAAGCCCATGTTTCCCGTCTGGCAACCCTGACCAAAAACAGCGGCCTGGACGGCGTGGTTTGCTCGGCTCAGGAAGCCCCGCGTCTGAAAGCGGAGCAGGGCAGTGACTTCCAACTGATCACGCCGGGAATTCGACCGCTGACCGCAGACAAAGGGGACCAGCAACGCATCATGACCCCGACCGATGCCCTTAAGGCTGGATCTGACTACCTGGTGATTGGTCGCCCGATTACCCAGGCGCCGGACCCCTTGGCTGCTTTGAAAGCTATCTATGCCGAGGTGGTTTCATCTTGATGTCTGGTTTGGGGTTAGTTATCGATTCCTAGCCTGCTAGTTTGGTGCGGGCGCCATGGATGGTGTTCCCTCCCGAAAACCGCTACGAGCACATCCATGTGCGCTTCTCTCCGGCCATCCATGGCCTCCGACATTTTCGGGAGGGAACACCATCCATAGCACATCATCCATAGTGGTAACGCTAACTAAATAGAACGGAGAAGCTTGCTGTTGTTTTTTCAGCATTGAAGTTCGATGGTTTCTGATGTGTGTTTATCAGGTACTTAATGCACGCAGTTTTTTGACTATTACGCCTTGGCTTGATTGGTGTGATGGGAAGTCCTTTCCAAAAATTTCGGAGGCCATGGATGGCCGGAGAGAAGCGCACATGGATGTGCTTGTAGCGGTTTTTGGAAAGGACTTCCCATCACGCCACGGCTTATTACAAGCAGGCTGGGTTCGGTGCCTTGAGCATAGCGTAACGCACGAAAAAGCCCGCTAATTCAGAGAACTAGCGGGCTTTCGAAATAGTGGCTCCCCGAGCTGGGCTCGAACCAGCGACAAACGGATTAACAGTCCGTTGCTCTACCAACTGAGCTATCGGGGAACGTCGTCGTGTGACGAGGCGCGTATATTATGTTGGCCATACCGCCCCGTCAACCCCTCAGCTTAAAATTTTAGCCAAGAGCCTTCTGCAAACGCTCGACCGCCTTCTGCAGGTTATCCATGCTGGTGGCAAAGCTCAGCCGCATGTGCCCCGGGCAGCCAAACGCAGAGCCCGGAACCAGAGCCACGCCGGCTTCGGTCAGCAGCTTCTCGGCGAATTCCACATCGGTGCTCACGCCGTCAGTGGCATCGATGGCACCCTGGAAACTCGGGAAGACATAAAACGTGCCGTCACCGTTCAGGCAGTCCACACCAGGCAGCTTGTTCAGGGCCGCTACCAACCAGTCGTGACGTTCCCTGAAAGCCTTGACCATCTCGCCCACGCACGCCTGATCGCCGTCCAGAGCGGCTGTTGCGGCGGCCTGGGAGATAGAGCAGGGGTTCGAGGTGCTCTGAGACTGGATCTTCTTCATGGCACCGATGATTTTTGCCGGGCCAGCGGCATAGCCGATACGCCAGCCAGTCATGGAGTAGGCCTTGGAGACACCGTTCAGTACGAAGGTGCGGTCATACAGCTCCGGGCAAGCGTTCAGGATGTTGCAGAACGGCTTGCCAGTCCACAGGATCGGCTCGTACATATCGTCGGTGGCAATCATGATGTTCGGGTGCTTTTTAAGCACCTCACCGATGGCCTGCAGCTCTTCCATGGTGTAAGCCATGCCACTGGGGTTGGACGGGCTGTTGATCACGAACAGGCGGGTGCGCTCAGTAATGGCGTTTTCCAGCTGTTCCGGCGTGATCTTGAAGCGAGTCTCTGCGGTGGTTTCGATGATCACCGGTTTGCCTTCGGCCACCAGCACCATATCCGGGTAGGAAACCCAGTAGGGTGCGGGAATGATGGCCTCGTCGCCTTCATTCAGTGTCGCCAGGGCGAGGTTGAAAAAGCTCTGTTTGCCACCACTGCTTACCAGTATCTGGTTGGCTTCGTATTCCAGGCCGTTGTCCCGTTTGAACTTCGCAATAATCGCTTTCTTCAGCGCGGGCGTACCATCCACGGCGGTGTACTTGGTCTGGCCGTTGTTGATGGCGTCGATAGCCGCCTGTTTGATGTGATCGGGGGTGTCGAAGTCAGGCTCGCCAGCACCGAGGCCAATAATGTCTTGGCCGGCCGCACGGAGTTCAGCGGCTTTATTGGTAACTGCGAGGGTGGGGGAAGGCTTGATCGCCTGTACTCGGCTGGAAAGTTGAAGGTCCAAACTTGAGCTCCTTAAAGCTGCGTCTTATTGGGCTGCGATCGGCCGGGCAACTGGAGCCAAAGTTACTGGCTGATTTTTCACCCAGCCGTCGATCGCACAGATGGTATCATGAAGCTGCCAGAACGCTAAATTTCTTGAGGATGCGACGCAAATATTCCGTCGTTTCCGGTGTCCGGAGGTTAAAACGCCAGATATGGCCAACAAAGCATCCAGTGCAAGGGAAGGGGCTTTTCGCGTCGACTCGCCCTACCAACCTGCCGGCGACCAGCCCAAAGCGATTGCGGGACTGGTAGATGGCATTGAATCCGGGCTTGCCCATCAAACGCTGCTCGGGGTAACCGGCTCTGGCAAGACTTTCACCATTGCCAATGTGGTTCAGCAGGTTCAGCGGCCAACCATCATCATGGCCCACAACAAGACCCTGGCAGCCCAGCTCTATGGCGAGTTCAAGGAGTTCTTCCCCGATAACGCGGTGGAGTACTTCGTCTCCTACTACGATTACTACCAGCCGGAGGCCTACGTACCGTCTTCCGATACCTTTATCGAAAAAGACGCCTCCATCAATGAGCACATTGAGCAGATGCGGCTGTCGGCCACCAAGGCTTTGCTGGAGCGGCCGGATGCCATCATTGTCGCGACGGTTTCTTCCATCTACGGTCTGGGTGATCCGCAGTCCTATCTGAAAATGATGTTGCACCTGGACCGGGGTGACCAGATGGATCAACGGTATATCCTGCGCCGGCTGGCCGAACTGCAGTACACCCGCAATGACATCGAGTTCCACCGCGCCAATTATCGGGTACGGGGCGATGTGATTGATGTCTTCCCGGCAGAATCCGAGAAGGAAGCCATTCGCATCGAGTTGTTCGATGATGAGGTGGAGAATCTGAGCTATTTTGACCCGCTTACGGGAGAGGTGCTCAGGCGGGTGCCGCGGGTGACCATCTATCCGAAGTCCCACTATGTCACGCCCCGGCAGACCGTGCTGGATGCGGTCGAGCACATCAAGCAGGAGCTGGATGTGCGGCTGCAGCAGTTGCGGGATAACAACCGGTTGGTGGAAGCCCAGCGGTTGGAGGAGCGTACCCGCTACGACATCGAGATGATGCTGGAGCTGGGCTACTGCAATGGTATTGAGAACTACTCCCGCTACCTCTCCGGGCGGAATCCCGGCGAAGCGCCACCCACGCTGTTTGATTACCTGCCGCCCAACGCCTTGCTGGTAGTGGACGAGTCCCACGTGACCATTCCTCAGATTGGTGCCATGTACAAGGGTGACCGGTCCCGTAAGGAAACCCTGGTGGAGTACGGTTTCCGTCTGCCTTCCGCCCTGGATAACCGCCCTATGCGCTTTGAGGAGTGGGAGCGAATTGCGCCCCAGATGATCTTTGTTTCGGCCACCCCGGGTAATTATGAGGCGGAGCATGCCGGCCAGGTGGTTGAGCAGGTGGTGCGACCGACCGGGCTGCTGGACCCCGAGATTGAGGTTCGGCCAGCCTCTACCCAGGTGGACGATCTGCTGTCCGAGATTCACAAGCGCGTGGGGGTGAATGAGCGGGTGCTGGTCACAACGCTCACTAAGCGTATGGCTGAGGACCTGACCGACTTCCTGATGGAGCACGACATCCGCGTGCGTTATCTGCATTCAGATATCGATACCGTGGAGCGAGTGGAGATTATTCGGGATCTGCGGCGGGGTGAGTTCGATGTTCTGGTGGGTATTAACCTGCTACGGGAAGGACTGGATATGCCGGAAGTATCGCTGGTAGCGATTCTGGATGCGGACAAAGAGGGCTTCCTGCGTTCAGAGCGTTCGCTGATTCAGACCATTGGCCGGGCCGCCCGTAACGTGAACGGCAAGGCCATTCTGTATGGCGACAGGATCACGGGCTCCATGCAGCGGGCCATTGATGAGACCGAGCGCCGTCGTGCCAAACAGATGGCTCATAACGAGGAGCACGGTATTACGCCCACCGGCCTCAACAAGAAGATCGCGGATATCATGGAAGGTGCCGCCGGTGGTGGTCGTGGCCGACGCAAAGCTGAGCGTCCCGGGCAGAAAGCGGCTGAGGAGGCCGAGGATTACCGCGTGAAGGTAGGGAAGCGGTCGCCGGAAGAGGTGCTCAAGGAAGTGGCGAAGCTGGAAGACGACATGTACAAAGCCGCCGCCGATCTGGATTTCGAGTCCGCAGCGCGCCTGCGGGATCAGATATCGGAACTGAAGGAAGCTGCGCTTCGTACCGGTTGATCAGCGGCGCTTGGGGCCGACAATCACCGCCGCCTGCAGGGGCTGGTTGCGGCCATAGCGGGACATCTTGTCGAACACCCGTCGGTCGATGGGCAGGTATTGCTTGTCGGCCACGGTTTCCCCTTCCTCAGTATCGATTTCCGGGTCGTGCAGATACACGAAGTCCTCGTCGATGGCACACACGGTTACCCAGTGCGGAACGCGGCTTCGGTTCAGCTGCCAGGTGCTGATCAGGATGACCGGGATGCGCCCCTCATGCAGGGCCGTCTCCATTGCTTCCAGAGTTAGCGGGTCGTGGTGCAGCTGGATTTCTGTCTGCCCGATGTCGTGTAGAAAACCTTCGTGTACCAGTTCCAGTACCCGCTTTTTGTCTTCGTTGCGAACGGTATCTTTGAATAGGGCACCTTCCTGGCTGATCCAGGCGCTGGCCTCGAAGCCCCGGTGCCAGGCAGACAATGCCAATCCGTGGGGGCCGCAACCGCCATGCCCTGCCAGCATGAAAATCGTGGTCGCTTCGCGCCAGATTTTCAGCTCCTCCAGGGTGCTCACCCGTTGCTGTTCATCCAGGGCTGCCATGGCCATGATTAATGCAGAGGGGCCGCAGGTGAACTCGGTGGTCTGGGGATAATAGGGCACCGGCAGAAATTCACGGGACGGCTCGTAGTAGAGAATCCGGCGCTCGAACCGTAAGGCATCGCCGTGGTCTTCATAATAGTCCCGGTAGGTGCCGAACTGGCGGTATCCCAGCCTGCGGTACAGGGCAATGGCCCCGGTATTGTCTTCCCGCACTTCCAGCCGCATGATGATGCGGTCGGCCTCAACGGCTTCTTTTTCTGCCTCCCGCACCAGTTGCTCGCCGACGCCCCGGCCACGTGTTGCCGGAGATACCGCAATCGAGTAGATCCTGGCCAATCGGGTGGCTGCGTTCATCAGTACCAGGCAATAGCCCACGAGATCACCATCCAGTTCCGCGATGATCAAACGGTCCCTGGGCATCTCCAGAAAGCGCCGGAAACTGCGGCGGGATATCCGGTCCTCGGTAAAACAGCGGTTTTCCAGCTGAACGAGGGCATCCAGATCACTGGCATGGGCTTGGCGGAGCATTACATCGGTCATGGTCTGGTAAACCCGGTCAACGAGAAAAAGGTAGCGCCTGGCGGGCACGCTCATTGCCGCTATTATGGTAGACAGATGCCATCCCGTCATAGCAGCGGATGATGCGTAAAAGCACGCATCTTCAGGCGATTGTCTGGCAAGGTGATGGGGCGTATTGTTGCCGGAATTATCAGGCTTTACCTTCAGGGAGGAATGCCGCTTTATGTCCCGATTGCTCATCGTTGTAGACCGCGCCAAAGACTGGGCACCGTACTACCCCAGCGAAGACGTGCTTACCTTCGATCAATACCTTCAGTTTACCGCCCCGGTTAACAGCCGCGTGCGGGTGATAAACCTGTGTCAGAGTGCCAGGTATCTGAGCCGGGGCTACTACTGTTCGTTGCTTGCGGAAGCGCGCGGGCACCACGTGGTGCCATCGGTTATGACGCTCAACGACCTGAGCCGGAAGGGACTGTTTTCGCTTGAACTCGAAGAGCTGGACAGCAGTGTCATCCAGTGGCTGGAAAAATCAGCCTCCGAAATCGATCCCGCCACCGATGACCGGGACGCCACCCATGAAGTACGAATCCGAACCTATTTTGGCCAGGCCGAACATCCAGACCTGAAGCCCGTGGCCCGTGCCCTGTTCGAGCGGTTTCCGTGCCCGATTCTGGAAGTGGTGTTCCGTCACCGCAAACAATGGCAGATCGAAACCATGAAGCCGGCGGCACCGGCGGATCTTGACGAGCGTGAGCAGGACTTGTTTGCGGCCGCCCTGGATCGCTTCAGCAGCATGATCTGGCGCAAACCGCGCACCCGTCGCCGCTACCGTTTTGATCTGGCTATGCTGGTGAACCCCGAGGAAGAGTTGCCTCCGAGCGATGAGATGGCCCTGAAGCGTTTTGAGCGTGCCGGCAGAAAGCTGGGAATTAACGTGGAGCGCATTACCCGCCGGGATTACATGCGCCTGCCGGAATATGATGGTCTGTTTATTCGTGAAACCACCGCTATTGATCACCACACCTATCGGTTTGCTCGCAAGGCAGAGGCCGAGGGGATGGTGGTAATTGACGACCCGGTGTCGATTCTGCGTTGCACCAACAAGGTGTTTCTGGCGGACCTGCTGAAAAACAACAAGGTGCCAACACCGAAAACGCTGATCCTTTCAAAGGATCAGAAGGATGCGGTACAGCAGGTGAGTAATGAACTGGGCTTTCCTGTGGTCATCAAAATTCCGGATGGCGCCTTTTCCCGTGGTGTGATCAAAGCCAAGGACGAAAAGGAACTTCGGGCAGGGCTGAAAGACCTGTTCAAACAGTCTGCGTTGGTATTGGCTCAGGAGTACTTCTACACGGATTACGATTGGCGCATTGGTGTGCTTGGCGGCCGGGCCATCTATGCCTGTAAATATCTGATGGTGAAAGGTCACTGGCAGATTTACCAGCACGGTGGTGCCACAGTGGAAAGTGGCGGTTTTGAAACCATGCCCACCTACGAGGTGCCTCGCAATGTCATCCAGGCGGCATTGAATTCGACCCGGTTGATCGGTAATGGGCTTTACGGTGTCGACATCAAACAAGCCGGGAATCGGGTGGCGGTGATTGAAGTGAATGACAACCCGAGTATCGACTCGGGTGTGGAAGACAAGTTCCTGGGCGGAGAGCTGTATACCCTGGTGATGCAGGAATTCCTGTCGCGCATGGAGGAGAACCGGCGCCGTTAAACCGGCGCGTCAGTTGGCAGCGACCCAGACCCGGACGCTGCCAAACCAGGGGTAGTCTGCCAGAACCGCTCGAACCTGTTCCGTGGTCAGGTGTGGCCCGGAATGGTTTTCATCCAGGAAGATTTCCAGGTGGATGCGATTCTTGAGGTAATGAAGCCGGAGCCGGCTTTGCGGTGGTAGCTCGCCCAGCTTCTCTGTCAGCAGGCGACGAAGTGCTTCGCGATCGGGTAGCCCCGGGTCGGTGGCGTGGGGCACTTTTTCATCGTTCTCGGCGTCGATATGGAAGTTGATGTCCCGAATGTTCTCCAGGGCATCCCGCATGCCCGTGACCACCTTCATACCAATCTGATGCCCTTCGGAAACGCTGATTTCCGGGCGAACTACCAGGTGTACGTCCAGCAGGATGTCGTGCCCCATCCGCCGGCTGCGCAGTTCATGAACATTTCGCACGCCATCCGTTTCCAGGGCAATGGTTTTCAACATCCGGGTATCATCTTCGGACAGACCTGTATCGACCAGTTCTTTCACGCTGTCCCAGGTGAATTTCCAGCCGATGTGCACAATGATGGCTGCAATGAGGACGGCGGCTACCACGTCGAGCCAGACGAAACCCAGCATGGCACCGATGGTAGATACCAGAACGACCACTGACGAAAATGCATCGGTACGGCTGTGCCAGGCGTTGGCAATGATCAGGTCTGAGCGGATTTTCATGCCAACATGGCGAGTATAACGGTAGATCCATTCCTTGCCTGCTACCGAGGCCGCGGCCGCTACCAGCACTGGCCAGCCCGGAACCAGCTGCGCTTCACCGGAAAGGAGCCTGAGAATGTTCTCCCAGGCCAGGGCCGCGCCCACGGCAATAAGAATGCTGCCCAGTACCAGAGTGCCGAGGGTTTCGATTCGCTGGTGTCCGTATGGGTGGTCCGCATCTGGCTCCTTACGGGACAGACGCATGACCGCCAGAACCACCCAATCCGATGCCACATCGGTAAAGGAATGGATACCATCCACCAGTAGCGCCTGGGAATTAAAAAGAGTGCCGCCAATGACTTTTATGATGCCCAGAACGGCATCGAGAATCATGCCAATGATCGTGACCCGGGTCGCCGCATGCTTCTCGGATTCGAGATTATTCTGGCGCTGCTGGCTGGGTTGATCAGGCTGTTCCATTGGATTCACTCCGGGCTTTTCGCGATGAGGGCAGTATAACGGGAATAAACGCAGAAATGGGTGGAATTAATGGCCTGGCTGTGATCGATTTATGCACATCATGACGAATTGGTTACCCGTTAGCATTTTGTTACCAAAGCCGTCAAATGTTAATTTTATCTATTTAAGATATTGATAAATAAAGGGAAAATAACTGGTCAAAAAATGATCAATTTGTAGGCTGGCGCAGTTATCAAGGGGTCGGGGCGCTTGCTCGGCAATTTTCAACAGGGTTATCCACAGATTCCGTGGAAAAGCGTCGGGAGGCTATACAGGGCGGGGTTTTCGGGACTAATTGGGGTTTACACAAGATGGTGTGGAAAACTTTCGGTATACTCCTGCCACCCGGAGAAAGGAGTTTGACGATGTACGGCCTTCTGAGAAACCTGCTGTTCCGATTGCCACCGGAGCGGGCCCATAATGTTGCCCTTGGCAGCCTGGATGTTGCTCAAAAACTGGGCATCCTGAATACATTTACCCGACAGCCGGAGCCTTGCCCGGTAAACGTGATGGGCCTGGAATTCCCGAATCCGGTTGGATTGGCTGCTGGGCTGGACAAAAACGCCGACCACATTGATGCTCTTGGTGCTCTCGGTTTCGGGTTTATCGAAGTGGGCACTGTTACGCCTCTGGCACAGCCAGGTAATCCAAAACCCCGAATGTTCCGGTTGCCGGAGCACCAGGCCATCATTAACCGCATGGGGTTCAATAATGAAGGCCTGGAACACCTCATTACCAATGTCCGCCACCGTCGTTACCGGGGCGTACTGGGCATTAATGTCGGCAAGAACAAAGACACCCCGAATGAGCAGTCGGAACAGGACTACCGTAAAGGAATAGCGGCTGTTTACCCCTATGCCGACTACATCACCGTTAATGTATCTTCTCCTAATACGCCGGGCCTCCGGGATCTGCAGTTTGGCGATTCGCTCAAGCAGCTTTTGCACGCCATAAAGGAAGAGCAGGCAGCGTGTGAGCGAAAGCATGGCCGCTATGTGCCGGTGGCTGTAAAGATCGCCCCGGATATGGACGAGCAGGGCATTCGCTTTGTGGCTGCAGCATTGCTCGAAGCTGGCCTGGATGGTGTGATTGCCACCAACACCACGATCAGCCGGGAGGCGGTGAAGGGGCACGCTCACGAGCAGGAGGCGGGCGGTCTCAGCGGTGCACCGGTACGGGAAGCGTCTGTGAAAGTGATTCAGGGGCTGTATGCTGAGCTGGGCGATCGGCTGCCGATTATTGGCGTGGGCGGCATCACGGATGGCGACAGTGCGGCAGAGAAGATTCGGGCAGGCGCAAAGCTGGTGCAGATCTATACCGGGTTTATTTATCGAGGCCCGGCGTTGATCAACGAAGCTGTGGAAGCAATCCGGAAAGAAATCAGCTGAGGCCAGAAAGAAGGTGGGCCCGCTGAGCGGGCCCTTGCGGGGAATAAACCCCGTAGCGCTTCTTCGCATGGTACGGGGCGGGAGGCCCCGTTTGGGTTGCTCTGGTTACTGCTCTGATTGTGATTTGTGCGTAAAAATTGAAAAAAACAGATCAGGGTTAAACGGGGTTGGCCATTACGTTGCGGTTACGTTGGCCAGTTTATGGATGCCGGAGACGCCGGTCATGCCCTCCCAGTTATCTGTGCGGCCTTCTCGCCACCCGTTCAGCCATTCCTGGCGGACTTCCGGTTGTTCTAATGGGCAGCTGTCTTTGGATTTGCCGGACACGCCAGCGAGATAACCCCGCTTGAATGCACGAGCGTACATGTCTCTCTTCTGTCTTTTCATGCCGTTCCTCACTGATGGATTAACAGAACAAGCGTGTACACATCTGCAGTGACCTTGGCAGTCGGGAGCCTCTCCGGGACAACCCACTATTGCCAGCTCCGGTCAGAGCAGTCAGGATCCTGTTAACGGAGACTTTTATTCGGCCTCCGGAACGACGCGTCAACTACAAGGTAAGACGAACCTCGCGCCGGTGTACACTATTTATTTCATCTATATGGCGCTTCTTTTATATTTTTGTGAAATAACGATGACAGTCGCTAAAAGGCTTTTACTGCCATTCCGGAAACTTACCGGCCCTATTCAGAAAACCAGGAGTTGATCTTGTCCAAGCATGTCTTTTTCGTAACCTGCCCCAAAGGCGTCGAGTACCTCCTGGCCGATGAATTGAAAGAATTCGGCCTGAACCTTGTGCGGAATGCACCCGCTGGTGTCTGGGTTGAGGGCGAGCTGGAGAGTGGCTATCGGGCCTGCCTGTGGTCCCGTCTGGCGAACAGGGTGATTCTGAATGTGGCGGATGTGGATGCCCGGAGCGCCGACGAACTTTATGCCGGTGTCGTGGATCTTGACTGGCAGGCCCATATACCCGCGGGGGGGAGCTTCCGGGTAACGTTTCTTGGCCAGAACGAAGCCATCCGGAACACTCAGTTTGGCGCCCAGAAAGTGAAAGATGGCATTGTTGACAGCATTCGGGGTGCCGGTGCACCCAGGCCCTCGGTTGCGCCGAAAGACCCGGATGTCACGGTATCGGCGCGGTTGAACCGGGGCCGCTTGTCGTTGGGGATTGATCTGAGTGGCCACAGCCTTCATATGCGGGGCTACCGAACTGAAAAGGGTATCGCGCCCTTGAAAGAAAACCTTGCAGCGGCTTTGCTGCTGCGGGCAGGGTGGCCAGAGATTGCCGCTAACGGTGGTGACTTTGTGGACCCGATGTGCGGTTCCGGTACGCTGGTGGTTGAAGCTGCGTTGATGGCGCTGGACATTGCGCCGGGGCGGAAGCAGGAGCGGTTCGGGTTCGAAAAGTGGCCAGGACACCAGCCCGAGCTCTGGCTGTCGCTGCGCCAGGAAGCGGAGCGTCGGGCCCATGAGGGCAAGCAGGAGCGCATTCCCACTTTTTATGGTTTTGATCAGGATTGTCGCGTGATTGAGACTGCGGAGAAGAACATCCTGCGAGCTGGCCTGGAAGGTATCGTTCGTGTAGAAGCCAGGCCGATCTCCGAATTCACTCGCAAGAATGACTGGAGCGATACTGGGCTGGTGCTGACCAACCCGCCCTACGGTGAGCGGTTGAGTGAGCGCAAGGAGCTGGCGGCCCTGTACCAGAGCCTTGGAGAGGTTGTGGCCCGGGAGCTCACCGGATGGCGCCTGGGGGTGTTCACCGGTGCGCCGGAGTTCGGAAAATCCCTCGGTTTGCGAAGCTTCAAGCAGTACAAGTTGTTCAATGGCAAGCTGCCGGCGCAGCTGTTGCTGTTCGAAGTACAGCCGGAGAATGCCCGCACGCCCCGTGATCCGGCCGCGCCGGGGCAGATTATGCCTCGCATCGCCAACGCCGAACGGGCAGACATGCTGCGTAACCGTCTCAAGAAGAATCTGAAAACGATTGGCCAGTGGGCCAGGAAGCAGAACATTGGTTGTTACCGCCTGTACGATGCCGATATGCCGGAATATGCCCTGGCGATCGATATCTACGAGGGGCGGGTACATGTTCAGGAATACCTGGCCCCGAAATCAGTTGACGAAAAGGCAGCCAGAGAGCGCCTTGCCGAAGCCATGGCGGTGATCCCGGAAGTGCTTGAGGTCGCGCCGGAGGATCTGGTGTGCAAGCAACGTCAGCGCCAGACCGGGACCCGGCAATATGAAAAACAGGCGGCGACCGGCGAGTACTTTAACGTGCACGAGCACGGCTGCGCCCTGAAGGTGAACCTGAAAGACTATCTGGATACCGGCCTGTTCCTGGATCATCGCCCGGTACGTTACTGGATCCAGCAACATGCCAGGGGCAAGCGCTTTCTGAACCTGTTCTGTTATACCGGCGCAGCGAGCGTGCACGCAGCGGTTGGCGGAGCCAGCCGCACCCTGAGCCTGGACATGTCCAAAACCTACGTCAGCTGGGCTCAGGATAACCTGGCTCTCAACTCGGCAGATCCGCGCAAGCATGTCGTCGAACAGGCAGATTGTCTGGCCTGGCTGGCAGACCGAAAAACCGCGAATCAGACCTTTGATCTGATTTTCATGGACCCGCCCACCTTCTCAAACTCAGCCCGGATGGCTGGCGTTCTCGACATTCAGCGCGATCATGCCGATCTGGTGCGGCAGTGCATGGCACGACTGTCCAGTGATGGCCTGCTGATTTTCTCCAATAACTTCCGTAAGTTCAGGCTGGATGAGGCGCTGGAGTCAGAGTTTGAAGTGAAAGAGGTGAGTGCCAGCACTCTGGACAAGGATTTTCAGCGCAACCCGAAAATCCATCGGTGCTGGCATATCCGGCATCAGAACTCGTAACGGATACCTGAGGAGAACTGGAAGGCATTGGCGCTGGTGTCCGTGTCTTCAAACAGCTTGCCGCCCTCGAAAACCAGGTAGGTGTTATCCATCAGTTCCAGGTCCAGGCCGGCCAGCCAGCTGAAGCTGAAGCTGCTGCTCGGGTAATCGCCCTCGATATCCCGAAACTGGGCATTGGCGTCGGCATCCCGGTTGTCGAGGGTTGCCTCCCCGCTGACATGGGTAAAGCCAGCCTGGGCATAGACATTGCCAAGCTCACCGATGGGGTAGTGCAGGCCCATGTACCAGCTGCCGAAGTAGTCGACGGCCAGGCTCAGGTCGCCACGGGAAATCTCGGCGTCTGCCAAGCCGCCCCCCAGCCTCACCTCTGCATGAATCAGGTCGCTCAGGTGGCCGCCAATCACCAGTGTCGCTGCCTGGCCCCAGCCATCCTCGTCGGACTGCCCGATGGAGCGGTGTTCAATGGCTGTCGCCAACAGTCCGACATAGTGTTTATCGGAGCGAGGGGTCTCCTGGCCAAAGGCGGCGCAAGAAAACAGGCCAAGCGCTATCAGGCTGGATGTGAGGAAACGGGGTGTGACCTTGTTCATTATTATCTGGCTTCCTGTCAGTAACGGTACTGACGCCCGATTCTGCCTTGTGTAACGCAATGTTACGCGGACTCATGTCACAGTTCCCCGTGATCAGGGGCCGGACCTCAATCCTCCAGGTAGCCTTCCTCACGGGCCAGCAACAGCAGGGAATATACGCCGTTTTCCGGCAGCTGCGGTTCAAGCCCTTCATCAAAGAGCAACTGCCGGCGGCGGTCTTCCAGTGCTTCGCTGTCCAGGCCGGTAATCAGCTCGGAAATGGGGGCGATTTCAAACGGGGCCTCCTGGCGAACGGCACTGAAGATCAGGTCTATCAGGATTTCGTCCGGATCCAGTCCATCCACGTATACGGTCTGGTCCGGCAGATCCTCGTGTAGCTCCCTGGCCAGTTCCAGCAGGGGTACCCCCTGTTCTTCCAGATACAGCAGGTCTACATCGCCCAGGTCGCCATCTTCGGGCAACCAGGCATCCTCCGGTGCAATTACCACGGTTTTCATCTGGCCGTCTGCAAGGGACCAGGCGATGGCCGTGGGAAACAGGGCGTCGTCGGTCTGGCAGTATTCGATATCCAGAAAGCGGGGTAGTGACACAGTGAACTCCGGAATCTTCGGTGAGTGCTTATGGCGGTGCGCAGCGTACCCGGTAGGAGCCGGCGCGGCTTCATGCCATACTGTAGCCGCCATTATCATGCAATCAGGAAGATCATGGAACACACTGAATTCAATAAAGACTTGATTGAGTTTTTGAATGCCTCGCCGACTCCGTGGCATGCGGTAAATACCATGAAAACGCGTCTTGAAGCAGCGGGATTTCAACCGCTGGACGAGCGCGAAGAATGGTCGTTGCAGCCAGGGCAGGGCTACTACGTAACCCGTAATGGCTCGTCTATTGTTGCCTTTCGTACCGGCACCAAGGATGTGGTCAGTTCCGGCATCCGGATGGTGGGAGCCCATACCGACAGCCCCTGCCTGAAGGTCAAACCGAACCCTGAGATTCGCCGCAAGGGCTTTTTCCAGTTGGGTGTGGAAGTGTATGGGGGCGTATTGCTGAACCCCTGGTTTGACCGGGATCTTTCTTTGGCCGGCCGTGTGACGGTATTGGACGACAACGGCAAAGTACGGGACACCCTGGTGAATTTCCGCAAGCCAGTGGCGATCATTCCGAGCCTGGCCATCCATCTGGACCGGGAGGCGAACAGCAGTCGCACCGTTAATGCCCAGACTGATCTTCCGCCGGTGGTTATGCAGGTGCCGGAAACCGATACCACCACCTTTGCCGAGTTGCTGAAACAGCAGATTGCCAAAGAATCCGGGCTGCAGACCAGCAAGATTCTGGGCTATGAACTGAGTTTTTACGATGCACAGGGTGCAGCTCTGGTGGGGCTGCGTGAAGAGTTCCTGGCCTCCGCACGGCTCGATAATCTGCTCAGTTGTTATATCGGCCTGCAGGCCCTGCTGGAAACCTCTGGTGACGAGCCGGCACTACTGGTCTGCAATGACCATGAGGAAGTGGGCAGTATGTCCGCCGAAGGTGCCCAGGGGCCGTTTCTCACGGCGGTGCTGGACCGCTGGTGTGGCGCCGGGAAAAGCCGTGCCATTGCTCGTTCCATGATGATTTCTGCGGATAACGCCCACGGTATTCATCCAAACTACGCAGACCGACATGATGAGAATCATGGGCCATTGTTGAATCAGGGGCCGGTCATCAAGGTAAACCACAATCAGCGTTACGCCACCAACAGTCGTTCCGCCGCCCTGTATCGCCACATCAGCGAGGAACTGGGGTTGCCGCACCAGACATTTGTGGTGCGTAGTGACATGGGGTGTGGCAGCACGATCGGGCCGTTGACCGCGGGAAATCTTGGCGTGACCACGCTGGATATCGGCGTACCCCAGTTTGCCATGCACTCGATTCGTGAAATGATCGGTACACGGGATGGTTATACGCTGTTCCAGGTGTTGCGGGAGTTCATGCAGCGGGCCGAGGTTTTCTGAGGCCCAAAAGAAAAGGCCGCTGATATCTGATCAGCGGCCTTTCGGAATAAGTGGCTCCCCGAGCTGGGCTCGAACCAGCGACAAACGGATTAACAGTCCGTTGCTCTACCAACTGAGCTATCGGGGAACAGCATCAATGTGGCGCGCATATTAAGTACTTTAATCAGGTTCGTCAACCCCCTGAAATGAAAGGTCAAAATTTGCACAAAGCTAAGCTTGAACCCTATCGTCCGCCGGTGTGGTTGCGTAATGGCCACGTCCAGTCGGTATGGCCGACTCTGTTCCGGAAAGTGACCCTGCCGGAACCGGAAACCGACATACTGGCCACCGACGATGACGACGAACTGCATCTGGACTGGTATCGCCAGGGCAGTGACCGGCTGGCGGTGATATCCCACGGGCTGGAAGGCCACAGCCGTAGGCCCTACGTGCTGGGTCTGGCCAGAGCATTGATGGCCGACGGCTGGGATGTGCTGGCATGGAACTTTCGGTCCTGCGGCGGGGTGATGAACCAACAGCCGCGCTTCTATCACAGTGGCGCCACTTCGGATCTGCATGCCGTCGTCAGTCACGCGCTGGGGCGGCGGTATCAGAACCTCTTCCTGTCAGGTTTCAGTATGGGAGGGAATCTCACGCTGCTGTACCTGGGCGAGCAGGGGGAGCGTGTGGACAGCCGTATCAGTGGTGCGGTGGCCTACTCGGTGCCTCTGGACCTGGCGGGCAGCGCGGACGTGCTGGCGCGACCCAGCCGGCGTATTTACATGCAACGGTTTTTGACGGATCTGCACGTCAAGATGCGGGAAAAAGCGGAAAAATTCCCCGATCTGATCGATGTCACGGGTTTCGAGGAAATCCGGAGTTTTCACGAATTCGATAATCGCTACACGGCACCACTGCATGGATTCCAGGACGCGGCCGACTATTGGGCCCGGTGTTCTGCTCTGTTCCGGTTGAGTGATATCCGGGTGCCAGCTCTGGTAGTGAATGCAGCAGATGACCCGTTCCTTTCGGCCCGCTGTTTTCCGGACAGTCGCCGGGTATTGGGACATCACGTCCAGATGGAAATCCCGAAGTGGGGTGGGCATGTGGGGTTTGTCCAACATGCCCGGGACGGTTACTACTGGTCTGAACGCCGAGCTTTAGGGTTTGTCCGGCAGGTAATCTGAGTAGTCAGCTGCTGGCCTGTTTGTTCAGCAGCGGTTCCAGCTTTGGCCAGATGTTATCCAGCAGCCGGGGTTGTGCCTCTTCCGTCGGATGAATGCCGTCACCTTGCATCAAGCCGTCCTGATCGTAAATGCCGTCCAGAAAGAAAGGAACCAGGGGCGTATTGTATCGGTCTGAAAGAGTCGGAAAGATATCGGCGAACATGGTGGTGTAGCGCTGGCCGTAGTTTGGCGGGATCTGCATACCCACCAGCAAAGGTGTGGCGCCGATGCCGCGTACCTGCTCGATCATATTGGCCAGATTGGATTCAATCACATTGGGTGGGAACCCCCGCAGGCCGTCATTGCCGCCGAGCTCAATGATTACAATCGTGGGATCGTGGGTTTCCAGCAGGCCTGGCAGGCGCCGCAGGCCACCGTCGGTGGTTTCGCCGCCAATACTGGCATTCACCACGGTCCAGTTCAGTTCCTGGCTGTCGATGCGGTCCCTCAGCAGCTCCACCCACGCGGTTTCCGAGGGTACGCCGTGGGCGGCGCTCAGGCTGTCACCCACCACCAGCACTGTGTTCTGGCTGGCCAGCGCAGGCAAGGTGAGCAAGAGCAGAGCCGAGAGTACGATTGATCTGACGTACAGCGATATCGTATGCATAGTAAATTCATATACCCTTTACAGATTCAACGATACAGACAATGGAGTTACCGTGAACCAGATGACGGATCTCAGTAATACCGATAGCAACCTTATGTTGCGGGTGACTGATCTGACCCATCGGGTCAGCCTGGAAACCGATACGCTCACGATCTTGCAGGGGGTCAGTCTGGAAATCAATCGGGGAGAGTCCGTAGCCATCGTTGGTCGCTCCGGTTCCGGCAAAACGACTTTGCTTGGCTTGCTTGCGGGCCTGGATACACCCACGGAAGGCACCGTTGAACTGGATGGTGCGGTCATCAGCAAGCTGAGTGAAGATGAGCGTGCCAAACTGCGGGCCCGTCGGGTCGGATTTGTGTTCCAGTCGTTCCAGTTGCTGCCGGCATTAACCGCGCTTGAAAATGTCATGCTGCCGCTGGAACTGGGCGGCACGGAGGCACCGGAGCAGCGGGCCAGAGAATTGCTTGATCGGGTAGGTTTGGGGGAACGGCTGAACCATACCCCTCGTCAGTTGTCCGGTGGCGAGCAGCAGCGCGTCGCGATTGCGCGGGCCTTTGCTTCCGACCCCGCCATTCTGTTTGCGGATGAGCCGACGGGCAATCTGGACAACCGAACCGGACAGGCGGTATCTGACCTTCTGATGGACCTGAACCGGGAGCAGGGCACCACACTGGTAATGGTTACCCATGATGAACACCTTGCAGAACGTTGCGGCCGGCAGCTGCACATCGAGGCGGGAGTGCTGACTGAGCCGGATCTGGCCGGGGAGTCGGCACACTGATGAGAGCCTCCAACAAACTCATGTCCGTGAGCCGAGACTGGCGAGAGCGCGATGTTCGTGTGGTGCTGGTTGCGCTGATTATTGCTGTTGCCACCGTAGCCACAATTGCGCTGTTCGCCAGCCAGTTGCAGCGTACCCTGGTATCGTCTGCCAGCTCCTTTCTGGCGGCAGACCGGCAACTGGAAGCCGAGAACGGCCGTCCGATCCCACCGGAATGGTTGGAGAATGCCCAGTCCCGAGGCCTCGAAACCGGGCGCATGGTGGAGTTCTCCACCATGGTCTTCGGCGAAAGCGGGTTTCAGCTGGTCTCGGTCAAAGCCGTGAGCGACGAATATCCGTTGCGCGGCGAAATCGAGATCCAGTCCGGTGCTGCAGAGCCGAGACAGATTGTCAGTCAGGGCCCCGGCCCCGGCCAGGTGTGGGTGAATCCACGGTTGCTGCGTCTGCTCGAACTGGACATCGGCGATACTCTGGAAGTCGGCAATCTTAAACTGGAAATCACCCGCTTATTAATCCGCGAGCCGGACGGCGGCTTCCGGCTGTCATCACTGGCGCCACGGGTGATGATGCATGTGGACGATGTTGCCGGCACCGGTGTGGTCCAGGAAGGTAGCCGCGTGGAATATGTCTACCTGTTTGCCGGCGCCGAAGGTGTGCTTGAAGACTATTACCAGTGGCTGGAACCACAGCTGGAGCCCAGTCACGAGTGGGAAGGGGTCAGAGACGGTGAAACCTTCTCGCGCTCCCTGGAGCGGGCCGAACGCTTCCTGCTGCTGGGTGGCAGTCTTGCGGTGTTGCTGGCGGCGGTAGCCGTGGCGGTGGCCAGCCGGCAATACGCTCTGTCTCAGAGGGACACGGTGGCATTGCTGAAAACCCTTGGATTATCCAGCCGGGGCATTGGTGAGCTCTACCTGCGCCGCCTCACTCTGTGGGGTGTTGTTGGCGTGTTGGGTGGTCTGGCAGTGGCGTTACCATTGTTCTGGCTGTTGGTGCGTTTGCTGAGCGACCTGCTGGAACGGCCCGTTGATTTCTACCTGGATCCTTCCGCGTTAACGCCCGCCCTGTTAACGGCACTGGTTTCTCTATTCGCATTTGCCTATCCGCCCATTCGCCGCCTGCGTAATGTTCCCGCTATGCGGGTATTACGCTCCCAGCCCGGCGAAACCGGCCGGGAAGCCATTCCGGATATCCTGCTGGCGGTGGTCGCCGTGTTTGGGTTGGTATGGATGTACGCCGGCGAGCTGATGCTGGTGGCCGCACTTTTGGGCGGGCTGGTACTGCTGCTGGGTGTGCTCGGTCTGCTGGGGTGGGGCATGGTCGCCCTGTTGCGCAGAGTGAAGGGTGGCGGCAACTCCTGGCGCCTGGCCCTGGTGGGCTTATATCGGCACCGACGTGCCAGCATGGCGCAGATGGCGGTTTTTGCCATGACGCTTATGCTGGCTGCTACGCTGGTGTTGGTGCGTTCCTCCCTGCTGGACGACTGGCAGGCCCAGCTGCCGGACGACGCGCCAAACCATTTCCTGATCAACATTGCCCCGGATGCGGTGGATGATGTTGAGGAATTCTGGGCCACTCGCGGCGCGCCCCTGGAGACGCTTTATCCGATGGTTCGCGGTCGCCTGACCGAACTGAACGGCGAGCCGGTGAAAGAAGCGGTCAGCAAGGATGAGCGGGTTGGTGCGCTGAACCGGGAGCTGAATCTGACCTGGATGCCGGAGCTGCCGGAAGACAACCGGATTGTGGATGGCCAGTGGTTCGGGCCGGGCGAAACCGAGGGGGTTTCGGTAGAAGCTGAGCTGGCGGAGAAACTCGGTTTGCAGCTGGGTGATCGGCTGACCTTCACCATCGGCTCCAGCAAGGTGACCGAGCCGGTAACGAGTATTCGTACCGTGCAGTGGGACAGCATGAAACCCAATTTCTACATGGCCTTCCCGCCCGATGGCGGTCTGACTGACATGCCCGCCACCTGGATTACCGCGTTCTATCTGAACCCGGACAATAAACTGGCTCTTAACGACTTCTCGCGCCAGTTCCCGACGGTCTCGGTGCTGGAGATAGACCATATCATTGATCGCATCCAGCAGATTGTGCAGCAGGTAACTCAGGCCATTGAGGCAATCCTGGCGCTGATTCTCGCGGCCGCCCTGGTGGTGATGGCAGCGGTTGTCAGTGCCACCCTGCGGGATCGTCAGAGGGAGGGGGCGTTGCTGCGAACCCTGGGCGGCCAGCAGTCGTTGTTGGCACGCAGTACCATGCTGGAATTCGCACTGTTGGGGTTCTTTGCCGGCACGCTCGGTGTGATTGCGGCGGAAGGGGCGGTATATGCGCTTCAGGCCGGAATGTTCGAGGGCACTTTCCGCTGGCACTGGCAGGTGATGCTGCCAGTACCGCTGATTGCAGCCATTCTGTTGGCGTTGTTTGGCCGCTGGCAATTACGACCAGTGCTTAGCGTATCGCCGATGCTACTGCTTCGTCGCCTCGAGTGATCGGGTTTTAGCGATAGTTTGAGAGAATGGCGTCGAGTTCGCCATTCTCCTGGATATTTGCCAGCTCCTGGTTGAAGGCCTCGGCAAACGCTTTCCAGTCTTTACGCAGCATGATCCGGAAGCCGAACTGGCTGATTCCTTCCACAGAAGAGCGAAAGTGCTCGGTCAGTCCTTCGTTCCTGAGAATCCATTGCCCGACCAACCGATCCGCAAGCGCTGCGTGAAACTGCTCGCCATGCAGCACAAAGGTGAAAATCTCCCGATCTCTGGAGACGTCAAATCGCTTAATGCGATGATCTTTGAAATAGGGCTCGAGAAAGGGATAGTAGTATCCCAGTGGCGTGACAATCGTCTTGCCGTAGAGGTCTGCGGGGTGTTTGTATTCAAGCTCAGAGCTCTTCGGGAAGAAGAATACTTCCTCCACGTGAACGACCGGGTCGGTAAACAGGAACTTCTCCGGCTCTTCCGTCCACTCTATGGCCCTTGGCGTGCCGTCAATGTAGCCGTCGGCAAGCATAGGGTCTACCCGTTTTCTGGGGATTTTTACCGGTTCCACGTCGTAGCCCAGGCGGGGGACAATCAGGTTTACCACGTCCCACATAATACCGGAGGGCTTGCTGCCATCAACGATCAGATAAGGTGGGTACCCGTTAGGAGAGATGTTGAAGCGGAACACCCGCTCCTGATTGTCCACTTCGGCAGCGGCATTGCCACTGAAAGTGGTTAGCAGGCTCAACAGGATCGCGGTAAAGGAGAGCTTGAAAAGGAGTTTCTTCATGGCGGAACTCTGGATAGGACAGGCCCATACGCTGGTTAGATCGATACCCGGCCAACTCCCTGCCAGAATGCCTGCTAAATATTACCTTCTTACTATTTTATTTCAATCATTGTGAATCTGACTTTAGGCTAACCCCGGCCAGAGAGGGCCGGGGCGAGATATGCCTCCGAGGTATCAGGCCCAGGCGCGACGAAGCACCGCCATGGCATCTTCGTGGCTCACTTCCCGGGGGTTGAACATGATCGAGCCGTCGTCCAGGGCCAGCTTGGCAATGCTTTCCAGCTGATTTTCCAGTACTTTGCCGGTTTCTTTCAACGTCCGGGGCAGTTCGCAGCGCTTGTAGAGGGCATCCCGCAGTTTTCGAATGGCTGAAATACTGGCCTCGGCACGTCGGCTCGCAGGGGTGGCGGAGTAGACGTCCGGACCTTCCAGGTACAGCAGCAACTCGCCCAAAGGCTCCCGAATGCTCTCAAGGTTGAACTCAAGCACATAGGGCAGGTACAGGCTCATGCACAGTCCGTGGGGCAGGTGGCAGATGGCTCCGGTAGCATGTCCCAGAGAGTGGACCAGGCCCACCATGGAGTTGGAAAAGGCAATGCCCGCCATGGTTGACGCCTGAGCCAGTTCCAGTCGGCCATCACTGTCTTTCGGATTATCCATGACTGAAAGCAGGGATTGGCTCACCTTCTTGACTGCTGCCGTGGCGTACGCGTCGCTCAGGGGGTTTTTGGCCATGCAGGTGAACGCTTCCGTAGCATGGGTGAGCGCGTCCATAGCGGTGGCCGCCGTAATGTGGGGCGGCAGGGTCAGGGTCATACGCGGGTCGATGATGGCGGCGTTAGGCAGCAGGAATGATGAGGTAAACGGAAGTTTTACGCCTTTTTTCTCATCGGTGATGACCGCCACCGAGGTTACCTCGGAACCGGTGCCCGCCGTGGTAGGCACCACAAAGAAAGGCTTGAGCGGGTGCTTGAGAACACCGGCGCCACTGTATTTGGCGATATTATCGCCGCCTTCGGATACCAGAATATTGACCGCCTTGCCGGTATCAATGGCGGAGCCGCCGCCCACCGCAATGATCGAGTCGCATTTTTCCTTGCGGTAAACGCTGGCAATGTCTTTCACCACCGACGTGGAGGAATCCGGTGGCACATCATCGTAAATGGATACAATCTCCAGCCCGCTTTCTTCGCAGGCGGCAATCACCGGCTCGAGCAAGCCGGCCGCGCGCACCCCTTTATCCGTGACAATCATAGGCCGTTTGGCTGCCAGGCCAGTCAGTTCATAGGGAATGTGTTCCAGCGCGGCTTTACCGGCAATCACTTTTACCGGGCAGAAGAACTCGTAGTATTTGTTGGTCATTATGCTCTCACTGTCTCGACGAATTGGGTGGCGACTTTCAGATAAATGCGGGCGGCACTGATGAGTTTTTCAGGCAGTTTGATGCTTGCCGGATATTCTTTGACCGCCCTTTCGGCAATTAGTCGGGGCAGGATGAATGATTCCAGTCGGTTGAGAACCCGGGTCATCCGCACCGCGTAACTCACATCCCCATCCACCAGCATGCGGTCGTTGGCAAAGGCAACGGAGGTCTTCTCCTGAAACGACAGTACCAGGAAGGCATGGGCGATATGCTTGAACTGGATCGAGAGGTCAACGGGGCGTGGAGCTTCATCCCCGTGGAAGAGCAATTTACCGTTGCCGGTGTGCTCAACGATGAGTTTTGGCCCGTTGGGCATAACCTGCATCTCGAACAGGAAGCCCTCCGGCAGTTCGCAGGTTTCGTTTCGGGTGGCTTCATCCACCTCGCTGATTGCCTGGAGTGCGCGCCCCATCACCTGGAACATCAGCTCAACATAGCTGCGTCGTGCGTGGGACATCATTGGCTGAAGTCGTTTTACGATCATGGTCGCCATCCGATTGTTGTTGGTTAATCTGATTTTTAGAGTTATTGCTCTAGAAGTCAATGCAATCGTTGACGCGGTTTTTGTGTCAGGTCAGCAAATGCGACAACCATAAAAAAAACCGGGCGTATTGGCGCCCGGCTTTTTTTGAAACTGCAAAGAGCTATTCGTTGAGTTCGGCCAGCTTGCGCTGAGCTTCAGCCCCCACATCACCACCGGCCTCAGCGGCGGTGGAGTAATAGGCTACTGCCTCCCTGCGTTGGCCCTGTTGCCGCGCGATATCACCTAGTCGGAGATAGGCAATGGAAGTCGGTACCACCTGATTGGCTTTCTCCAGATGGCTTTTTGCCTTGCCTAGGTTGTTCAGCTCCAGTTCGTTCAAACCGCTGTACAGCTGATACTGGAACATCTCCGGATAGAGTGACACGGCCTTGTCGAAATCGGCTTTGGCCTTCTCCGGTTGTTCCATGCCCCGATAGATTCGGCCGCGCAGCGCAAAGAACATAGCTTCTCGTGGTTCCAGCTTGATGGCCTTGTTTACCTGATCGAGAGCCGCTTCATACTTGCCTTCTGAGGCCAGCTTCATGGCTTCATCGTGAGCATCGTAGGCTGGCTGAAGTTCCTTGAGCTTGGCGATACGGCGCTGGTAAACGTCCCGGCCGCGATAACCGCCGGCACCGATCTTCTGAACCAGCTCCTGGTTTTCCTGAACCCGCTTGGCAGAGGGAGGGTGAGTGGCGAACAGGCCATCCAGCCATCCGCTCTGGCGGCCTTCCGATAGCTTCAGAAACAGCTGTTGGAGCTCTACGGCGGCTTGTGGATCATAGCCGGCTTCTTTCATGTATCGGATACCGTAGGCATCGGATTCCAGTTCGTCTCCCTGGCTGTACTGGGCCAGCGCCAGCTGTGCACCCAGAGCTGCACCACCCATGATCAACCCGGCCCATTCATTATCGGAAAGGGCGAAGCCCAGTCCGGCCACCCCGGCGCTGATCAACATGCCCTGCTGCATCCGCTGCACGCTGTGGCGGGCTGCTGCATGAACAATCTCGTGGCCCAGCACCGATGCCAGCTGGGCTTCATCCTCCAGCTCCACCAGCAGGCCTCGGTTGATGGCGATCTTGCCGCCGGGCAGGGCCCAGGCATTGGGCACGCTGTTATTGAGCACGACAAATTCATAAGGAAGGTCTGGCCGGTCACTCACGCGCGCCAGCTTCTGGCCCACATCACGCACATAAATGGAAAGTTCCGGGTCGATGTAGAAGCGGCCGCCCTGGGTCTGTTGTGTGGGTGTGTACTGTTCCGCCCCTAGTGCCAGCTCCTGGTTCTCTGAAATCAGAGACAGCTGCTTCTCTCCGGTTACCGGGTTCACAGAACACCCAGCCAGCCCTGTCAGTGTGAGGGCGATTGCCGCTATCGCGATATATCTGGTCAACATTCCGGGTCTCACTTATGTCTCCTTAACGTTGGGGTAAGTTTATAGCACAGACCGCTTTCCGACGTCGGCACCGCCCGACAGACAGTGGTCGGCGCGCTCCCCTTGGCGTATCATAACGGAAGTTTTCGCCCTATTTATCTCCCCAATCCAGGCTTTTTTAACCACCCAATGAGCTACTATCTGGAATTTCTGGCACTGATCTGGTTTTTTGTCTGCTGGGGAGGGTACACCTGGTATTCGCGCAATCGCGCCAACTCTCGCTCGTGTCTGTCGAACACCCTGGATTTATACCGCGAAGACTGGATGCGGGTCATGCTCAAGCGTGAAAACCGTATTTCAGACGCCTCGGTTGTCGGTAACCTGGAACGCAACGGAGCGTTTTTTGCGTCCAGCTGTCTGCTGATTCTCGCCGGTATTATCACCGCCCTCGGCTACACCAGCGAGGCTATGGAAATTTTTGCCACCATGCCATTTTCCGCTGTGCCCAGTCGTGAAATCTGGGAATTGCGATTGGTGGTGTTGCTGGTGGTCTTTATTTACGCGTTTTTCAAGTTCACCTGGTCCATGAGAATGTACAATTTCGTGGCCGTCATGATTGGCAGTGCGCCGCTACCAGACGACAGCAAGACCAGTCCGGCAGCGCGAGAGGCCTTTGCCCGCAGCGCCGGCAACATCTGTAACCTGGCCGGCGACGCGTTTAACCTTGGCTTGCGTTCTTACTACTATGCCCTGGCTGTGGTGGCCTGGTTCATTCATCCGGTGGCCTTTATGGCTGCCTCAACCCTGGTGGTGTACGTACTCTACCGCCGGGAATTCCACTCAGATGCATTATCCGCCCTGCGCGACGGCAAGGTCTTCGAAGAAGCCATACCCGCCCGTGCCGATGCGGACGTAAAATCCAAGAACTGATCTGCAGGACAGTCCTGAATGAATGATGAAACCCGAATAAACCGGGTTAACCGGTTTATCAGTACGCTCAACCAGGCAAGGGAACTGGGTCTGAACGCAACGGAGGCGGGTGAAGGCTATCTGGTTATGGAGCTGCCTTACAGCGACAGGATTATTGGCAACCCGGACACTGGAGTTATCCATGGTGGCGCTATCACGACCCTGATGGACACCGCCTCCGGTTCGGTAATGATCTGTGGTCTGGATGAATTTGAGCTGTGTCCGACCCTGGATCTCAGAGTGGATTACATGCGCCCGGCGGAGCCCCGGAAGCCGGTGTACGCGAGGGCAGAGACCTACAAGATCACCCGTAACATCATCTTTACGCGCTGCGAGGCCTATCAGGAGGGGGGTGAAACCATCGCCAATTGCGTGGGCACCTTCATGCGCATTGGCAAAGAAGCCACGCCGAAATCCTATCGCGACCTGATCACCGGAGGTGAGGAATGACCGACCCGGAAATTCTGCGCTACACCCAGGAAACCGGCGACTTCTCGCGCATGATGGAGAGTATCCCGTACGCCAGCTGGATTGGCCTGCAGTGCGACCGATTTGGTGATGACCTGATCTTCCGCCTGCCCGCAAAGGAAGAGAACCTGGGCAATCCGATCCTGCCTGCCATTCATGGCGGTGTAATTGGTGGTTTTATGGAAATGTCTGCGGCTATTTATCTGATTATGTCCCAGGACACCTTCCGCATGCCCCGAATTGTCGATTTCTCCCTCGACTATCTTCGGGCCGGCCTGAACCGGGAAACGTACGCCGAGTGCCGGCTTACCCGCCAGGGTAACCGCGTGGCCAACGTGATGATCTCCGCCTGGCAGAAGTCTCGCTCCCAGCCCATCGCCACCGCCCGAGCTCACTTCCTGCTCGAAGACTGATTTTGGGTGCTCGCCGGGGTTGAAATACTCCGGCCAACCCCCACTCTCTTGCTCATAAAACTGTTTCTTTATTTGTGACACAGCAGGAGACCAAACCAGCCATGACGGTAGAAGCCAACAAAGAGACCCTGGGATTCCAGACTGAAGTGAAGCAACTGCTTCACCTGATGATCCACTCTCTGTACTCGAACAAAGAGATCTTCCTTCGTGAGCTTATCTCTAACGCCTCAGACGCCGAAGACAAACTGCGCTTCGCTGCCCTGAAAGACGACAAGCTGTTTGAAGGCGATTCGGATCTCAAGATTCGCCTGGATTACGATAAAGATGCCGGCACCATCACCATCGCCGACAACGGCATCGGTATGACCCGTGACGATGTGATCGCCAACCTGGGCACCATCGCCAAGTCCGGCACCGCCGAGTTCCTCAAGCAACTGTCTGGCGACGAGAAAAAAGACAGCAAGCTGATCGGTCAGTTCGGTGTTGGTTTCTACTCCGCGTTCATCGTGGCGGACAAAGTGGAAGTGTTCACCCGCAAGGCGGGTGAGTCGGCCGACAATGGCGTGCACTGGGAATCCAAGGGTGATGGCGAGTTCACCATCGAGCCGGCGACACGTGAGCAGCGTGGTACCGAAATCGTGCTGCACCTGAAAGCCGAGGATAAAGAGTTTGCCGATGGCTGGAAACTGCGCAGCCTGGTGAAAAAGTATTCTGATCACATTTCGTTCCCGGTGGTGATGAAGTCCGAATCCGAGGAGGAGGACAAGAAGGGCGAAGAAGAGACGGTAAACGATGCCACCGCCCTGTGGACATTGCCTCGTACTGAGATCAAAGACGAAGAGTACAAGGAGTTCTACAAACACATCGCCCACGATTTTGAAGACCCGCTGACCTGGTCCCACAATAAGGTAGAAGGCAAGCTGGACTACACCAGCCTGCTGTACATCCCCAAGCGCGCGCCGTTCGACCTGTACAACCGGGAAGCGCCCCGTGGCCTGAAACTGTACGTGCAGCGCGTGTTCATCATGGACGACGCCGAGCAGTTCCTGCCGCTGTACCTGCGGTTCGCCAAGGGCGTGATCGATTCCAACGATCTGTCCCTGAACGTATCGCGGGAAATCCTGCAGAACGACAGCACCGTGGAGAGCATCCGCACCGCCATGACCAAGCGGGTGCTGGACATGCTGTCCAAGCTGGCCAAGAAAGACAGCGATGAGTACCAGGGCTTCTGGGATGAGTTCGGCACTGTGCTGAAAGAAGGTCCGGCAGAGGACTTCAGCAACCGCGAAAAAATCGCTGGCCTGCTGCGCTTTGCCACCACCCATACCGGCGAAGCCACTCAGAACGTGTCTCTGGATGATTACATCAGCCGGATGAAGGAAGGCCAGAACAAGATCTACTACATCACCGGCGACAACTTTGCCGCCGCCAAGAGCAGCCCGCACCTGGAAGTATTCCGCAAGAAGGGGATCGAGGTACTCATCCTCTCTGACCGCATCGACGAATGGATGATGGGCTATCTGAGCGAATACGACGGCAAGCAGTTCCAGGACGTGGCCCGTGGTAATCTCGACCTGGGTGAAGTGGAAACCGAGGAAGACAAGAAGCACCAGGAAGAAGCCGCAAAAGAGCACAAGGATCTGCTGGAGCGCATCAAGACCGCTCTGGAAGATCAGGTGCAGGAAGTACGGGTAACCAATCGCCTGACCGATTCACCGGCATGCCTGGTGGTGGGCCAGTTCGATATGGGGGCCCAGATGAAGAAGATCATGGAAGCCGCCGGCCAGAAAGTGCCGGAGAGCAAGCCGATCTTTGAAATCAACGTGGATCATCCGCTGGTTCAGCGACTCGAAGCCGAGCAGGGCGAAGAGCGCTTCAGGGAGCTGTCTGCCGTTCTGTTCGACCAGGCCACCCTGGCCAGTGGTGAACAGCTGAAAGACCCTGGCGCCTATGTTAGCCGCCTGAACCGACTGTTGCTTGAACTGGCCAACTGAGACAGACGCGCCAATGCAGCAGATCATTGTGGACATCAGTATCAGCCCTGATGAGTGGATCAAGCTCTATCAGGGCGTGGCCACCGATGTTCACACCAGGGCCCGGGACGGACGTTCTGTCCGGTTCCCGGCCCGTATTCTCTCCCGTTTTTTCCTCAATGACGGCGTACGCGGCAGCTTTCGCATCCTGTTTGACGATGCCGGAAAGTTCACCTCTATCGAGCGCCTTTAATCGATAAACAAAAACTCTCGCAAATTTATTTTTAATTAATTGTTCCTCTTAATAGCGTCGGCGGTAAGGTAATGGTGTTCTCGTTAACACAGGAGTTACCCAATGTCAGCGTTTTCCTATCTCACACCGGTTGCGTGGCGTGACTTCCTGGGAATTCTGGCCGATTACTGCGGGAATTATGCGATTGCCCAGTGAGTTACAGGTTCCCAGTGCAGCGGGAAAAACGATAGCCCTTAACTATTCTGGCGGTAGGAAACATTCAAGCAGCCAACCGTGGATGATCTATATTGATAGTTGCTCTTGAATATGAATCGCCTTTTTGCCAATGACGCAGAAGCAGGAGAGTACGATGAGTGAGACCAATTCTGGTGGTAAGTGCCCGGTTATGCACGGCGGCAGTACCGCCCACGCTCAGGACAATACCAACTGGTGGCCCGAGGCCCTGAACCTGGACATCCTGCACCAGCACGACCACAAGACCAACCCCATGGGGGAAGACTTCGATTATCGCGAAGAGGTCAAAAAGCTCGACTACGAAGCCCTCGAAAAGGACATGCACGATTTGATGATCAACAGCCAGGATTGGTGGCCGGCAGACTGGGGGCATTACGGTGGTTTGATGATCCGGCTTGCCTGGCACGCAGCGGGTACCTACCGACTGGCCGATGGTCGTGGCGGCGGTGGTACCGGTAACCAGCGTTTCGCTCCGCTGAATTCCTGGCCTGATAACGGCAACCTGGACAAGGCCCGTCGCCTGCTTTGGCCGCTGAAGAAAAAGTATGGCAACAAGGTTAGTTGGGCCGATCTGTTTATTTTGGCCGGCAACGTTGCCTATGAATCCATGGGCTTCAAGACTTTCGGTTTCTCGTACGGCCGTGCAGACATCTGGCACCCTGAGAAAGACATCTACTGGGGTGCAGAGAAGGAGTGGCTGGCACCGTCCGACGAACGTTATGACAACGTAGAAAAGCCAGACACCATGGAAAACCCTCTGGCAGCGGTGCAGATGGGTCTGATTTACGTGAACCCTGAGGGTGTTAACGGTGTATCCGATCCGATCAAATCCGGCGACCAGGTGCTGGAAACGTTCGCCCGTATGGCGATGAATGCGGAAGAAACCGCCGCCCTGACGGCAGGCGGGCACACCGTTGGTAAAACCCACGGTAATGGTGACGCCGAGGCACTTGGCCCCGAGCCTGAAGGTGCCGACGTGCACGAGCAGGGCCTTGGCTGGCACAACCCGAATATGGGTGGAAAAGCGGCTAACGCCATCACTTCTGGTATTGAAGGTGCCTGGACCACGAACCCAACCCAGTTTGACATGGGTTACTTCGAGTTGCTGTTTGGCTATGAGTGGGAGCTGAGAAAGAGCCCGGCCGGTGCCAATCAGTGGGAACCGATTGATATCAAGGAAGAGCACAAGCCGGTAGACGCCACGGATCCTTCCAAACGCCACAATCCGATCATGACCGATGCGGATATGGCCATGAAGATGCACCCGACTTTCCGGCCGATCTGTGAAAAGTTCATGAAGGACCCGGAGTACTTCAAGGACTGCTTCGCCCGCGCCTGGTTCAAGCTGACCCACCGGGATATGGGGCCGAAGTCCCGTTACATCGGCCCGGATGTGCCGGCCGAAGATCTGATCTGGCAGGATCCTATTCCCCAGGGAGAGACCAGCTATATCGAGGAAGTGGTTAAAGAGAAGATTGACGAAGCCGGCCTGACCCTTAACGAGCTGATCACAACGGCCTGGGACAGCGCCCGTACTTTCCGTGGCTCTGACATGCGCGGTGGTGCCAATGGTGCCCGTATTCGCCTGGCCCCCCAGAAAGACTGGGAAGGCAACGAGCCCCAGCGTCTGGCCAAGGTGCTGAAGGTTTACGAAAAGATCTCCGCTGATACCGGTGCCAGCATTGCCGATGTCATTGTGCTTGGCGGTAATCTGGGTATCGAAAAGGCTGCCAGAGCGGCAGGTTATCCGGTACACGTGCCTTTCCTGAAAGGTCGTGGCGATGCCACCGATGAGATGACGGATGCGGAATCTTTTGAGCCGCTGGAGCCGCTGGCGGATGGCTTCCGTAACTGGCAGAAGAAGGAATACGTGGTCAAACCGGAAGAAATGCTGCTGGATCGGGCGCAGCTGATGGGCCTGACCGCACCGGAAATGACGGTACTGGTCGGTGGTATGCGCGTACTGGGTACCAACCATGGTGGCACCAAGCACGGTGTGTTCACCGATCGCGAAGGCCAGCTCACCAACGACTTCTTCGTGAACCTGACCGACATGGCGTACCGTTGGGTGCCGAAGGGCAGCAATGTCTACGACATCGTGGATCGCAAGAGTGGTAGCACCAAGTGGACGGCTTCCCGTGTAGACCTGGTGTTTGGCTCTAACTCCATCCTGCGTTCATACGCCGAGGTGTACGCTCAGGACGACAATCAGGAGAAGTTCGTGAACGACTTCGTTGCCGCCTGGACCAAGGTGATGAACAACGACCGCTTCGACGTGAAGAAGTAAACCTGCAGTGATTAGCCGGGCGTCCTGTTTCGGGATGCCCGGCTACCTATTTCCCCCCGAATTCCTTACAATCCGCTCCGCCTGATTTTTGATCAGCCGTATTCTGATTCACTTCTCTCAGTTTCTGGAGCCTTCATGCGAATCATCCTTGCCCCGATGGAAGGGCTGGTCGACGCACCCATTCGTGAAACCCTGACCAAGGTCGGTGGGATTGACCGGTGCGTGACGGAATTTATTCGCGTGACCCACGGCATGCTGCCGCCCCGGATTTTCTACAAGTACGCTCCGGAGCTTTACAACGGTGCGCTCACAGAAGTAGGTACACCCGTGGCCGTTCAACTGCTGGGCTCCAACGCCGACATGATGGGCCGTCACGGTGCCAAGGCTGCCGAGCTGGGAGCAGGGCAGGTGGACATCAATTTCGGCTGCCCGGCCAAGACCGTGAACAAACACAAAGGTGGTTGCGTGCTGATGCGCGAGCCCGAGCTGATGTATGAAATCACCGCAGCCGTTCGTAAAGCCGTGCCTGCGGATATTCCGGTAACGGCCAAGATGCGATTGGGTTACGACGACCGTTCCATGGGCGTGGCCTGTGGCCAGGCTCTGGAAGCGGCCGGTGCTTCTGAGATTGTCATTCACGCCCGCAGTAAGGTAGATGGCTACAAGCCGCCCGCTTACTGGGAAGAAATCGCCAAGGTACGCGAAGCGGTCAAAAGCCACGTAATCGCCAACGGCGAAATCTGGACCGTGGAAGACTACTGGCGCTGCCGGAAAGTCTCCGGCTGCGACGATGTAATGATCGGCCGTGGCCTGATCGCCAGGCCAGACCTGGCGGCCCAGATCAAGGCCTCCCAGAGCGGAGAAACACGGGAGCCCATGAGCTGGGCCGAGGTCGTGGTTCTGGTGCGGGAATACGCCGCTGCTTTGCAAATCCGCCTGGAAGACAAATACGTCACCGGCCGCATCAAGCAATGGCTCAATTACCTGCGTCAGGGCTTTGCCGAAGCCGAGGCCCTTTGGCCCCAGGCTCGTAAAATCCGGGAAGTTGCGCCCATGCTGGCCTGCCTGGATCACCCATTAGACCTGCCGCAGCGCCACACCAACGCGGCCTAATTATCAGCTTCCATTGAGCCTAGATAATCACCGGAACGGGCCAGGCCATTGAGTCTGGCCCGTTTTTTCATGGCCGCCTGTGCCGACCCGGCATTCTCCAGCTTTCCGGCCCAGGCTTTCTGGGCAGGTTCCTGGAGAGCCCGGCCATAGGAGAAACTCAGCTCCCAGGGATGGTAGCCCATGCTGTTCAGAGCATTGAGGTTCTCGGTGGATTCTTCAGGTGTCTGGCCTCCGGAGAGAAAAAATATCCCCGGGACGGCCGCCGGCACCACTCGCCGGAATACGCTCAGTGTTGCTTCGGCAACCTGTTCAGGCGAGGCTTTGCCGGATTCCTTGCCTGGTGTCACCATACTGGGCTTCAGTACCATGCATTCCAGGTTCACCCGGTGCCGGTGCAGGGCCTTGAACACTTCCAGCAATACGTCTTCGCTCACCTCTGCAGCCCGCTCGATAGTGTGATTTCCGTCAATCAGTACCTCCGGCTCAACAATCGGCACAATACCCATCGACTGGCACACGGCGGCGTAGCGGGCCAGCACCTCGGCGTTGGATTTGATGGCCTGGAACGAGGGCAGAGTGTCCGAGATATGGAACACATCCCGCCACTTGGCGAAGCGGGCACCCATGGCCTTGTAGTGTTCAAGCCGGGCTGCCAGGCCATCCAGTCCGTAGGTAATCTCGTCCCCCGGGGCATTCACCAGCGGGCCTTTGCCCTGATCGACCTTGATGCCGGGCACGATGCCCTGGCTGGCAAGGAGCTTGGGGATAGCAATGTCTTCCAGGCTCAGCTGTTCCAGTGTCTCTTCGTAAAGAATCACGCCACTGATGTGCTCGCCAAGTCCGGGCGTGGAGAAAATAATGCTGCGGTATTCGCGCCGCGTGGCTTCCGTGGATTCAACGCCTACGGCTTTGAAGCGTTTGGCAATGGTCGGGGAGCTTTCATCTGCGGCCAGAATGCCTTTGCCCGGTTGCACGAGATCGGCAATGGTGGCGTTAAGTTCTTCCTGAGTGGTCATGGAGCCTCCCTGAATCGGACTGGGTTTTGAGGTTTCGACACAGCATGAGTTTAGCCGGTTATTTTGTGCCTGCTATTTGATCTGAGCTAAAGCAGCTGAGCGCTCCATCTTCTAAACTGATTGCATAACAAAACAACAAGGATGCCCCCGCCATGAAAACGGTCGTTAGTGTCAGCCAGGGATCATCGGAATACGATTACGAACTGGAAACCACATTTCTGGAACAGCCATTCCGGATTATTCGGGTAGGCACGGATGGAAACTTGGAACGTGCCGAGGCGGTGCTGGATTCCGTTTGCGGGGAGGCCGATGCCATTGGCCTGAGCATGATTCACGATCACTACCAGGTGGGCCGTGAGCAGCTGGAACATCCTGACACGGCTCGCCTTGAGGCCTGTATTCCGGACAAACCGATGACGACCGGTGCCGGCCTCCGGGGTATCTTGCAGGAATGGGCGGTACGCCATACACAGACTGAGCTGGGGCACTTTTTTGACAACGCCCGGGTACTGTTTCTGAACGGCCAGGCCGGCTACCGAATTGCCAAGGCGTTGTCTGAACACACCGATAACCTGTTTTTTGCCGATCCCTACCTGGATTTTGGCGTACCGAGATTGCTTACTTCCCTGCGTCAGCTCGAAACCTATACCTCGCTTACTGCTCCGGTAACCTTCCGTCCTGCGGCGGTCAAGCTCATTGAAGCTCTGCACAAAACGCCAATTTACCGCATGGGCGAAAAGCTTATTCGTGGCTCTTTACATGAGTCGGTGAAGGATTCCCATGTGATTGTAGGTGCCATGGGGGATCTGGAGGCTTTCTCGGAAAAGGAACTGGACGGTAAAACCGTGATCACCTCCCGGGTTACGGAGTCTGCCCTGGACTGGTTCCGCTCCCGGAAAGTCGCCATGGTAGTGGACTACAGTCCCTGGCTGGAAGGCCGGCCCGTGGGCGTGAATGTGATGGAAGCGATGATAAGCGCGGCCTTGTCCCGCACGCCGGAGCAGCTGGGAGCAGACGACTTCCTGGACGTTATTCAAACCCTGGGAATTGAGCCGCGGATTCTATATCCCAACGGCTATCGGCGGGTAAACCGGTTTGCCTTCGTGATTCATCCGCTGTCTCAGCAGTATCTGACCAAAACTCCGCCGCTGGACTGGATTGCCAATGTCTCTCCGCCCACCGTGATGAACCTGGTGGAAAAGGCTGTCGCTTACACACCGCCTTTCATTTACTCCAAGGTAAGCGGCATCACATCCCCCACCGGAGATGAAGCCGAGGGTTGGTTGATCACCGTAGGTGGCACACCCAGGGAAATCATGGCCCACGGCCCGGAGTTTACCTACAGCCGGTTGTTGGCGGCGGCAAAGCTGGCCAAGAAACTCGGGGCCCAGATTATGGGACTGGGTGCGTTCACCAAAGTGGTGGGTGACGCCGGCATCACCGTGGCCAAACGAGCACCGTTACCCATCACCACGGGTAACAGCTACAGTGCCTCCGGCGCGCTCTGGGCCGCCCACGACGCCGCCAAAAAAGTCGGCTGCGTGAGTATTGGAAAGAGCGGCAAAATGGCGGGTAAGGCGATGGTGGTCGGGGCCACAGGCGCCATTGGTTCCGTGTGCGCGCGCCTGCTGGCAAAAGCCGTGGACGAAATCTACATGGTGGCCCCGGAGGCAGCCAAGTTGCTGGCGCTGAGGGAAAGTATCGAACTGGAAACTCCTGGGGCCATCGTTCACGTCTCTGCCACCACGGATCGGGATCTTTCAGAAATGGATATGGTGGTCACCGCTACGTCCGGGGCCGGTAAACGCATTCTGGACATCATGCAGGTGAAACCCGGCTGTGTGATCACCGACGTGGCCCGGCCATTGGATATCCCGGCGGAGGACGTGGCCAAGCGGCCAGATGTGCTGGTAATCGAATCCGGGGAAATCCAGCTACCCGGAAACGTTCGCATGAAGGACATCGGCTTGCCCCGGGGCATCGCCTACGCCTGTCTGGCCGAGACGATTGTGCTGGCGCTGGAAGCGAGATTCGAGAACTTTACCCTGGGCCGAAATATTGAATGGGAGAAGGTGCGGGAGATCTACAAGCTCGGGCTCAAGCACGGCATGGAGCTGGCCGCCATATCCGGCGTGAATGGTGTGTTTACCGACGAGGACTTTGAGCGGGTGCGGACTCTGGCCGAAGAGGCCGAAGAGCCCGTTTGACTCCAGGTCAGGCGTCGAGCTTTTTGCGCATCAGATAACGCAGGAACTGGGCGCCACGCACCGTGACACGCTGTTCATCCACCACCTCAAAACCGTGGCGCTCGAAGAAGGGCCGGGCGACCACGCTGGCCTCGGTCTTGAGTTCTGTGACGCCCAGGTCTTTGAGCTGCTGCTCTGCCTCGTGATAAAGGGCAGAAGCAATGCCGCGACGAGCATAATTCGGGGCAGTGAACACCAGGTCGATGTGGCCGTCTTTTTCATAGGAAATGAAACCGGCGAGATCCGAGCCTTCCTCTGCCACCAGGGTTTCCAGAGACTCCAGCCGTTCGCGCCAGGTATCCAGATGTGGCGTGCGTGAAGCCCAGGCATAACGCTGGGTTTCGTCGTAGGCACCGGCCGTGAGCTCGTGCACGGAATCGGTGAACAGGCGAACCACCGGGCTCAGATCCTGAATCCGGTATTTACGAATGGTGATCGAAGTTACGGTACTCATGTCGGTTCAGTGTGCACCTGTGTTGGAAAGCAGGTTGATAACCAATACGCCGGCTACAATCAGCAGCATACCGACAACCGCAGGAAAATCCAGCTTTTGACCGAGCAGTAACCAACCGATGAGCGAAATTAATACAATGCCCAGCCCGGCCCAGACGGCATAGGCTATCCCCACAGGAATCACCTTAATAGCCAGCGCCAGAAAATAGAAGGCCACACTGTAACCGATCACGACCACAACGCTCGGCATCAACCGGGTGAATCCGTCGCTGGATTTCAGTGCCGAGGTAGCAATCACTTCGGCCACAATGGCCAGACCAAGAAGCAGCCAGCTTTTCATAGAACGTGTTAAAACCATCACCAAGTGAATGAGGAGCTAAATAAACTGTGGTGGCTGAAACGGCTGTGCTGGTCACGCTAAGGCGTGCGCCACGGCTTGCTCCGCGTGGATGCGGGTGGTGTCGTAAAGCGAAATGGCAGTATCAGCCTGCTGCACCAATAAGCCAATTTCGGTACAACCCAGTATTACGCCTTGCGCTCCTCGTGCGGCCAGTGAGTCCAGCACCTGCAGATAGCCCTGTTTTGAAGGTTGGCGGATAATACCACGGCATAGCTCGTCATAAATGACGGTATGCACGAATTCCCTCTGCGCGTCACCCGGCACTAAAACCCGGATGCCACGGTTCTCCAGACGCTCCTTGTAGAACGCCTGTTCCATGGTGAATTTTGTGCCGAGAAGGCCGACACAATCGATCCCATCGCGATGAAGCGCATCAGCTGTCGCATCGGCGATGTGAAGCATGGGCAGGCCAGAAGCCTTCTCAATACTATCTGCCACTTTGTGCATGGTGTTCGTGCACAGCACAATGAAATCGGCCCCTGCCGCGGCCAACGCCTTTCCGACTGCACCAAGAATTTCCCCGGTCGCCGCCCAGTCCCCCTGATGTTGCAGGGCTTCGATCTCGGCAAAATCCACACTGTAGAGAACCAGTCGCGCTGAGTGCAGCCCGCCCAGCTCGTCTCGCACTCTCTGGTTGATCAACTGATAGTAGGTTTGGGTGGATTCCCAGCTCATTCCACCGATGAGACCTATGGTTTTCATAGTAGTGGCTTCTTCCTTTGAAATAATTGAACCAGGCAAGCCTGCCTGGAATCCGTGCGGCTTCCGTCGAGTTCCCTGAGTCTTGGGGAAACCCCGATGGTATTGTTTTACGCATAGCGCTGTATAGAGGCTCCGGCACCTGAATCAAATTTGACGTTACCTGAGGTGTAAATCGCTTGACCAAATAGATGTCCACCCAATAACATGCATAAAAAATGAATGTTAAATCCAGTAGCAAACCGAGGTATCCAGATGGCCCTGTCATTCGTGAATATTTTCAAGAAAGAAGACGCAGAAACTGAAAGCAATGGCGTTGAACACGTCGAGGCAAGTGGTATTGCGGAGACGCAGAACGACGAGCCAAAAAAGGGTGGGCACGGCGAGGGCGGTACCTGCTGCGGGTCCTGTTCGTAAACCGGAGCTTGAAGTTAACCCCGGGCTGGAGTCCGGGGTTAGTTTCGATCCTTTAATACTGAATAAATCTGATACGCCGCGTGTTCTGACTCTTCAGAAGGCGCCTTTCGGTTTTTTTCCCAAGACGTCAGCAAATTCAGAACCCGTTTTTCGTCATTACTGCGGAACCCTGGCCAGTATACGTAGGGCACCAGGGTCGGGCGGCTGATGAAAAACAGCGCGGCTTCCTCCGGTTTCTCTTCTATATCGCCACGCAGCCCCAGGGTGAAACGCCGGCCTTCGCTTCCGGTGAGCGACACCAGCAAGGAGTTGTTGTCATCTACGCGCCGGGCGTCACTTACCGTGATGGGCGGTTCCAGGCTGGGCACCGAGGTTATGATGTACTGAAAGATAATCAGCCCCAGGAGCAGGACAAGAAGCCCCGCCAAAGCGATCGATTTAACCATGAGTGTCTCGCGGAACCCGTTTAAAGTTGGTTTTAATGGCGGGTTGCAAGTGTAACACTACTAACTGGCTTACAACTCTCCGGAAACTAGCCTTACCGCAACATCCCGGTATTCCGTGTTGTTTTCTCTCTCATGCCTGGAGCTGAACAGATTCAGCCACTGATCCTTCGTTAGCAATACCTCTCCGGTACCGGTAACGTTCTGGCTTACGGGATCGTAATGGCCGGCGAACTTGAAGGTGAAGTCGCTGGGGGATTCTGGCCGCGCCTTGAGCTCAAAGCCCAATGTTATTTCCGGTGAAGATACAAATCCCGTGTCTTCAGGGTCTACGTCAACTTTCAGAAGGCGCGATTGTTCCAGAAACGCCGGGCGTAATTCGGTCGGAGCGTTGCCCGGCTCTGTGGCCTGGCATTCGCAATAGCGAATCTCCAGGACCATCGCGCTGTCATTGAGGAAGTGTTCGGGAGACGGGCCGCCGGCCTGGGTCATGCCGGGAAGCAAAGACAGGGTTGTAAGGCCAAGCAAACCGAATTTGAGTGATGCGATCCTTTGCATGATTGAGCTCCATTCAAGGTTTAACCAGAGGTGTTCAAGCTATTCTGTTTTAACTTCCTTCGCAAGTTACGCCAGCCGATCGAGTAACCCTGAATGCCTGAAAAATGCTCCGTTCAGGATGGAGCAGGTGCCGCCGCATGGTTGCTGATTCGTAAGCCGAGAATCACCAGAAATACCCCAAGCCAGATGGCCGCAGAATACTGCTCCCTGAACCAGACGACGCCGATCAACAGCCCGAACACGGCGGCGACAGCGCCTAACTGACTGTAAAATACCGGGCCTGCGCGCCGTTGCAGTTCAAAGGCGACCAGATAGGTAAGGGCCGTGAGTAGCCCCTGCAGCATCAGAATGCCAATCAACTGAGGCGATGTGCCTGATGGAAGCAGTTCGGTGTTTGTCATAGCGGCGAACAGAGCCAGCGCCAGGGCAGACGCCAGCAGGGTACCGGCCGCAAGAATCATCGGTTTGGCTTTTGCTGGCCAGGCCACAGAGCGATATACGTTCCCCACAGACAACATCACAGGGATGGCCAGCCCAAGAACAAACAAGAGTGGACTGGCGTTGCTCATTTCAGCATGGCGTTGAACCACAATCCAGCCGCAGGCCATCACCGCGATGGACAACCCGGCGAGCTTGAGCCAGTTGCGGTTTTCCAGCCCCAGGCCCCACGCTAACAGGAAGGTAAAGATAGGCGGAAGGGCATACATAATTCCCGTGTAGCCGGCCCCCAGCTTTGTCACCAGAAAGAAACCGATGGCGTTGGGCACGGCAATGCCGGTCAGGCCGCTGACCAGAAAATAGCGGGCGAATCTTGCTTGATGAATCGCCCGGCGCTCCCCCGTGCATAACAGCAGCACGACGCCCGCAATGAGTGTTTGCCAGAAGGCGTAGGCAACGGCCGGCAGGCCGAGAGACGTTGCGGCCTTGGCCAGCGCCAGCATTAGTGCAATCAGAAAGCCATTGATTAGCAGTAAACCCCAGAGTACGGCCTGGAGGGGAAGGCTGAATCTTGATGTGGTGGCAAGCATGGCTGGCACTCCGATGTCTGAAAAATGTCTGGTGACCACCAGTGTGCGCTTTCGGATTGATTTGATAATCAGTCTAATTCGAATAATACTCCTTCCAAATTGGAAATAATGAGGGGCGAGCCATGGCTACGGACAAACTGGTCGCAATGAACATCTTCAGGCGCGTGGCAGAACTGGGCAGTTTCACCCGGGCCGCCGACGACCTGGATATCACCGCAGCCACCGTTAGCAAACACATCGCGTTTCTGGAGAGAGATCTTGACACTCGCCTGATCAACCGTACCACCCGCCGCATGAGCCTGACGGATGCTGGTCTGGCTTTTCTGAAGCGTACCCAGGCATTGCTGGATGAACTTGAAGATGCCGAGCTGGAGGCTCGCGGATTTCAGGCGGAACCCCGTGGCCTGATCCGTCTGAACGTTCCCATGTCTTTCGGGCTTACCCACATTACCGGGGCCATCGACAGCTTTCTGGCCCGGTATCCGGAGATCGAGATCGACCTTCAGCTCAGCGACCGCATGGTGGACCTGGTGGAGCAGGGTGTGGACATGGCTATTCGCATTCGGAGCACTCTGGCGGATTCAAGCCTGCTGGCCAAACCGCTAAGGCAGTCCCGGAATACTGTCTGTGCTGCGCCGGGCTATCTGGAGCATTCGCCCGCCATTCACACACCCGCCGACCTGGCCGTACAGAATTGCCTGATGTTCAATCTTCATGACCGGCCCCGGGTATGGGCATTGGGCGATGAAGAAGTCGTCGTGAGCGGCAACTACCGTACCGACAGCAGTCTGGCCATACGGCAAAGCCTGCTGAACGGCGCGGGGGTGGGGTTGGTGCCGCGCTTCCTGGTGCAACAGGACCTGGATAATGGGGCGCTGGTGGCCTTGCTTCCCGAATACCCACCCCAGCCCTATACCGTGTTCGCGCTGTTTCCCCCGGGGCGAAAACAGCCCACCAAAGTGCGGTTGTTGCTGGAGCACATTGACCAACACCTCGGTGAGAAGCCGTATTGGGAATGAGCGGTCACGATTACCCGATGACTGTGTTGGTACAACAATTTCTATATTGGAAAAAGTATTCTTCAGGATTCTCTGTTTTTTGATAGATAACCGCGCCCTAGAGTGGTCAGCAACATGTCACTGCTAAGGGAGTCATCACCATGAATATCCACCAAGCCCTGGACTGGCGCTACGCCGTTCGCGAATTTTCACCGGAAAAGCTTGATACCCGTACTGTCGAAACTCTATTGGATGCGGCACGGAAAAGCGCCTCGTCATACGGTCTGCAGCCGTACAAGCTCCTAGTAGTGGAGAGCAGGCGGGTGAGGCAGGCATTGCTGGCGCACTCATTCGGCCAGCAAAAGGTGCTGGAGTGCTCCCACCTGATCGTTTTCGCGGCCCAGACAGAGATTGGCGACCACACCGTTGATCGCTACGTAGACCAGTTCGTGAAGACCCGCGGTGTCCCGGCCAGCGACATTGCCGGGTATGTGGAACATATGAAACAGGCGCTTTCGGGCAAAACAGCGGCCGAGAAACAAGCCTGGGCTCATCAGCAAGCCTACATTGCCCTGGGCACCCTTCTGACCGCCGCCGCCACCATGCAGATCGACAGCTGCCCCATGACCGGCTTCGATCATAAAGCCTACGACGAAGTGCTGGGGCTGCCGGAACTTGGCCTGGAGAGCACCGCCATCGTGGCGCTGGGGTACCGCAGTGTCTGGGACACCACGGCGCAGTTACCGAAGGTACGGTTTGATTATGAGGATATTGTTTTGAGTGTTTGAATCGAATCAAAACGCCTGATTCAGCTTCCTGCGTGCCTCCGCTAACTGGCTCACCGCGAGCCCGTAGGGTTTCAACTCTACGGCTCGCTCCAGGTTATGCACGGCTTCCCGGTAACGCTTCTGGCCCAATAGAAATGAACCGTAATTGCCCCAGGCGTAGGCATAGTCCGGGTCCAGATCGATCATTTCCCGATACAGCCTATCCCGCTCCTCAAGGTTTTTAGTAGCCTTGGCCAACCGCATGCGCTCCTGAAGCAACAGCCGTTTCTGATACTTCTGGGATGCTCTGCTCTCGATTTCTTTGAAACCCTCTGCGGCGAATTTTTCGTCTTTGTGGTGTATCGCGATAACCGTCCGCAGGTACCAGGGGTAGAAGCTCTGTTCATCCAGTGAGTCTGCGGTATTCAAATGATCCCAGGCCGTACGCAGTTCGCCTTGAATAATGAGCACCATGGCCAACTGAACGTGTGCCATGGCCAGGTTCGGCCCATTACGAACTGCGCGTTCCGCCTGTTGCCTTGCGGTGCTGACGGCGCTTTCTTCGTAGGCCCGGCGATCGTGTCGTTGCCCAACCCTGTAGCCGCTCACCAGAGTCAGGCGGGATTGGGCAACCGCCACCCACGGCTCGTCGCCATCCAACACATTGGCGCGCTGAATCAGGTAACTCGCTTCATTGCGTTGATCAAGATCGAGAGGGTCACGCTCAATCAAGAAATACGCCTGCTTGGCCATTTCGACGGCGGTGGCGGCTTGAGTCAGAGCGGAGAAAAAGGTGAGGACGATTAGTGCGCAGGCGCTTTTGATTCCCTTCATAAGAGACAACTCCAAGTTTGCTGATCTGCACTGGTCGGGGGCTGCATATGAACCTGGTAATAGGCTACGAAAAATGAGTAGGGGGATTCCAGTCCTCATGCCTCATTTCCAGTGATTACACCTTGCCCGGCGTGATGCGAGCAATCGTACGGAACTCCCGGGTCATATGAGCCTGGTCACTGAAGCCGAACTGATGAGCAATTTCAGCCAGGTTAACCTGGCCATGCTCACGAATGTAATTGACGGCCCGTTTCACCCGAAGAATGCGCTGGTACTGCTTCGGCGTCATTTCCATCCAGTGTTTGAAAAGGCGTTCCACATGGCGCTGACTGATTTCCAGGTGTTGCGTAAGCGAGCCCGGTTCCGCATTGTCTCTCATACACTCCAGAGCCTGCTGCAGAGCGCCGGGAATGAGCCGGGTGAGCCGGAAGTTGTCATCAGCCCAGCTTTGCATCGTGCTCACGCGGCTTACATTGTTGCAACAGGTTTTGAGTCGGGAAAAGAGCGGAATGAGACCGGGCAATTGCCTCGGGTCACGGGTCAGTACCGTGGGCCGGCCAAAGTGCTGGCGGATCAGGCCATAGCCGATGGCAGGCTGAAAGCGAATCCCCGCGAGCTCTGATCCCGGCGCCAGTGATACCTGGGCGGCCACCTTCTCTACCGGCAAAACCACCACCCCTTCAGGAATGGCTATATCCCCGATTCGTACGTCCCCCGCAAGACTGAACCAGATGCTGCTGCACGCCTCAGAATGCAGCAGCTTTACCACAGGTTCCGCTACCGATTCTGAGACAGCCGCAGACCAAAGCCCCTGAACGAAGGCCGACAGTGGTCCCGATGGGCAGGACAACTGAAAGTCGAACGTAGGTTTGCGAAGGCTACTTGGGTTTATGACTGCCTACCTCTGGCTTGAAGGTTTTGACGATCCGGTTCCAGCTGTTGATAGCGTTCACCGCGATGGTTACATCAACCAGCCCTTTTTCGCCAAGGGCCGTTGCCAGTTTGTCATAGTAGTGGTCGTCCACCGGCTTGCTTTGGGTAAGATGCTCTGCCCACTCAAGAGCCGCGCGCTCTGTGGCTGAGTACATCGGCATATCCCGCCAAGCGCTCAAGCCAATCAAACGCTCCACTGTCTCGCCCTGGGCCAGGGCATCTTTACTGTGCATGTCCACGCAAAAGGCGCACTGGTTAATCTGTGAAACCCGTAGCTTCAGCAGCTCCCACAACGCCGTGCTCAGGATGCTGGAGTCGCTGAACTGCTCTTTCAGATAGGCTTCCTGATTCAATAGGATCTGCATGGCTTTGGGTGCCAGGCCGATATAGTTCGCGCGTGCAGTCATCGTTCATGTTCTCCAATAGTGTTGGAGTTTCACAATAATCACTACGGGCGAGCGGGTATTGAAGATTTTCGACACAACGCCACTCACTGGCGTTTGATACACAGCTTGACGTACAGGCAGTAGCTTGCAAACAACAGAATCGGCGCTGCGTACCAGAGATAGGACATTTCACTCGCGCCAGAGCGGTAGAGACCAATAACAACCACCGCACTGATCAGACAGCTTGCAGGCGCTGCATACAGGGCCGAGTTGAGTACCGAGAAATCGAACGGAGTGGGGCGGTGGGTGTTACCCACGGCGCTGAAACCGAATACACCCAGAATAAACAGCATGTAGGCCAGAAGCACCTGGCCGATTGTGCCGGCAATTACCCATCCGAGAGTCATGGAAAGTCCTTTTTATCCGCTGATTACGCAGGGCAGTCTATAACGTGCTAATGGCCCTGTGGAGGTTCTGTTTGGCTTGATCTTCGTATTTTTCGTTAAACAGCTCAAGGTTATAAATGCTGCCTCTACTCAGAAAGGACCGAAGCAGCTCCTTTCGCTTCTTGCGGTAGATAAACCCGGGCACCAGCCTGTATTCCTTGCGTACGTTACGCTCAAACTGATCGTGCACCTCAGGCGGGGCGCCCAGAATAGCAAGGTCGATATCTACAATCAGCTGCTCGTCCGGAGTCTCGATGTTGCCATTGTGCAGGGTGGCCATGATGAGGTTGTGCACGCGCTCGATGCCTGCCTTACCGTAACTGTGAGCAGCCAGGAACGTCTGTGCCCAGTTTGCGCTGTCCAGCTCGTTAGTCTTCGACAGGGACTTGTAGACGGCATCGTGGAACCAGATGGCCAGCTCCAGCTCTTCCGGTTTTTCAGCGATTTCCTTTACGCCGTCAAAGTGGGTAAGCATGGCATCAATGTGATCGACGGTATGGTAGAACCGGTGCTTCTCTAAGTAGGCGGCATGGAGTGCGTGATAACACTCTTCTGAAAGCGGGAGCCCCAGAGCGCTCATCAGGGTTTGCCATCGTGTTTGGTTCATTGCTTTAGCCATGAGCGACCGCCATATGAGGCGACACGGATAGTTGCCGGTGCCGCGAGAGTATGGGAATCCAGAGTTGCCTGTTAAAAGCCGATCACTCCGAGGCAATAAACTGAACGATTGCAGCCTTTCGGTTGTGATTCTTCAACCAATCCCGGATTTCAACGGCCCTCGTGGTATCGGTTTCTCCCACCAGTTTTTTCAGGCGCTCGACTTTCTTGCTCTCCATTTTTTCATCCCGCACCTTCCGCTGCCATTGGTCGGTGAACACCGAGGGAAGCTTGTGGGCGAGCTCCAGGGACTTGAGCAACGTCCATTCGCTGCCGTCGAGCCAGGCCTCATCACAGAATCCGCAGAGATCGATACGGTTCTTGTGCTCGCTGGATACCGAGTATTTGGTCATGAGTTTGCTGCACTTGGGGCAGGAGAGGGCGGTTTTGGCATCATTTTCGACGGTTACATCGGAGTCAACACTTTCGCTCTGCTCGACCGGTGCATTTCGTTCTGCCCAGTCTCGATAGTAGAGCAATGACAGCGAGGCACCCTCACAGTCCGGGCAACCCATAACCGGGAGGCCATCCTCAATCTTGGTGGGTTTCAGGTCCGTGTTTCTGCATTTCGGGCATTTCATGGCCATTCCTTTCTTGATGAAAACCAGTCTGACAGGCTACCAGTGTTAATCTTGTAAGGTGTCGCTGGGGGGAAAGATCACCCGATAAACGGCGCGCCATACCACGGAATCCAGCGGAGCATACCGCAACGCCTGAGCAACCGCGCCCCAGGCAGTCGCCGAGTCTCCTGCTGATGCAAAATGACGGGCTTTCCGGCAGTAGAAGCGGGCCAGACCCCAGCGGATGTCACCGGGTTGGAGTGTACTTCCGTATTCCTCGATAAAATCACGAATGATCGCTTCGTTGGCGGCAAATCGGCGTTTCTTGTCGCTGGAAATCTGGTCTGCCATCACCCGGTAATAGCCCCAATACTCGGGCACATACAGGAAGGTGAAACGGGCTGAAAAACGCAGCCAGATGTCGTAATCGTCGGCAACGCCGTAGCGGCCCGAAAACCCGCCCATGGCATCGAAGCATTTCCGCCGCGCCATTACCGTGTTGATGCTCACGCTGTTGTCCACCAGCATCTGGCGGGCAATCCGGCCCGAGTACCGGCGCATATTCTTGCGGGACAACTCCCGGCCCTGCTCGTCGATCATGATTTCATCACTGTGAAGGACATCCACCTTCGGGTGAGCCTCCATAAGCGCCACTTGCTTCTCCAGCTTTTCAGGCACCCACAGGTCATCGGAATCCAGAAAACACAGCAATTCGCCTCGGGCATATTGAAGCGCCAGGTTCCGGGCAATGCTCTGGCCCTGGTTCTCCTGAAAATGGTAGTGGATGCGTTCATCGTCCAGGTAACTGGCCAGCTTCTCGCGGGTGCTGTCCCGGGAGCCATCATCGACGATGATCAGCTCCCAGTGGGGATAGGATTGGGCCAGCACAGACTCGACCGCTTGCGTGATGGTGCGCTCACGGTTGAAGGTGGGGGTGATAATGCTGACCAGAGGGGCTGACGCAGGCACGGTTTTCCTTTCCAAAGATTGTTCCCTTTCCGGTGAATAAAGGGCGGTTCAGATCACTGGACCCTTTCAAAAACCTGATTGAAATCGACCACCAGTTCCGAGGGTTCACTGCTCATCGCGTCCGTATAGTAAGCCCTGTAGAGCACATCACCCACCGGATAAACGTTCATGCCCGGCTCAGATGCCAAATCACAACTTTCGGGAACCTGGGGATTGTACCGGTCATCAATGTAGGGAAAGCTCAGCACCTCGTATACGCCTTGTACCAGCACTCTTTGACGAGTTTCCCCGAAACACTGAAGTACAATTCCCGGTCCGTCCTCGAAGGACAGAGGCGTCTCGCACATCTCATCAACATAAACGGATCGAGAGACCACTATAGTGTTTTCTGTGATGTCGAGTCGCTCTACCCACCGAGCGGATAACTCGCCGTCATAAAATATTTCTGCTGTGATCACATCATCAATTGGGGAGCAGGCCCTGATCCAGCTTCCTACCTCAGGAGCGATTGTTTCGGCGCCAACATCTGGCTGGTCATTATCGGAATTGCTTGATTTACAAGCCGCCAAAAACAAGACACAAACAACAACAAGAATTTCCTTCATAACGTCCCTATTAAAACTGATCAAAGCGTGCGCTGACTGCATCAGACATTTAAGGTCTTTAGTTGCTGTTAGTTGGGGGCGCAGCGGAAAACCCATTGGAGCCTGAACGCGAGGTGAGTCACAGGGCTACCAGCCCCACCAGCTCCATAGTTTGGCTATACCACGCCAAACGGACCCGAGAATGGATGGAAACAATTGCGGGAGCAGTATGGCCAACACAGCGAAGACAATAATACAGGCGACAAGGTAACCACTACTGAGAAAGGAATCCCAGTAAATAGCTAACTCCAAATTGACCCAGAGCCAAATGAGGGCTGCTGTTGGGATAGAGAAAAACAACGATGCCAATAAGCTGATTAGCCGTGATTCAATCGGCCCACCTTGGCCTTGATTCCTTGCCATGATCTATGAACATTCCTTGTGTTTGCTGCCTTTAAACAGCAAGGCCCGGAAGCTTCCGCAACCGGGCCTTTTCATCACTCAGCGGTCAATCACCTTAACCGCACTTGCTGTCGCCGCAGGACAGGCAGGTAGCGCATCCGTCCATCACAATCACCGCTTTGGTGCTGCATTTGCCGCACATGGTGGCGTTGGCGGGGTAGTCGCTGCCGCTGTCGTCGTTGGTGGCCTTGTTCTGGCTGGCCTCAAACTCTGCCCGCTTTTCAGCGAGGATGCGCTTGGTGGTCTCGCTCAGCTCGTCGCTTTCCAGCAGGCCGATGGCCTTCAGGTGCTTCTCGATCACGGCGCCGATCTCGGCTACCAGTGAGGGCATGAACACGCCGCCCTTCTTGAAGTACCCGCCGTTGGGGTCGTACACGCTGCGCAGCTCTTCCACCAGGAAAGTGACGTCACCACCTTTGCGGAACACCGCTGAGATAACGCGGGTGAGGGCGATAACCCACTGGAAGTGCTCCATCGATTTGGAGTTGATGAACACTTCATACGGCTGCCGGCTTTCGTGGTCTGTGTCTTCGTTCAGCAGGATGTCATTGATGGTAATGTACATCGCGTGCTCGGCCACCGGCGGCTTGATCTTGTAGGTGGTGCCCAGGAGGAAATCCGGGCGTTCGATGTTCTCGTTCATCTCCACCGGCTTGGTGTCGGCTTTCACCGGCGCCTGGTGCTCACCCGTGGTCTCGGCGTCGGCTTTCTTTACCCGGTAGCCGACGATCTTGTTGCTGATTTTCACTGTCATGTTCGTAATTCCTGTCTGTCGGTTCCCGGATCAATACTTGCCGTAAGTGCCTTCTTTCAGCGCGTCGAAGAGGTTGGCGGCGGTGTGAATTTCGCCGTCGTACTCTACCTGTTCGTTGCCGCGCAGGGTCACTTTGCTGCCGTCGTCCAGGGTGAACTCATACATTGTGTTCTCAAGGTCTTTCTCTTTAACCAGTACGCCCTGGAACGCTTCCGGGTTGAAGCGGAAGGTGGTGCAGCCTTTCAGACCCTTGTCGTAGGCGTACAGGTAGATGTCCTTGAAATCCTGGTACGGGAATTCTGTAGGAACGTTAGCGGTTTTGGAAATGGAGGAATCTACCCATTTCTGTGCCGCAGCCTGGATGTCGACGTGTTGCGTGGGCGTTACGTCGTCGGACGTAGTGAAGTAGCTGGGCAGCTTCTTGTCTTCTTCATCGGAGAACGGCATGGCGCCCGGGTTCACCAGGTGGCGGTAGGCCAGCAGTTCGAAGCTGAATACGTCTACCTTCTCTTTGGTTTTACGGCCTTCACGAATGATGTTCCGGGCGTAGTGGTGAGAGAAGCTCGGTTCAATGCCGTTACTGGCGTTGTTGGCCAGGGACAGGCTGATGGTGCCGGTCGGGGCAATGGAGGTGTGGTGGGTGAAGCGGCCACCTTTCTCGGCCAGTTTGGCTACCAGCTCCGGCTCTACTTCGGCAATACGGCCCATGTAGGCACTGTACTTGGCGTGCAGTACCTTGCCTTTGACCTTGTCGCCCACCTTGATGCCGTCTTCGGCCAGTTTCGGGCACTTGGTCATCATCTTCGGCGTTACTTCAAACTCGTCGTCCATGATTGGCGCCGGGCCTTTCTCTTCGGCCAGGGCCAGGGACTGGCGCCAGCCTTCTACCGCCATTTCACGAACCACTTCTTCGGTGAACTTCACGGACTCGTCAGAGCCGTAAGGCATGCGCAGCATGGCGAGGGTGGAGCCCAGGCCCAGAATGCCCATACCGTGGCGACGCTTGTAGGTGATCTCATGGCGCTGTTCGCCCAGGGGCAGGCCGTTGATTTCGACTACGTTGTCCAGCATGCGGGTGAAGGTGCCCACCACTTTGCGGTACTTCTCGTAGTTGAAGCTCGCTTTCTCGGTGAACGGGTACTCAACGAACTTGGTGAGGTTCACGGAGCCCAGCAGGCAGCTGCCGTACGGGGGCAGGGGCTGCTCGCCACAGGGGTTGGTGGCGCGGATGTCTTCGCAGAACCAGTTGTTGTTCATCTGGTTGACCTTGTCGATCAGGATGAAACCTGGCTCGGCGTAGTCGTAGGTGCTGGTCATGATGGTGTCCCAGATGAACTGGGCTTTGACCGTTTTGTAGATGCGGCAGGCGACCTTGCCTTCGTTGTTCACCACGTAGCCTTCCTGTACCGGGAAGTCACGGTAGACGAACTGGCTGGCGTCGGTCAGGTCCAGGCCTTCGTCGTCGGCTTCTTTCTGGGTAACCGGGAAGGACAGGTGCCAGTCGTCGCCGTTGCGCACGGCTTCGATGAAGTCTTCGGTGATCAGCAGGGACAGGTTGAACTGGCGCAGGCGGCCGTCTTCACGCTTGGCCTGGATGAATTCGATCACGTCCGGGTGGTGTACGTCGAAGGTGGCCATCTGGGCACCGCGGCGGCCACCAGCGGAAGACACGGTGAAGCACATGCGGTCGAAGATATCCATGAACGACAGCGGGCCGGAGGTGGTGGCACCCGCGCCGGCGACATAGGCACCGCGTGGGCGCAGGGTCGAGAATTCGTAACCGATACCACAGCCGGCCTTGAGGGTGAGGCCCGCTTCGTGGTTTTTCTCCAGGATATCGTTCATGGAATCCTGGATGGTGCCGGATACGGTGCAGTTAATGGTGGAGGTGGCCGGCTTGTGGGCTTCGGCTCCGGCGTTGGAAGTAATGCGGCCGGCGGGGATGGCGCCGTTTTGCAGGGCCCACAGGAATTCCTTCATGTACTTGTCGCGTACATTCTTTTTCTCAACCTCGGCCAGGGCCTTGGCCACGCGCTCGTAGGTTGCGTTGATGTCTTTGTCGACAGGCTCGCCGGTCTTGGTCTTGAGCTGGTACTTGCTGCTCCAGATATCCAGCGAAGCTTCCTGCATGGGAATCGTTGTGATCACTGCCTGTGCCTTAGCGTTCATTGCCACCCTCGGTTTTCAGTATGTCTCATTTTTTGAAGACGCCATCCTCAGCGCCTTACCCCTGTGTGTTTCTGGTACTTCATGGGTTATCTGGCCAGCAGAATCACTATATATGGTGTCCGTGCCTGGCCGGGAAGACTGCCTTCCATAACCGGAATTCTGTGTTGATCACTGCAGCCAGCCTTGTGTCTGCTGGCATTTCTACTGCTTGACAATCAGTAGGTGTTGGCGTAGCTGACCCTATATATGGGCTTATTTTTTGGGAAGTATAACAGGATATAGTGTTCTGTGAATAAGAGAGCAACTATTGATTGGCGCCTGTGGGCAAAGAAAATCAATGGAAAAGTTCTTGAATCTGCGGGAAGCCGCGCCATTAACGGATTCTCTGCATGTCACTACATCTTGTGGTTAAAAAGTGTGCGCCTGAAAAGTTCTGGAATGCAGGTTTTTGTGACTTCTGCACGTATCCAAAAACGACGTGTCGGTAGAGTATGACAGTGGCGTCGTAATACTGCAGTGGCCCACAGGAAGTGATAACGACTATAAAAGGAAAAGAACAATGAAAGGCCTGAAACCTACCGTTCTTGCGCTGTGTATTGCCGGGGCGCCCCCTGCGGCCCTGGCGTTTCAACCGTTGGATGAAACCACGATGGGAAACATCACCGGCCAGGCGGGTGTGACCATTGAACTGGAGACCAAGCTGAACATTGATCGGTTTATCTACACCGATGAGGGGTCGCTTGAGATCAACAACATCTTCGTGGGCGGTACCAACCGGACCGACCTGTTTCCGGAACTGGGCGTTAACCTGATGGGCGGCGCTGCCCAGCAAACCGACCTGCTGGACAACATCCGCATTGAAATCGATGTGCTCAGTGACGGCGATGCCATCATCAACGTGCTGCCGCAGATGTTCGGTGCGGTGGATGTGCGGGTCTCCACCGACCAGTGGAATCTGGTTGGCACCACAGACTCCACCACCATCCTTGATAATTTCACCGCTGACATTCTGATGGGCGGCGCCAATATCGAGATTGATGCGGATACCGACGTGATGAACCTGCGCGCCGATATAGCGATTGATAACCTGGAGTTCGATGCACCGTTCCTGGCGGTGGGCATCCGGGATCTGCGCCTGACCGGTGATGCCTATGATCCGGTTCGCAACAAAAACATTCCGGACCTGTTCGCCAAGGTGGACCTCGATATCTACAAGGGCTCTAACAGCCTGGGTGTCGACAGCCTTGCGGTCGATATGGATTCGTTCCGCGCTGACATGACCATTGGCGGTGTGCTGGTGGGTGGTACGTCCATTGGCAGCATCTTTATGGACGACCTGGCCATTACCAATACCCAGATGGTGATCTACGGCCACTAAAATGGCTAAGTAGAAACAAAAACGGGGCCGCGTGGGCCCCGTTTTTGTCTGTCGGGTGTTTCAACCCAACAACAGACTGTCGTCGTCCACCTCCAGGCCGCGCTGTTTCTCGAACAGGCCCAGCAGGTCTTTCACTTCCAGTCCGTCCCGGTCCTTACCGGCAATATCGAATACCACCTGGCCCTGGTGCAGCATCACCGTACGGCTGCCGACTTCCAGTGCCTGTTTCATGCTGTGAGTGACCATCAGGGCGGTGAGCTTCTGCTCCTCGATGATCTGCTGGGTGAGTTCCAGCACGAAGTTGGCGGTTTTCGGGTCCAGTGCGGCAGTGTGCTCATCCAGCAGCAGTATGCTGGAGGGCGTCAGGCTGGCCATCAGCAGGCTGACGGCCTGGCGCTGGCCGCCCGAAAGCAGGCCCATTTTGTCACCCAGGCGGTTTTCCAGGCCCAGTTTCAGCGTGGCAAGGCTTTCCCGGAACTGCCCGAGATACTGCTTTTTCACCGCACTGGTCAGACCTCGGCTTTGGCCACGTTTGATGGCCAGTGCCAGGTTTTCTTCAATGGACAGGTTTTCGCAGGTGCCGGCCAAGGGGTCCTGGAACACCCGGGCAACCCGCGCCGCCCGTTTATGGGTGGGCAGCCGGGTAACGTCCAGGTTGTCGACGATAATCTGGCCGCTGTCCACCATGACTTCGCCGGCGAGGGCGTTCAGGAAGGTGGATTTTCCGGCGCCGTTGCTGCCGATGACCGTCACGAATTCGCCCTGGTTTACCGTCAGGCTCATGCCCCGAAGGGCCGGGTTTTCCAGCGGGGTGCCTTTGCCAAAGGTAAGCCGCAGATCGGTTGCGCTGATCATAGTGCCTCCTCAGGCCTTTTTGCTGGTGAAACGACTGGCGATCTTGGTGCGAACGCCAGGCAGTACGATGGCCAGGGTAACCAGAACCGCGGTAATCAGATTCAGATCCTGTGCCTGCAGGCCGAGGACATCGGCATTCAGGGCAAAGGCAATGGCCAGTCGGTAGATGATGGCGCCCACTACACACGCCAACAGGGCGCGTACCACGGTGGAGGGGGTGATAACGGCTTCACCGCCAATCAGTGAGGCGAGGCCGATCACGATTACGCCTACACCCATGGTGACGTCTGCTGCGCCCTGGCTCTGGGCAAACAGAGCACCGGCCAGACCCACCAGACCGTTGGACAGAGCAACCCCCAGTATGATCATGCCGCCGGTCGCAATGCCCTGGGCGCGAGCCATGCGGGCGTTGGCGCCAGTGGCGCGCATGGCCAGGCCAGTCTCGGATTTCATGAAACGCCACAACAGAATCAGGGACACAATAGCGACCAGGGTAAACAGCAACACCGGCACCTGATGGAAAGCCAGGCCCAGGTCGTACCAGGGAGTCAGTACCGTTTCTTCTGTGAGCAAGGCCACGTTCGGCCGGCCCATGATGCGCAGGTTCACGGAGTAGAGCGCGATCATGGTAAGGATGGAGGCCAGCAGGTTCAGAATGTTGAGTTTGACATTCAGGATGGCGGTTACGGCACCGGCGGCCATGCCGGCCAGTACCGCACAGCCAGTTGCCAGCCAGGGATTCCAGCCTTCAATAATCAACATGGCGGCAACGGCGGCGCCCAGGGGGAAGCTGCCATCCACCGTCAGGTCGGGGAAGTCGAGAACACGGAAAGAGAGATAGATACCAAAGGCAACCAGGCCGTAGATCAGGCCGGTTTCGAGAGCACCGTAGAATGCGATTTCACTGAGCATGGGTAGTTTTTCACCGTGAAAGAAAACGGGCGGGCCCTTTTGGGGTCCGCCCGTGTTGGTCAGGCGTTACTTGTCGTTTTTGACGACTTTGACGGCTTCCTGGATGAGGTCTTCGGGCAGAGTGACGCCCATGCGTTCGGCGGCCTCGGGGTTCACGTACAGATCCAGTTCTTCCATGGTTTCAACCGGCATGTCGGCTGTGCCGGCACCTTCCAGTACGCGTGCGACCATGGCGCCGGTCTGGCGGCCGTGGTTGTAATAGTTGAAGCCCAAAGCGGCTACCGCGCCACGCTCAACGGTGGCGGTGTCGGCAGCAAAAACCGGGATCTTGGCTCGTTCGCCAACGGAAATAACCGCTTCGGCGGCACTGATCACGGTGTTATCGGTGGTCAGGTAGATGGCGTCGGCCTTGCCTACCAGTGAGCGGGCTGCGCCCAGCACTTCAGAAGTCTTGGTGGCCGCACCTTTAACCAGCTCCAGACCGCGGGCCTGCAGGCGTTCTTCCAGCAGTTCAATCAGCGCGGCGGCGTTGGCTTCGCCAGGGTTGTAAACGGTGCCGATGCGCTTGGCGTCGGGCATTGCACGCTGCAGCATGTCCAGGTGCTTCTCGATGGGCAGCATATCGCTTACCCCGGTGATGTTGGCACCAGGGGCCTCCCAGCTTTGTACCAGTTTGGCGGCAACCGGATCAGTCACGGCAGAGAAGACCACGGGCACGTTACGGGCTGCAGCGGCAACGGTTTGTGCGGACGGTGTGGCAATGGCCACGATTACATCCGGGTTTTCACCCACAAACTTGCGGGCAATCTGAGAGGCAATGGCTGAGTTGCCCTGGGCACTTTCGTGCATCAGGCGCAGGTTTTCGCCTTCGCGATAGCCGCGCTCGGCCAGTTCGTCCTTAACGCCCTCATGTACGGCATCCAGTGCCGGGTGTTCAACAATCTGTGTGATGGCAACAACACGGGGGTCGTCCGCTTGAACCAGGCTTGCTGCGGCAAGCAGCGAGGCGCCGATCAGCGTGCGCAGGGATTTCTTGGCCATATGCCCATCTCCGAGTCAGTTACTGTTTTTTCCCGTGAAACCGGGGGCAAAAATTCAAGGTGCGCAAGTTTAACACAGCCATGCGGCAATCGGTGTAGGGGAAGGCGCAGTTTGTTGCGACGAGCGTTTGAGTGGTTGCAGATGCAAATTATTTTGCACGGATCACGTTTTGACGGGCTCTGGTGTGTTGAAATAGGCTACTAAAGTCTAATAATACGAGAACGCGAAAAAGCGAATCCGAAACTATAACGACAAATCAGGAAGGTCCATGGACACAACGAAAAAGCTCCCCCTGGATATGGTCTACCACTGGGAGGCCACCAGCCCTAATTCCCTTTATATGACGCAGCCCATTGGCGACGGTAAGGTGGTTGAGTACACCTGGGGCCGTGCCGTGGATGAGGCACGCCGGATGGCGGCGTACCTGAAATCCCTGAACCTGCCGGAGAAAAGCCGGATTGGTCTGATTTCCAAGAACTGCGCCCAGTGGGTGATGACAGACTGGGCCATCTGGATGGCAGGGCACATTTCCGTGCCGCTGTATCCCACCCTGAACGCCGATACCGTGAACTACATCCTCAACCACGCCGAGTGCGACGTGTTGTTCGTGGGTAAACTGGATGACTGGGACAGTATGAAATCCGGTGTGCCGGAATCGGTTCGCTGCATTTCCTATCCGCTGAGCCCGCCCAACGATTTCGAGACCTGGGACGACATTGTTGCCAAGTACCCGCCACTGGAAGGCAAAACCAGGCGTGATCCGGAAGAGTTGGCCACCATCGTGTACACCTCTGGCAGTACCGGTCGCCCGAAAGGCGTTATGCTCAGCTTCAATAACATGGCGTTCGCCGCTGCTGGCGGTATCGAGACTCTGGGCGTAGGGCCAGGTGAGCGCATGTTGTCCTACCTGCCGCTGGCTCATGTATTTGAGCGCACCTTTGTGGAGCTGGGCTCTTTGTATTCCGGCTTCCAGCTTTATTTTGCAGAGTCTCTGGACACCTTCGTTCAGGATCTTCAGCGGGCACGGCCAACGCTCTTCCTCTCGGTTCCGCGCCTGTGGGTGAAGTTCCAGCATGGTGTTTTGCAGAAAGTGCCCAAGCAGAAGCTGGATCGCCTGCTGAAGATTCCGGTAGTGAGCAAGCTGATCAAGAAGAAGGTGCTGAAAGGCCTGGGCCTGGACAAGGTGAAGCTGGCCGGTTCCGGTTCCGCACCGTTGTCCAACGATGTATTGGACTGGTACCGCAATCTCGGCCTGGAACTGCTGGAAGGTTATGGCATGTCCGAGAACTTTGCCTACTCTCACATGAACAAACCGGGCCGTACCCGCACCGGTTATGTCGGCGAAGCCCTGCCGGGCGTTGAAGTGAAGATCAGCGATCAGGGTGAGGTGCTGGTCAAGAGCCCGGCTACCATGATGGGGTATTACAAGGATGAGGAGAAAACTGCTGAAGCTTTCACCGAGGATGGCTTCCTGCGTACCGGTGACAAGGGCGAGATTGACGAGATGGGCCGTCTCAAGCTGACCGGCCGCATCAAGGAGATCTTCAAGACCAGCAAGGGCAAGTACATTGCGCCGGCGCCGATCGAGAACCGCCTGATGTCTCACGATGCCATCGAAATGGTGTGTGTGTCGGGTGCCAACCAGACCCAGCCCCACGCGTTGGTGGTTCTGGGTGAGGAGATTCGCCCGAAAGCTGCTGACGAGAGCTTCCGCAAGGAGTTGGAAGAAAGCTTCAAGCAGCTGATTCAGGACGTAAACAAAACTGTAGATCCCCACGAACAGTTGGCTTTCATTACGGTGGTCAGCGATGAGTGGTCCATCGAGAACAGCTTCCTGACGCCGACGCTCAAGCTTAAGCGTAACGTGGTGGAAGACGCCTATCAGGCGAAAGTGGACAGCTGGTACGCCAAGAAGCAGCCGGTTATCTGGCAGTAAAGGCGACGGCTTACACGGTAAGGACAAGAAGGCCCGGCAAACTGCCGGGCCTTCTTGTTTCTGGCGTTCCGATATTTCTGGCCGTCAGGCCATGGTTCTGGAATTGGAGATGGACCGGTTCATCAGAATGATGGGGATGATACCGGCGACCACAATGATCAGGGCGGGAAGGGCGCTGTGATAGAGCTGTTCGTCTGAGGCAAACTGGTACACGTAGGTGGCCAGGGTCTCGTAATTAAAGGGCCGAAGAATCAGGGTGGCCGGCAGTTCCTTCATGCAGTCGACAAACACTACCAGGGCGGCGGTGACCAGGGTTCCACGCAGCATCGGCAGGTGTACGTTGATCAGGGTTTTGCCCGGAGTGTGGCCCAGGGAGCGGGAGGCCATGTCCATGCTGGGGGTGATTTTCTGGAGGGCGCTCTCCACACTGCCGGCAGACACCGCCAGAAAACGCACGGTGTAGGCAAAAATCAGGGCAAAGGCCGTTCCACTCAGCAGCAGGCCGGTGCTCACGCCAAGATAATCCCGCATCAGGGAATCCAGCCAGTTATCGAAGCCGGCCAGTGGCACGATGACGCCCACGGCCAGCACTGCGCCGGGCATGGCGTAACCGAGACTGGATAGGCGCATCAGGATCTGCATGCCACGGGTGTTGTGCAGACGGCGGCTATAGGCCAGCGTAACGCCGATGATCAGGGTGGTGAGCGCTGCCGCGCTGGACAGGAACAGGCTGTTAAAAGTGTTTTGAATAAAATCCGGGTTCCAGCTGACATCAAAGTATTCCCAGGCGTAATAGCCCAGGGTGGCTCCGGGGATTATGAAGCCAAATATCAGTGGCACGGCGCAGACGACGACACAGATCATCTGGCGCGGGAAAGACATGGTGAAGCGATGAATCGGATCACGGTTGTCGCGGGCCGCGTATTGTTGCTGGCGGCGCCGTGAATAACGTTCCAGGGTTACCAGGATCACCACGAAAATGAGCATGGTGGTCGCGATCTGGGCCGCGCCGCCCAGATTACCCAGGTTCATCCAGGTATCGAACAGGCCGCGAGTGAGGGTTTGCACGGCAAAGAAATCGACGGTGCCGAAGTCGTTCAGGGTTTCCATCAGCACCAGGGACAGGCCCACGGCAATGGCTGGCCGGGCAATGGGCAGAACCACCCGAAAGAAAGTGCTCAGTGCGGAATGACCCAGGCTGCGGCTGACGGCAAACAGTGACGGTGATTGTTCAAGAAAGGCAGCTCGCCCCAGCAGGTACACATAGGGGTAGAGTACCAGGCCGATCATCAGGATGGCGCCTTCCAGGCTGCGGATTTCCGGAAACCAGTAATCGCTGGCGTTCTGCCAGCCAAACCACTCACGCAGGCCTCGCTGCACGGGACCGGCGTAATCCAGCAGGCTGGTGTAGACATAGGCAATCACGTAGGCCGGTACGGCAAAAGGCAGCAGCAGAGCCCATTCAAAGAATTTCCGGCCCGGGAACTCGCACATGGTCACGGCCCAGGCGGTGGCCAGTCCGATCAACAGGGTTAGTGCGCCCACACCGATCATCAACTTGATGGTGGTGGTCAGGTAGCGGGGCAGGGTGGTTTCAATCAGATGAGGCCAGATGTTCTCGTCCGGGAACAGGGCCAGGAAGATCACCGACAGTACTGGAAGCGCGACAATAGTGGTGGTAAGGACGGCGCTGATCAGCCACCGTTTTGAGGTGCGTTTTGCCAGTAGCGGTTGCGAGAGCCCCGGGTTTGCACTGGAAACGACCTCGGTCATGGTGATCCTGTTAGCGTAGTGGTGATGAGAAGTGTTGCGATTTTAGATAGTGCGTTGCTTCCCTGCAATGACTGCGGTCATGTTTGTGGCCAACAAAAAAGGGTGCCCTGGACAGGACACCCTTCGGTTTACCGGTTGGTGTGAGGCTGATCAGCCGTCATAGTCAACGCGGTCAACCAGCTTCACAGCCGCTTCGCGGTTGTTGGCGATTTCCTGCAGTGACAGATCGTCCGGGTTGATCTCACCCCACTCGGCTACCAGGCCAGAAGGCTTCACTTCCGGGTTCGCCGGGTACTCGGTGTTGGCTTCCGCGTAGATGCGCTGGGCTTCCGGTGAGGACAGGAATTCCATCAGCTTGATGGCATTGTCCTTGTTCGGCGCGCTCTTGGTGAGGGAAATGCCACTGATGTTTACGTGAGTGCCACGACCTTCGGCATTCGGGAATACCAGGTTAACCTGTTCGGCGATCGGGCGCTGGTTTTCGTCCATCAGCATGTTGCCGTAGTAGTAGCTGTTGCCAATGGAAATGTCGCAGACGCCTTCAGCGATGGCTTTGATCTGGTCGCGATCGCCACCCTGGGGTTTGCGTGCCAGGTTTTCTTTGACGCCTTGCAGCCACTCTTCGGTCTTCTCTTCACCGTGGTGGGCGATCATGGAGGAGATCAGGGCGATGTTGTACGGGTGCTTGCCGCTGCGGGTACAGATGCGGCCTTCCCACTTGTCATCAGCCAGTTGCTCGTATGTGGTGATCTCACCCTCTTCAACGCGATCTTTGGATGCGAAGATCAGGCGGCCACGAGTGGTCAGGGCGTACCACTTACCTTCCGGGTGGCGCAGGTTCTCCGGAATGTTCTCCTGCAGCGTGTCGGTCTCAACGCCGGCAACGAGGTCTTTCTCAACCAGTTCGTTGATGCGTGAAATGTCGACCGTCATCACCACGTCTGCCGGGCTGTTGCGGCCTTCACGCTCAAGGCGCTCGGCCAGACCCTGCTTGGCAAAGACAACGTTCGCTTCAATGCCGGTTTCTTCGGTGAAGGCGTTGAGCAGCGGTTCCAGCAGGTAAGCCTGACGGTAGGAGTAGATGTTGACCTCGCCGTCGGCAGAGGCAGACAGCGGCATGGCGGCCAGAGCGATGGCGGCAGTTGCGGCAAGTTTCATTCGCATAGTGGTGATCCTTTCTGTCGCGTTGCTAAAAGGTGAACGTTCGCCTGTAATCGAATGTGACAGGCAGTTAAAAACGACAACTATTCTCATTGCTAACCGCGAATGAGTCAATAACCCTTCGGGGATATTTTTCAGAAAATAGTGTTATGCTTCAGAACACTATAAGAAGGCAGCAAATGGCAGGGTTTCCGAGCATGGTCGGTAGTGATCGCAGAGAGCATAGCCGCACGGCAATGAGTGCAAAAGTGAAGTTGGTCCATGAACAGTTGGGAGAATTCGTCTTCTCTACCCGTGACATCTCAGACGGCGGCGTTTTCATCGTTGTGGGTGAACAGGTCTTCGAGCCCTTCTTGGGCGATTGCGTAAGCGTTCAGGTGCAGGGGCTTCCTGTGCCGGCCCCCATTCTGGATATGGTGGTGGTGCGTCGCACGGTTGACGGGTTCGGGTTGCAGTTTGCCGATACTGCCGAATAGTTGGCGGAAGAGAATTTCATGATGGAGATAATGGGCTCAGTTAAAAGGAAAGGTTTTGCCTGATGAGTTCACCTGCGTATTTCAGATTGATGGTCTCGGTGTTTGTTGTGCCGATGGCAATGCTATCAGGATGCGCCAGCTACTATACCCACTATGCCATGTTCCCCGCGGAGAATTCCGCGGGTGAAACCCGGCAGGTGCGGGTGAACTGGCAAAGCGCGGAGTATCCAGAGTGGTGGCCGGGCCGTAATCAGGCCACCACCATGAAACTGGAAACCCAGTGTAGTGAACGGGTCTGGCGTATTGCCGACAGCAGTCATGACAGTGCTGGTGATTGTGGTGATGGCATTCGTGCTTGTGGAGACCCCTCGCTGGATGTCTTGGCGGCAACAGGTTCGCCAGCCACAGGGCAGTCTTCCTGTCTCACGGTAAAAACGCCGCAGGGAGGAGGCCGGGTGGCCGATGTCGGCAGCCGCTTTGAGCTTCTGGTTTCCTGCCACCCTGCGAGGGCAACCCTGATGAAGGGTGGCGAAGAGGTGAATGTTGATTACATTCGTCCGTCTGCAGTCGCCTATACGGTTTATGCCAGGAAGGTGCCCCGGGGCTCTTTGAATGCGCGTCTGCCGGATTTTGACGAGACTCAGTGCCTGGAAGATTGAAGTCTGTCTGCTTTTTCCTGTGAGCTTGGTCACAGTGATACATTTCGTTGCCGAGTGAAAATCTGAGTTACGACTTGTTGCGCTTTGGTGACGGTTCGCTACCAAATAGTAATGGTGTCTTGCCGTTAACGTGGCAAACTGGGAACTGTCTAAGAATCCCTGTTCCTGAGGTGTCTAGTGGGCGTTCGTCAGAAAAAAATTGCGGCACATGATCTTGAGATCGGCATGTTCGTGTCTGATCTTGATCGCCCCTGGCATCAAACACCGTTTCCCATCCAGGGCTTTTACCTCCGTTCCGAAAACGATCTGAAAGCCGTTGTCTCCCACTGTAAGTGGGTGATGGTCGATGTGGCGGAAACCCGCGAGGAAATCACCCTCGGGCCAGACAAGGTTCGCCCTTTTGCCCGACGTTCCAACGCCCGGTCCGGTGGTCGTGAGCAATTGCAGCTGGCGCCACTTAGTATTCGCGAACCGGTTGCCTACAAGAACGAAGTGCCTCTCCGAAAAGAGCTCAAAGTATCCCGCAAACTTCTCAGTGATGCGGAACTGGCATTAAGCCGTATGTTCGAGACCATCCAGGATGACCAGATGCCGGATTTGCGCCCGGCTGCGGAGGTCACCCGCCGCATGGTAGAGAGCGTCGTTCGCCAGCCGAACGCGCTTTTGTGGTTGAGCCGCACCCGCCAGTATGATGATTTTGTGTATCGGCATGCCCTGAATACCGCAGTATGGGCCCTGGTGTGTGGCCGGCAGCTAGGATTGAACGAAGGGCTCCTGAACCATCTGGGAGTGGGGTGTCTTTTGTCGCAGGTGGGTAAGACCGCATTGCCTAAAGAGATGCTGGCCCGAGAGCACCGTCTATCCACTGAAGAATACGCGACTTATCGCACCTATGTCGAACGTGGTTGTCAGATGCTGGAAGCCGCGGGTCTCTCCAGAGCCGTTATGAGCGTAGTTCAGGGGCACCGCGAGCGGCACAATGGTTCCGGCTTTCCACAGGGAATTCGTGGCGACCGTATCCCGCTGCTGGCAAAAGTTGCAGGTATTGCAGAATTCTTCGAGTCGTTGATTGCGCCCAGGGATGATCAGGATCCCATGACACCGGCAAAAGCGGTATCGCTGTTGTACGATATGCGCAACATCGAATTTCAGGAAGATCTTGTTGAGGCTTTTATCCAGGGTGTGGGCGTGTATCCGACCGGTACTCTGGTGGAGCTTTCTGATGGCCAGCGTGGCATTGTGGTATCCCATTCACCGGGAAGGAGGCTGTGGCCCAGCGTGATGGTCATGCAGGACGCCGAGCATCGGCCGCTGAAATCCGCAAAGATTGTTGATCTGGCCCGGCACAATGAGTCCCGAGGCGCCTCGGAGTTACTGACCGTGCGCGAGTGTTTGCCCCATGGCACCGAGGGCCTGGACCCGGCTGGCTACGATGTAACAGGTGCCGAGTCCCGTTGGTCCCTGGGTAAACTGATTAATCGATAAGTATGCGTATCTGCTTGCGCACCCAGCGATAGGTGCCCTCCGGCCGGAAGTTCACCAGAATTTCTGATTCACCGCCTGTGGGGCCGTCGACCACGTACTCCACTTCTGCCTCTTGCCAGCTTTCGGCGTTAACATAAACGTCGGTTGGGCGTGTGCTTTGAGCTTGCAGCTGGGCTAGTTGAGCGTCCCCCCTGATCTTTTTGACTTTCACGGACTTGATGCTGGTGTCGCCGGCGGCGTGTGTGGCGTCTTCCGGTGACAGGTAGTACTGCCTTGATAACTTCCGGGTTATAGCGGCGAGCTCTCTGCGAAGGTAATTGCGGGCCTGTTCGTTGTCGAATTCATCCATGTTGCGCACAGACTGGAGAATTCGTTCCCGGAGCGCCTCCAGATCTTCCTTGTAGTCGATATCAGGATCCAGCTCACCATCTACAGGGCGGTCATCGGCGTTGTCGATTTCCTCCTGGGTTGGCGGCTCACCGCACAGTGGGTCGTCTTTCGGGTGGAAGCAGATCTCCGCCAGGATCTGGTTGGCCGGCGAATTCTCGGCGGTAAACTCGCCGATGCTGACATTGAAATCTATGGTGTTCGGCAGGTTAGGATCATCAAGCGCCTGGTTGAGCTGGTTGATGACTCGCTCGCGGATGTCGATGCCCTCGTCGTCGTCTACGTTCTCGGTCCAGTTCAGGGCCAGAAGGAAGCGGGACAGGTTCATCAGTGTGTTGTTCTCAAACAATAGCTGTTCACGGACCTGGTGGCTGTTCAGTCCTTCATCGTCAACGGCCGGGGTTTGCAGGGCCGCGCGGGTGTCTTCCTGAAATTCCAGGAAGGTCACGTATTCCCTTGCCGGAATCCCCTCTGCGATAGGGAGATTGCCTACTTTGACCGAGATTGTCTCGCCGGGGTAATAGCGGAACTCGCCACGGGTGTTGGTCTTTCCGGACTGACTGGCAGTCTGGTAGGTCAGCCCACCAACGCCCTGGAAATGAATTTGCCCGGTGCGGGTATCGTCGGATCCGGAGCTGCTGCCACTATCGAAGCAGCCGGTCAGGGCGATGGCTGCAGAGAGTGGCAGAATAAAGCGGGTGAGGTGAACGAGTTTCATGGCGTTTCGTACAATCCCTTCGCGTTGACTTGGAGCATCCGGTGGCCGGTGTCCGATTTGTAAGTTGTTGTAACTGCATTATAGGGATGGCACTTCGGCTATATCGGGAATCCTGTCGCAGTTTGAGGGTTTGGGACACCTGGCTTTAATTGGCTTCGTCCCTTGAATTTTCGGGCGTTGCCTCAATCAAATAGCTCTCTATCTTTTTAGCTCCTCTGGAGCCAGGTTTCTGAACAACGGTGGGGTGTATGACCTACGCACTGGACATTGAAGGGCTGACCAAGAACTACAGCGATGGTTTTCAGGCCCTCAAAGGCATTGATCTGCACGTTCGGGAAGGCGATTTTTTCGCCTTGCTGGGCCCAAACGGGGCCGGCAAGTCGACCACTCTTGGGATTGTTTCCTCTCTGGTAAACAAGTCGGGCGGCAAGGTCAGAGTGTTCGGCCATGATATCGATACAGACCTCTCAAGCGCCAAGCTCTCCCTGGGTGTGGTTCCACAGGAATTCAATTTTAACCAGTTCGAGAAGGTGGAAGATATCGTCACCACGCAGGCTGGTTATTACGGCATACCCCTGAAAACCGCACGGGTGTCTGCGGAGAAGTATCTGAAGAAGCTCGGGCTCTGGGACAAGCGCAACACACCGGCCAGGATGTTGTCCGGTGGTATGAAACGCCGCCTGATGATCGCCCGGGCACTGGTACATGAGCCCAGATTGTTGATTCTTGATGAGCCGACGGCCGGTGTGGATATCGAATTGCGTCGCTCCATGTGGCAATTCCTGGAGGAGATGAATCGTCAGGGGACTACCATCATTCTGACCACCCACTATCTGGAGGAGGCGGAAGCCCTGTGCCGCAACATTGCCATTATTGATCATGGGGAAATCATCCGGCACACCAGCAAGCGGGAACTGCTGCAACAGCTCAGTGTAGAAACCTTTGTGCTGGATACCGAGCAGCCGTTAGAAAAAGCCCCTGAGCTGACTGCATTCAAAGCCAGTCTGGATGACGATGGTGCGCTCGAGGTGGAAGTTGCCAAGGGACAGGGTTTGAACGCTCTGTTTATCGAGCTGGAGAATCTGGGTATTCGTGTGCTGAGCATGCGAACCAAGGCCAACCGGCTGGAAGAGCTGTTCGTTCGCATGGTTGAGGAGAATGCCCGGGAGGCAGAGAAAGCCAGCGAGGTGACAGCATGACACCACAAGCACTGTGGACAGCCTTTACAACCATCGTTACCCGCGAGGTTCGGCGCTTTACGCGGATCTGGCCGCAGACGCTGTTGCCGCCGGCCGTCACGATGACGCTGTATTTTATTATTTTTGGCAACCTGATTGGTTCCCGCATCGGTGAAATGGGCGGCTACGACTATATGCAGTTCATTGTGCCGGGCCTGATCATGATGGCGGTCATCACCAATTCCTACTCCAATGTGGTGTCGTCGTTTTTCTCTATGAAGTTCCAGCGCAGTATTGAGGAATTGCTGGTGTCGCCGGTGCCGAACTGGACCATCCTGGCGGGCTATGTGGCTGGTGGTATGGCCCGGGGTCTGAGTATCGGCCTGATCGTCACCTTGCTGTCGCTGGCATTCACTCAGTTAAGTATCCATAACCTGCTGATGGTGGTTATCACGGTGATTCTCACATCGGCATTGTTCTCTCTGGGCGGCTTCATCAACGCCATGCTGGCGACCAAGTTTGATGACATTTCCATCGTCCCGACCTTTGTGCTTACTCCGCTAACGTACCTTGGGGGTGTGTTCTACAGCATCGACATGCTGCCGTCGTTCTGGCAGGGCGTGTCCATGGCGAATCCGATCCTGTATATGGTTAACGGTTTTCGCTTCGGCATACTGGGTGTTTCGGACGTTAATCCGTTCGTGTCTCTTGGTATGATTCTGGTTTTCATCGTCTTGCTGGCGGCGGTAGCCTTGCGCATGCTTGCCCGTGGCAAGGGCATTCGACACTGATTAAATTCCGGAACTGATATGGCTCTTGATAACGCGCCACTGGGCAAGTCCAGTGAATACCCTGATCAGTATGATCCGTCTCTGCTGTTCCCGGTGGCTCGGGAAGAAAACCGCCGGCGAATCGGCCTGGACGATGGTCGCTGGCCCTGGTTTGGCGAGGACATGTGGCAGGCGTGGGAAATCTCCTGGCTGAAGCCTGGCGGTTTACCGGCCGTGGCCTGGGGAGAAATCCGGTTTCCTGCGGCATCGCCTGCCATTATTGAGAGCAAATCCCTGAAGTTGTACCTGAACTCTCTGAATCAGGCGGTGTTCTCGTCTCCGGATCAAGTGGCCGAGACCATTACCCAGGATCTTTCGAGTGCCTGTGGCGCGGCGGTGGATGTGACACTTCTGAGTGTGGATGACTCAGCGCCTGCAATCGGCCGGCCCGAAGGATACGAGTTGATCGATGATGAAACGCTAGAGCAGGTGGCCTACGACTATGCGCCTGAGTCGCTGACAACCAGCGAGCCGGTGGTCAGTGAAGGCTTGTGTTCACATCTTCTGAAAAGCAACTGTCCAGTGACCGGCCAACCCGACTGGGCCACGGTATTGATTCGCTATTCCGGGAGGAAGATTGATCGGGCAGGGTTGCTGCGCTATATCGTGAGCTTCCGTCAGAAACAGGATTTTCACGAACATTGTGTTGAAACCATCTTTACTGACTTGATGGCGAGGTGTCAGCCAGAATCCTTGATGGTGTGCGCCCGTTACACCCGGCGTGGTGGCCTGGATATCAACCCCTGGCGCAGCACGTGTGCTGAAGATGGTCCGGGGCCGCGGTTGGTTAGGCAGTAGCAGGCTCGGCTATTCGGTATCGTCTTCCTGACGCAGTCGGTCGGCTGCGTCTTCGAGGGCGCTGAGTATGGCTTTGCGCTCCCGTTCGGTGACCTTATCGGAATCCAGGTACATGGCAAAGCCGCTGTGTTCGTGTTCCAGGAAGCTACGGTGAGGCCCCATGTCGCGCCGGAAATCCACCACCTCGTAGATGGGCACCGGCTTGCCAAAGCCTTTTACGGTAATCTCGCCCTTGTCCCGGCACATAATGCGGTCTTTGATCAGCGAGAAGGTCTCATACGACACCAGAATCTCGCCTGGTTCCGCCAGGGACTCCAGTCGGCTGGCGAGGTTCACTTCCTTGCCGATAATGGTGTAATCCATCCGGTTTTCGGCGCCGAAGTTACCAACCGTGGTATAGCCGGTACTGATGCCCATGCGGATTTCCAGGGGCGTCTTGATGCCCTGGCTGCGCCATTTCTGGCGCATGATCTTCATGTGTTTGCGCATCTCGATGGCCATGGACACACACGAGAACGCATCTTCTTTCTGGCCGCGACTGGTCGGATCGCCAAAGAACACCATGATGGAATCGCCGACAAACTTGTCGATGGTGCCGCCGTATTTCAGGGCGACCTCTGACATTTCGTTGAAGTAGTGATTCAGAAGCTCGGTAAGGGCTTCCGGCTCCATCTCCTCCGACAGTTCAGTAAAGCCTTTTATGTCTGAGAAAAACACTGCGAGTTTCTTGCGCTGGGTTTCAAGCCGAACATCCCGTTCCCCGGTAAAGATGGACTGCCAGACCTGAGGCGACAGGTATTTCGAGAGCTTGTGGGACAGGGCGATGGACTGTTCCCGCTGGTTCTGAATCTGGGTCTTTGCCAGCAGCAGGGCCCGGGCCTGTTGGTGTGAGTAATAGGCGGTAACGCAGATGTACGTGCCTGTGGCCAAAATGGCGACGATGCTGGTGAGCAGGGGGGCTTCCAGATCGGCGGCGGTGCCGGTTGCCGCCACTGTGGCGGCCATGGCGGCAGACATGAGCGCTGTGCCGAACAACCATTGCCTGACGCCGCCCACGATCAGACAGCTGAACATCAGCATCAGGACAACCGATACCGACGGAATGGCGATTAATCCGATCAAACCAATAAAGCTGCCTCCGATTATGCAGTCGAGGAACAGCATTTTTTGCCGAATCCGGGCTGAACGTCGCAGGAAGGTTCGCCGTGTAAGCACGTGCGCGAGATGTGGCCAGATCAGAGCGCCAGCCACCATCCAGAGAAGCAATTGGGGAAACATATCCTGAAGGACACCCGTGACAATAATGGCGGCAGTGGCGGTGTAGGCCAGTATCCGACCGTTGTAATCGGGCATCGGTGGAATCGCCACCGTGTGGTCGTAGATGTCGCCTTGCCCCAGCTTGCCGGTATTGCCGGTTATGCTGCGTAATTCAGCGGGTGCGCTCATCATTTTCAGAACCGGATCCTTCCGATAAGTATGTCGCTCATTGTATGCTGCCGATTCTTTATAATTGTTGGTTTGAACTACGACTAAAGATTAACAGCATTACGTAGAACTCACAATTCATCGGGGCCGCTTCCGGCCCAACCGAAAATCATGCAACCAATCAACAGCGAGACTGTATGAGTTCGATAACCCGTTTTATTCTGGATCGTGCTTCGGAGCCCCGTTTGCAGGCACCGGCACCACCGGTGTCTGTGGTTGATCAGGCCTTCCGGTGCGCGGCCCGGGCCCCGGATCATGCGTTGTTGAGGCCCTGGCGTTATCTCGTGATAGAGGGGGAAGGCCTGGCAGCTCTGGGCGACCTGTTTGCTGAATGCTGCCCGCCGGACGCTTCTGATAAGGAGCGTGAGAAGGCCCGGAATGCTCCGGCTCGTGCACCCATGATTATTGTCGGTATTGCGTCGCCCCGTCATCATCCGAAGGTGCCGGAGGTGGAGCAGGTAATGTCGGCAGCGGCCGGTATGAGTTTTATCTCCCTGGCGCTGAATGATGCCGGCTACGGCGCCATGTGGCGAACCGGGCCTGTGGCTTATCATCCGTCGCTGCATGACGGTCTTAGGCTGCTGCCGGGCGAGTCCATTATCGGTTTCCTCTATACCGGTACCGTTGCCAGTGAGAAACCATCGGTGCCCCGGCCCGATACCAAAGAGTATGTCTCAAGGTGGGCCGCGCCAGGGCGCACTTCCCCCTGGCAAGTCTGAGCCTCGATCAGCGGCAAGTCCGCCTGGGGAAACCCGTTGCCGCCCTCGTTGCGTTTAACCGGAATTTGCCGCTCATTTATTAGACAGCCCTCTTCGAAGCCCGCATTACAGCGGGCTTTTTCAATTCTGGCACTCTGCTTGCTTTAATCACTTCAGAACGCAAAACCGGCAAGTTCACAGGTTCAGCCTGGTCGGTGCAAAGATCTGGAGGCAGTAATGGCTATTACATTCGACAAAGCGCTTGGTATTCATGAGCACGCGCTGCAGGCGCGGGTCAAGCGGGCCGAAGTGCTGGCGAACAACTTGGCAAATGCCGACACCCCGGGCTACAAAGCCCGCGACGTGGATTTCCAGGCGATGATGCAGAAGGCGCAGGATTCCATGACGGGCTTTGGTATGACCACGACCCACAGTGGCCATATGGACACCTCCAGCCCTGGCGCTGACGGCGAGCTGCTGTACCGTACCCCGCACCAGCCATCAATTGATGGCAATACCGTGGATGCGCAGGCCGAGCAGACCCGTTTCATGCGCAACGCCATGGATTACCAGGCCAGCTTCCAGTTCCTGAGTAGTCGGTTTTCCGGCCTGACCAAGGCGCTGAAGGGCGAATAAGCCGCAGTCCGTACGAGATTGAAGGAGATTGTCATGTCACTGGGTAACATTTTCGACATCGCCGGTTCCGGCATGACCGCACAGTCACTGCGGCTCAACACCACCGCGTCTAACATTGCCAACGCAGAAACCGCCAGTTCGAGCACGGATACAACGTACCGTGCCCGCAAACCGGTGTTTGCCGCTATTCAGCAGGCCATGCTGAACCCTGATCAGCAGGGATTTGGTATTGGTTCCGAAGAGGGGGCCGGGGCAGGTGTTCGCGTTGAGGGGATTGTCGAGAGCGATGCAGAACTGCAGATGCGCTATGAGCCGAATCACCCTGCCGCGAACGAGGAAGGGTACGTTTATTACCCCAACGTGAACGTGGTTGAGGAAATGGCGGACATGATGTCGTCGTCCCGCAGTTTTCAGATGAATGTGGATGTCATGAACACCGCCAAATCCATGATGCAGCGAATTCTGACACTGGGTCAGCAGTAACAAGTGAGGATTAAGCCATGAGTGCAGTGAATTCCGCAGCCGCCTCAGACGTGCTGAGCCAGTACCAACTGAACCAGGAGGGCAAGACCCCTGGTGGCAACGAGCTGGGTAAAGACGCGTTTATGGAGCTGATGCTGGCGCAGCTCAAGAATCAGAACCCACTGGAGCCGCAGGACAACGGCGATTTTATCGCCCAGTTGGCCCAGTTCAGTTCACTGGAAGAAATGCAGAATCTGTCGGGCAGTGTCGACGATGTGGTTGGTCAGTTCCGGTCCAGCCAGGCCTTGCAGGCCTCGGCGATGGTAGGCAAAACCGTTCTGGCACCCTCCAGTGTGGGCATTCTGGGTAGCGAAGGCGAGATAACTGGCACCATTCAGGTGCCGGCTTCCACGGGTGGGCTGCGACTGTCGGTCATGAATCAAAGCGGTGAGTTAGTTCGCCAGATTGATATGGGCAGCAGCCAGGCTGGTGTGGTTTCGTTCCAGTGGGATGGGCAAGACGGCAACGGCAATCCTTTGCCGCCCGGCCCCTACTCGATTGTGGCGCAGGGCTCCTATCCCTCCGGATCGGAGCAGTTGGCGACCATGGTGAGCGCCAATGTCGACAGTGTGTCGTTGGGGCAGGGTGGTTCCATTACTCTGAATCTGGCCGGAATGGGCTCCATTCCGCTGTCTGAAGTCAAACAAATCAACTGATCCGGTGTCAGACCAGGAGGTATAAGTCATGGCATTTAACACAGGTTTGAGTGGTCTGCGCGCCGCTTCGGTGGATCTGGATGTCACCGGTAACAACATCGCCAACGCCAGTACCGTCGGCTTCAAAAGCAGCAAGGTACAGTTCGGTGATTTGTACGCCAGTGGTTTCCTGAGTGCCGGTACCAATCCGATTGGCGACGGCGTGCGGGTGCAGGACGTAAAGCAGTCATTCGGTCAGGGCAATATCAGCTTCACCGATAACGGCCTGGATATGGCTATCAGTGGTGATGGCTTCTTTATTCTGAATAACGGCGGTGAAATCCGCTATTCCCGGGCTGGCCAGTTCGGGATTGATAAAGAAGGTTATGTTGTTAATAACCAGAATATGCGGGTTCAGGGCTACGTCGCTGACGGTGATGGCAACTTGTCTGGTATCCGTGGTGACCTACAAATTGAAACTGATAATCTGGCTCCCAAGCGAACCACCTTGCTGGAGACAGATGTCAATTTAGATTCACGAGAGTCGGTTTTAGAGCGACAAGTGTCGGTTATGGGTGAGATAGCGGGTCCAGCCTACACCAATAATGGCTTTAACCTCGACCCTAATAATCCACCAGTTACAGCATTCCCTACGGGTACATTTACGGTCTCCTATAATGATGGTTCTGCCGACCGCACAATCAATATTCCCTCTGGACTGTCTGCAAAAGATGTAGCTGCAGCCATTAATGATGAGACCGGGTTAAGTGCCTCTGCTACTACAGAGTTAAATTTGGGTCAGATAGACGATGCCTTTATTCAAAGTGGTAACTTCGATTTCACACTGCAGATCGATGGTTCAGAGGTGTTCGTGGATCTCGGTGGCGTTAACGATGTAGACGGATTGATTAATGCAATTAACGCTAGCCCCAGCGCCAGGAGCTTATTCGCCTCTCTTGATGACAACGGAGAGTTGCAGGTTGTTGACAATAGCGGCAATACACTAACGTATGCATACAGTAATAATTCTACGTCTGTTGGGCCTAATACGGAGTTGGGGACCGTCAGGCCGCAGGCGGATCGCACAGTTGCCAATGTGGTTCCCGGAGGTGATGCGCTTTATGCCAACACTTGGTTGGATCGAACCCTGGAAACCACGAACTCTTTCAATCCTATCGATCAGCGCACGTACAATCACGCCACATCGACTACTATTTACGATAGTCTTGGCAACCCTCACGAGATGACACAGTTTTACGTCAAAGACCCTTCTCCGGGAAATGGGGTCGGTCAGAGCCAGTGGTCGATTTATATCCAGATTGATGGTGAGCTTGTAGCGGGCACGGATCAACAGCCATATACAGCATTGTTTGATCAGGACGGTGTTCTGCAATCTGTAAACGGTGATCCGAATGGTGAGATCATTGTTACAGATTGGGTGCCCAAGGACTCCAATGGTGATCCAAATGGGGCCGACGGTCCTCCTTCAGACCCCACCAGTGTCGTTAGTCCAATTCCTGAGCCTGCGACCTCGTCTGCTTTTGTCCTTAGCCTGGGTGATGCGACTCAGTACGGCGCGGCATTCGGTGTGAATGATCAACAGCAAAATGGCTATACTACAGGACGGCTGTCCGGCTTGGATGTGTCTGATCAGGGCGTGATCTTCGCGCGCTACACCAATGGCCAGTCCAAGTCATTGGGGCAGGTTGCTCTAGCTGCGTTCAACAATACTGATGGGCTGTCGCCGGTAGGTGACACGACCTGGGTGGAGACTTTCGAATCTGGCCAGGCGATAATTGGTGCTCCGGATACCGGTACGCTCGGTTCCATCAAGGCCAGCTCCGTAGAGGACTCCAACGTGGATCTCTCGGCAGAGCTGGTGAACCTGATCATTGCCCAGCGCAACTACCAGGCTAACGCCAAAACCATTGAAACCTCCGATGCGGTCACCCAGACCATCATCAACCTCCGATAATTTCGCGCCCTAGCGAACATGGCATGACTCCTGCAGGAAGACCGGAAACAGTCAAAATTCCGGCAGGAGTTTGCCCATGGACAAAGCCCTCTATATTGGAATGTCTGGCGCCAAGCAGAACATGCTGGCCCAGCGTGCCCATGCCAACAACCTGGCTAACGTCAATACCACCGGGTTCAAGAAGGATTTTGCCCAGGCCCGCAGTATGCCCGTGTTCGGTGAGCACCATCCCACCCGCGCCTACGCCATGACCGAGCGGCCCGGCACTGATCTCTCGCCCGGCGCTTTAATGGAGACCGGACGTAAGCTGGATGTGGCGGTAGACGGCGGTGGTTGGCTCGCCGTTCAAAACAATCTGGGCGAAGAGGTATTCACCCGTACCGGTAGCTTACAGGTCGACGTGAACGGGCTTGTGCGGCTGGCGAGTGGTGAGCTGGTTCTGGGTAACGGTGGGCCGGTGGCTCTTCCTCCTTTTGACAATCTTCAGGTTGGCTCGGACGGCACCATCTCCATTGTGCCGGTAGGTGGGCCGCCGGATCAGTTGGTGGAAGTTGACCGACTGAAGCTTGTCAACCCACCGGCAGATGCACTTGAGAAAGGTCTGGATGGGTTCATTCGTCGCAAGCCGGATCAGGCTCTGGATGGTCCAGAGCCACCGGATGCAGCCATGCGTGTCGCCACTGGTTTTCTCGAAAGTTCAAACGTGAATGCGGTGGAGGAAATGATCTCCAACCTGCAGTTGTCTCGCCAATACGAGATGCAGGTAAAGGTGATGTCGACCGCCAATGAAAATTCCGAGGCTACGGCACGACTGTTGCAGAACCTCTGATAACGATGATCAAACGCCATCGGTTGGCGGAGAGCGGCAAAAGATCGCCGCATCGGCCCCCGGCAGGCAAGGAGTAAATCAATGCATCCAGCACTTTGGGTCAGTAAAACCGGGTTGAGCGCGCAGGACACCAACATGTCCACCATTTCCAACAACCTGGCCAATGTGAATACCACCGGCTTCAAGCGGGATCGGGCGGTGTTCCAGGATCTGCTGTATCAGATAAACCGTCAGCCCGGCGGGCAGAGCACTGAGAACACGCAGTTGCCCTCTGGCCTGCAGCTCGGGACCGGGGTCCGGATTGTTGGCACTGCCAAGCAATTCAGCCAGGGCAACCTGCAGATCACTGAACAGCCTCTGGATATGGCGGTGAATGGCCGGGGATTCTTTCAGATTCAGATGCCGGACGGACAGATCGCCTATACCCGGGATGGCCAGTTTCAACTGAACTCTGATGGCGATGTGGTCACACCGGATGGTTTTCCGCTTCAGCCGAATATCAATGTGCCGGAGAACGCCACCAATATCACCATTGGCAAAGATGGGACGGTCACCGCTATTACCGATGACCAGGCTGCGCCCGTCAACCTCGGCCAGATCACCCTGGTGGACTTCATCAACCCGCAGGGCTTGCAGGCCATCGGTAATAATCTGTTCAAGCAGACCAATGCCAGTGGTGATCCGGCTGAAGGTGAAGCCGGACTTGCAGGTCTCGGGTCCATTGAACAGGGCACCATTGAATCCTCCAACGTAGAGGTGGTGGAAGAGCTGGTGAACATGATTACGACCCAGCGTGCCTATGAAATGAACTCCAAGGTGGTTTCGACCACAGACCAGATGCTTCAGTTCATCACCAACAATATTGGTTAAGTCATGAAACGCATTCAACGCAGTTTATACACTGAACGGCTGGCCACCCTGGCATTGGTGGGTGTGCTGATTGTGCTGCAGGGATGCACCGCCATGTCTCGCCCCCGGGCTATGCCGGACGATCCGGCCTATGCTCCGGTTCGTGCTCAATCGATGATGCAGCGCGACCCGGATTCCGGGGCAATCTACCAGGTGTCCAGGAATTACAATCTGTACGGCGATACCAAGGCACTCAACGTGGGTGACGTGCTGACGGTGTTGCTGCAGGAATCCACCAGTGCCACCAAGAACGCTGAAACCTCCATTACCAAGGATCAGGAACTGAGCATTCCGGAACCGAGCATCTTTGGAAAGACAAATATCGGCTTGAACGCTTCTGCCAATTTTGAGCGGGACTTTGAAGGCTCCGCCGAAGCTGACCAGAGCAACAGCCTGGCTGGCAGTATTACCGTAACGGTTACCGAGGTTCTGCCTAATGGTGTGCTTCGTGTCCGCGGCGAGAAGTGGTTGTCTCTCACCAATGGGGACGAATACATCCGGTTGACCGGTCTGGTTCGACCGCAGGATATTCAACCGGATAACACCGTAACCTCCAACCGTGTTGCAGATGCCCGGTTTGCCTACGGCGGTACCGGTGATTTTGACCAGGCCAACCAGATGGGCTGGCTGGCTCGCTTCTTCAACAGTGAGTGGTGGCCGCTATGATCCGCAAACTGATTGCCGTCTTTGCCCTCACGGCCCTTTGTTCCGCGCCGGTGATGGCCGACCGCCTGAAAGACCTGGCCAAGGTTAAAGGCGTACGCAACAACCAACTGATTGGTTATGGCCTGGTGGTCGGTCTTGATGGTACTGGCGACAAAGCGCCGTTTACCAACCAGACCTTTCGGAACATGATGAACCAGTTCGGCATAACCTTGCCGGATGGTGTGAACCCGAATCTGGCCAATGTGGCGGCGGTAACCGTAAGCGCGACTTTGCCGGCCTTTGCCAAAGCCGGGCAGGAGCTGGACATCACGGTTTCATCCATCGGAAATGCCGATAGCCTGCGTGGCGGAACCTTGCTGATGACACCGCTGAAAGGCGCCGATGGCCAGGTTTATGCCATGGCACAGGGCAGCCTGGTGGTGGGCGGTTTTGGTGCCCAGGGCCAGGATGGTTCCCGGATTACCGTGAATGTACCCAGCGTTGGCCGAATTCCGAACGGCGCAACCATCGAGCGTGAGGTGGAATCGCCGTTCAACCGGGGCGATACCATCACCTTCAACCTGTTGCGTTCCGACTTTACCACGGCCCGCCGTGTGGTTGAGGCGATTAATGGTCGTCTGGGCCCGGACATGGCTTATGCACACGACGCCACGTCTATATCGGTGCGGGCACCCAGGGACCCATCACAGAGAGTCAGTTTTCTATCCATTCTGGAGAACATTGAGGTCGATCCGGCTCAGGAAGCCGCAAGAGTGGTGATCAATAGCCGCACCGGTACCATCGTGGTCGGCCAGAATGTAAAAGTGAGCCCGGCTGCCATTACCCATGGCAACCTGACCGTGACTATTCAGGAAAACCCCGAGGTAGTGCAGCCCAATCCTCTGGCTCAGGGTGATACAGCCGTTCAGCAGAATACCCAGATCGCTGTGACTGAAGACCCGGCGCGGATGTTCCAGTTCGGCCCGGCAACCACACTTAACGAAATTGTTCAGGCAGTAAACCAGGTAGGAGCAGCGCCAGGCGATGTCATGGCGGTGCTTGAAGCACTCAAACAGGCTGGCGCGCTTCGTGCCGAGTTGATTGTGATCTAGGTATCGCCATGCAGGATCCACGACTACAGCAAGCCCAGGTCTACACCGATTTCAGTGGTCTGAATGCACTGAAAACCCAGGCTCGTACCGACAAGCAGGCCGCGCTGGAGCAGGTTGCCAAGCAGTTCGAGAGCCTGTTCCTGTCAGAGATGCTTAAATCCATGCGCAAGGCAGGCGAGGTGTTTGCCGAAGGAAACTACCTGAACAGCAATGAAAGCCAGATGTACCGGGATATGTTCGACAGCCAGATAAGCTTGAGTATGGCCGGTGGCACCGGTACCGGGCTGGCGGAAGCGCTGGTCCGGCAACTGAGTCAACAGATCCCTGGGCTCGGTGAGGATGGAGAGAAACTGGCGGGTCACAAGGGCGCCATTACCGATTACGACCGCAGTATGCCGGCGATTTCCAGGGAGTTGCCGGAGCGAATGGCAGAGGTGGCGGATGTAGCTGCGAAGGTAAAAGCAGAGCCAGCAGAGAACCCCGGCAAGTTGCCGGAGGTATTTGAGTCGCCAGAGCATTTTGTTGAGCAGCTCATGCCGTTCGCAGAGCAGATCGGAAAGGAGACCGGCATTGATCCGCGCCTGATGATTGCCCAGGCGGCGCTCGAAACCGGTTGGGGCAAACACATGATCAAAGGCGATGGTTCGCAGCCGAGTTTCAATCTGTTTGGCATCAAGGCAGACAGTCGTTGGGGCGGTGACGCTGTGAGCATTACCACTACCGAATTCCGGGGTGGCGTGGCGATGAAAGAGCGGGCAGATTTCCGGGCCTATCCGGACTACGAAGCCAGCTTCCGGGACTACGTTGACTTCCTGCAAAACAATCCCCGTTACCGCGATGTTCTGTCATCGGCAGATGAGCCAGAAGTCTTTGCTGAGAAGCTGCAGGAAGCGGGTTATGCAACCGATCCGGAATACGGAGCCAAGATCCGTCGGATCATGAATCGTGATTCTCTGATGACACTGTCGATGAGCAGTGACAGAGTAAAGGAGTAACAGATCATGGCGGGCTTGATCGGTATTGGTCTGAGTGGGGTATTGGGGCACCAGGCGGCGCTCAACACCACTGCAAATAACATAACCAACGCAAATACGCCGGGTTACAGTCGCCAGGAGGTCCAGTTCGAGACCCAGGAAGGTCGGCGTACAGGTGCAGGGACCATCGGCAGTGGCGTATCCGTCGCTAATATCCGCCGGCTGGCAGATGCCTATCTGAGTCAGCAGTTACGTGAGGACAGCACACTGTTTGGCGAGCAGAATGCTTTCAACGCCGAACTCACGCGGCTGGATAACCTGTTAGGCGGCGAAGACACCGGTCTGAACAAAGCTCTGAACAACTTTTTCTCGGCTATGCAGAATGCCGCGGAAGACCCGACGTCGTTGCCCCAACGCCAGCTCGTGCTCAGTGAAGCCCAACAACTGGTGAATCGCTTTCAGGGATTGAACCAGGAGTTCATCCAGCAGCGCGAATCGGTAAAAACCCAGATGCAGCAGGGCGTGAAAGATGCCAATACTCTGCTGAAGAGTATCGCTGAACTGAACCTGGCTATTTCTGAATCTCCGGGCCTGGCCCAGGGCAAGGAGCCCCTGGAGCTGATGGATAAGCGGGACGAGAAGTTGCGCCAGTTGTCTGAGCTGGTGAGCATTCGGGTAACGGAGGTTGAAGGCAGCCAGGTGAATGTGTCCCTGTCTAACGGTCTGGCTTTGGTTACCGGCGCCAACGCCGCAGAATTTGCGACCCGAAGCAGTGCGGAAGATCCCACGCGGCTGGAATTTACGCTCTCCAGTGGTGGGCGCACCCTGCTGGTGGATGAACAGATTCAGGGCGGAAAACTGGGTGGCTTGCGTGCCTTTGATGAAATGGCCCTGAAGCCCGCCTTCGATGAGCTCGGCCGGCTGGCGATTGCCATCTCCTCGGCCATAAACCATCAGCATGAGATCGGGATGGACCTGGAGGGCGATCTGGGGAGCAATTTCTTTACCGATGTAAATGCTCTGGAACTTCAGCGCAGTCGGGTGATTCCAAACGCCAATAATGCAGAGCCCCAGAATGGCCGTTTGGCGGTTGAAATCACTGACAGCAGCAATCTACCTGCCGGTACCTGGTCACTTCAGTTCAGTGGTGACGGTCGCAATTTTGAGTTGATCAATACTGCGACAGGGGACACTGTCAACCAGGGGCGATTGCCGGACCCGGTGCAATCCGAAATCACAATGCCGGGATTTAATATCCGCATTGACGGAGGAGAATTCAATGCCGGTGACAAGTACCTGATTCAGCCCAGCAGAAATGCGGCGGAGAACATCAAGCTGAATGTTCGGCGTGAGGAAGATCTTGCTTTTGCCAGTCCGATCAGGGCAAGCGGCAGTGACGACAACCTAGGCACTGCCGAGATTGGCCAGGGCAATATGCTGAATGTTCGTAACCCGAATACGGGAGCCTTGTTGCCAGGGTTTCAGAGTCGGGGGGAGCTGAGCAATGGCCCCCTGAATATCGAGTTCACGAATTACGATGCGGCAACGGGCACTTACGATTACGAGATCACGGATACCCCGGGTAATAACGTTCTCGAAACCGGCAATTATGATCCGAAAAAGGTCAACGTGTTTTTTAGTGATGACCCCAGCGATGGCAGCCGCTACCAGGGCTTTCAGTTCGAAATGACTGGAGAGCCTGCAGTTGGCGATGAGTTTACCATCGATTTCAATAAGAACGGCGTTTCAGACAACCGCAACGCTGAGCTTCTGGCCGCGCTGGGTACAAAAAATACGCTCAATGGCGGTTCCCAGAACTTTACCGAGGGCTACGCTGGCCTGGTCGAGGATATCGGCGTGAAAACCCGCCAGAGCCAGCTGGATAAAGACGCCGGGGCAACGCTGCTGGAGCAGTCTACCAATCAGCGGGAGTCTGTCTCGGGCGTTAACCTGGACGAAGAGGCCGGCAAATTGATTCAGTACCAGGCAGCCTACAACGCATCGGCCCAGGTGATGTCTGTGGCGCAGGATCTTTTTAACACGTTGCTGCAGAGCTTCCGTTAAGGCGAGGTGATGTCACATGATCAGAATTTCATCACAACAGATTTTTTTCGGCGGCATCAACCGTCTGCAGGACATCAACAGCAACCTGGTTAACACCCAGCAGCAGATCTCTACCGGTAAGAAAGTAAACAAACCGTCGGATGATCCAGTGGCGGCCGCCCGTATTCTGAAGCTTGACCAGGAGCTTCAGCGCTCGGAAACCTACGGCCGGAATGCCAATCTGGCCGATAACCGGCTGAAGCAGGAAGAAAGCACACTCGCCAGCGCTGTGGACATTATCCAGAGGGTGAGGGAGCTGACGGTTCAGGCCGGTAATGGTTCTCTGTCTGCAAATGATCGGCAGTCCATCTCGGCGGAGCTCAAGGAACGTCTTGGCCAGCTCGCCAATATTGCCAATACCCGGGATGCATCCGGGGAGTATATCTTCAGTGGCTTCCAGGGCAGTACGCCTGCATTTGCCAAAAATGATGAAGGCAAATGGGTGTATCAAGGCGATGAGGGGCAGCGGGTATTGGAGATTGATGATGGTGTGACCGTGCCTATTAGCGACCACGGCAAAGGGATCTTTGTGGATGTTCCTAAGTCAATCTCTGTAACTAGCGATGACAATGGATCTGACAATGGTGTTTCCGCCTCTGGTTACATCTCTGGGCTTGAATTGGTCGCCCCGAATGATTTAACGAATTCATTTATTGGAGCCACGCCGTCTGTCCCCGATGACCTGACCGTTTCGGTTGTGAATTTAGATGGTGACCTTAGAATTACAGGGCCGAATGGTTCTCCTGATTTAACTCCAACACCTCCACCTAGGGTTGGTGAAGAGTTTCAAGTGGCCGGTATAAAAATGACGGTCAATGATGCTGTTTATGATCCAAATGGAATTGATCCGGTTACAGGTTTACCAACGGGAGCAGGAGATACTTTCACGATAGGGGTAAATGATAAACAATCCATCTTCGGCACCATCGAGAACCTGATTGCCGGCCTGGACGGAATTTCCAAAACAACGCCCAAGAGCAGTGCCGAGTACGATGCGCTGATCGCTGAAACCCTGGTCAATCTCGATAATGCCCAGGAGTCAATCATTCTCAAGCAAACCGAGCTTGGTGGCCGGCTCAACGCAGTGGAGTCCACCACCGCGTTTCTTGAGGATTCGGAACTCTACACCAAAGAGATTCGTTCCCAGCTACAGGATGTCGACTACGCCGAGGCCATCAGCAACCTCAGTTTCCAGAGCTTCGTATTGCAGGCCGCTCAGCAGTCGTTTGCGCAGGTTTCTCAGCTGTCCCTGTTCGATCGACTCTAATTCACTGTGCCGGCGGGTGATTTTTGCCTGCCGGCTGGTTGCTTTCGGGCTCTGGCTCAGTATAATCCCTCCCACTCTCCGATGGCGGCGTGGTGAAATTGGTAGACACGACGGATTCAAAATCCGTTGGGGTAAAACCCGTGGCGGTTCGAGTCCGCCCGCCGCTACCACTTATAGGCCGCAACCTGCGGCATCGTGAATAGCCCGGCCCATGAACGTCTCCGATTTTCATTTTGATCTGCCGGACGAGCTTATCGCCCGTTATCCGCTTAAAGAACGCAGTGCTTCACGCCTGCTCAGCCTTGACGGCCTTTCCGGCCAGACCACTCCTCTGAAGTTTACTGACCTTCCGGACCTGCTCCAGCCCGGGGACCTCCTGGTATTCAACAATACCCGTGTTATTCCGGCCCGGTTGTTTGGCCAGAAGGAAACCGGTGGCAAAGTTGAAATACTGGTTGAGCGTTTACTGGGTGAAAAGGAATTGCTTGCCCATACCCGTTCTTCCAAATCTCCCAAGGAAGGCCAGCGACTATTGCTGGAAGATGGAACCGCACTGCGAATGCTGGCGCGGGAGGATGCGCTCTTTCATTTCGTCTATGAAGGGGATGAGGCGTTTCTGGATGTGCTCGAGCGTATCGGTCACATGCCTTTACCGCCTTACATGGAACGGGAAGATGAGCAGTCGGATCGTGAGCGCTATCAGACCGTCTATGCCAAGGAGGCGGGCGCCGTGGCTGCACCCACTGCCGGGCTGCACTTTGATGATGTCGTGCTGTCTGCCCTGAAAGCGAAGGGCATTGAGTTTGCATACGTTACGTTGCACGTTGGCGCTGGCACCTTTCAGCCGGTACGGGTCGACAAGATCGAAGATCATGTCATGCACAGTGAAATCGCCCATGTGCCGGAAGAGACGGTAAAGGCCGTTAATCAGGCCCGCGCTCGGGGTGGCCGGGTCGTTGCCGTGGGTACCACTTCCGTCCGCTCTCTGGAGTCGGCCAGCCGGGCAGGGCGTTTGCAGGAGTTCCGGGGCGATACGGATATCTTCATCTACCCTGGTTACCGTTTCCAGACCGTGGACGCCATGATCACCAACTTCCATTTGCCGGAGTCCACACTGATCATGCTGGTCAGTGCGTTTGCAGGCTATAACAACATCATGTCTGCGTATCGCGAGGCGGTGGAGCAAAAGTACCGGTTTTTCAGCTACGGCGATGCCATGTTTCTTACCGCTCAGGAGCCCAGCCGGGGCATGATGCTGGGAACGGATTCCGCCGAGCCACATCAAACCGAATCCCGTGGAGAATCACAGTGAGTGAATCCTGTTTTATGTCCTTCGAGAAACTCGGAGAAGATGGCAAGGCCCGTCGTGGCCGACTGACGTTTCCCCGAGGCGTAGTGGAGACTCCGGCATTCATGCCGGTAGGCACCTATGGCACTGTAAAGGGAATGCTGCCCCGGGACATCGAGGAAATCGGCGCCCATATTATTCTGGGCAATACGTTTCACCTGATGCTGCGCCCCGGCACGGAAGTGGTCAAAGCCCACGGCGACCTGCACGACTTCACCCAGTGGCAGGGGCCAATTCTGACGGATTCCGGCGGTTTCCAGGTTTTTAGCCTGGGCGAGATGCGCAAGATTACCGAGCAGGGTGTGACTTTCCGGTCTCCGGTTGATGGTTCCAAAGTCGAGCTGTCACCGGAAATCGCGATTCAGGTTCAGCGTGATCTGGGCTCTGACATCGTGATGATTTTCGACGAATGCACGCCGTATCCGGCAACGGAAAAGCAGGCGAAAGAGTCCATGGAACTCTCGCTGCGCTGGGCCGAGCGCAGTAAGAGAGCCCACGAGGGCAATCCGGCGGCGCTGTTTGGCATCGTACAGGGCGGTATGTATGAGTCGCTCCGGGATCAGTCCCTGGAGGGCCTGGAAAAGATTGGTTTCGATGGCTATGCCATTGGCGGCCTGTCGGTGGGCGAGCCGAAAGAAGACATGATCCGGATCCTGGATCACCTGCCGCCGAAGATGCCGGACGACAAACCACGCTACCTGATGGGCGTTGGTCGCCCTGAGGATATCGTTGAAGCGGTGCGCCGAGGTGTCGATATGTTCGACTGTGTGATGCCAACCCGCAATGCACGCAATGGCTATCTGTTTACCTCCACCGGTATTGTCAAAATCCGCAATGCCAAGAACCGCCACGACACCGGCCCGCTGGACGAGCGTTGCGATTGCTATACCTGTAAGCATTTTTCCAGGAGCTACCTGCATCACCTTGATAAGTGCGGAGAAATGCTCGGGTCACAGCTCAATACCATTCATAACCTGAGGTTCTATCAGAACCTGATGAGTGGATTGCGTGGGGCCATTGAAGCAGGTACATTGTCGGACTTTGTAAGCGAATTCTATGCCTTACGGGGCGAAACCGTTCCGCCTCTGGGCGATTCCTGAACAAATTTTGCTTTAAATCAGTCAATAAACGGAGAACCTGAATGAAATCAGTCAAATTGCTCATCGCTGGTCTGCTGTCTCTGATGCCTGCTTTGGCCTCGGCTCAGGAAGCGGGTGCCCAGGGAATGAGCGTGATGGGTCAGATCATCTTCTTCGCCGGCTTCATCCTGATTTTCTATTTCCTGATCTGGCGTCCGCAGTCCAAGCGTGCAAAAGAGCATAAGGCCCTGATGTCCGGCCTGAACAAGGGTGATGAAGTGGTTACCTCTGGCGGCGTTGCTGGCAAGATTACCAAAGTGACCGACGACTTCATTGTTCTGGAAGTTGCAGATAACGTTGAAATGAAGGTTCAGAAAGTTGCCGTTGCTGCGGCTCTGCCGAAAGGCACTCTCAAGGACATCTGAGCTGGTTTCCAGGCGCATCCATGATGCGCCTGTTCATTTTCTGACTGGCTGAAACACCAAGACCGGCACGTCTGCCGGCTCGAAGGATTCTCATGCTGAACAAGTATCCTCTCTGGAAAAACCTGGTCATCGTGTTCGCACTGGTGATTGGTTTTATCTACGCCTTACCGAACTTTTTCCCTGACGATTACGCTATCCAGATCACCGGCGCCCGTGGCAGCACCGAAGTTGAGCAGCGAGTGCTTGATCGCGCCCTTGCCAAGCTTGAGCAGGAAGGCATCGAAGTCAAATCAAGCCTGTTGGAAGAGCGGGACGCGCTGATCCGCCTCACCAGCTCTGATGACCAGCTGCGGGCACGCCCCGCTGTTCAGGCGGCCCTTGGCAACGAATACCTGGTGGCCCTGAATATGGCGCCGTCAACGCCAGGCTGGCTGCGCAGCCTTGGAGCAGGCCCAATGAAACTGGGGCTGGATTTACGTGGTGGTGTTCACTTCCTCCTGGAGGTGGATATGGAAACGGCATTGAATCAGCGTCTGGAAGCGTTGTCTGGTCAGATCAAACGAGAGCTGAGGGAAGAGCGCATCCGCTACCGCGGTGGCGACATTGAGGATCAGACCCGCATTGTACTGAGCTTCCGTGACGAAGCTGCACGTAGCGAGGCGTTTGAGCTGGTTCGCGATCAGTACAACGAATTCCTGTTGGATGAGACAACAGAAGGTGAAGAGTTTCTGCTGACGCTGACGCTGTCCGAAGCGGAAGTTCGGAACATCCAGGAATACGCTCTTGAGCAGAACCTGACCACCATCCGCAACCGGGTGAATGAACTGGGCGTGGCCGAGCCACTGGTTCAGCGCCAGGGGGCAGACCGCATTATTGTAGAACTGCCAGGTGTGCAGGATACCGCTCAGGCCAAGCGTGTACTTGGCGCGACGGCTAACCTGGAATTCCGGATGGAAGCTCGGCAGGATGCGCCGTCCGCCGAGACCGAACAGTTTCCTTTCCGGGATAATCCACAGCGTACCGCTCGTCTTGAGCGGGATGTGATTGCCACTGGTAACAACGTTGCCAATGCCCAGCAGGCGTTCGATGAAAATGGCCAGCCGCAGGTCAATATCACCATGGACTCCGTTGGTGGTGACCTGATGAATCGGGCGACACGCAATAGCATTGGCCGCCGCATGGCGGTGTTGTTCATTGAATACCGCACCGAAACCGAGACCCGGGAAGTCAACGGAGAAATCGTTGAAACTGAAAACCGGGTCGTGGAAAAAGGCATTATCAGCCTGGCGACAGTGCAGTCAGCGCTGGGGAGCAGCTTCCGGATTACTGGTCTGGATTCCATCCCCGAAGCGGCTGAGCTCGCACTGCTGCTGAGGGCCGGTGCTCTGGCTGCGCCCATGTACTTTGTGCAGGAGCGCACCATTGGGCCAAGCTTGGGCCAGAAGAATATCGACGCCGGTATGATGTCGGTGATGCTCGGCTTCGGACTGGTCTTGCTGTACATGCTGGTGTTCTATCGCGGCTTCGGGTTGGTGGCCAATGTTGCGCTAACGCTGAACCTGATGTTGCTGGTTGCATGCATGTCAATCCTATCTGCCACGCTGACCTTGCCGGGTATCGCGGGTATCGTTCTGACGGTGGGTATGGCCGTTGATGCGAACGTTCTGATCTTTGAGCGTATCAAGGAAGAACTGAAGGCGGGGGTGCCGCCACAAAGTGCTATTAACGCCGGTTATGGTCGTGCCTTTGTGTCGATTTTCGATGCCAACATCACCACTCTCCTGGTTGCCGTCATCCTGTTTGCCATGGGTTCGGGGCCAGTGAAGGGCTTCGCGGTAACTCTTTGCATCGGTATTCTGACTTCCATGTTCTCGGGCCTGATGGTAAGCCGCGGTATCGTGAATCTGGTTTATGGCGGTCGCAGGGTCGAGAAATTGTCCATCGGGGGGAAGCTGCAAAATGCCTGATATGGAAAAGCAACCGTTTGATTTCATGGGGTTGCGGAAGATAGCTTCCGTGCTTTCTATTGTTTTGGTGGTGTCCTCCATTGCGTTGTTGGGGGTGCGGGGTCTTAATCTGGGTATGGACTTTACCGGGGGAACCTCGGTGGAGCTTGAATACGCGGAAGCTCCTAGCCTGGACGGTATCAGAAACACCCTTACCGAGGCGGGGTACGAGCAGTTTGCGGTTCAGAATTTCGGAGCCGATACTACGGTACTGATCCGGATGGCAGAGGCCGGGAATGACGAACTGGCGCTGGAAGTGGCCGGCGTGCTGGCGGCGGACGGAGCTGACCTTGAGTTGGTCAGCTCTGAATTTGTCGGTTCTCAGGTGGGCGAAGAGCTCAAAGAAGACAGTGGGCTGGGGCTGCTGATCGCCCTCGCGGTGGTACTGATCTACGTGGGTATGCGCTTCCAGTTCAAGTTTGGTATCGCCTCGGTGATTCCTCTGGCGCACGACGTCATCATTGTTCTGGGGGTGTTCGCGCTGTTTCAGTGGACCTTCGACCTGACGGTGCTGGCGGCGTTGCTGGCGGTTATCGGGTATTCCCTGAACGATACCATCGTTGTTGCTGACCGGATTCGGGAGAACTTCCGGAAAATGCGCGTAGGTGAGGCCTGGGACATTATCAACCAGTCGATCCACGAGACCATTACCCGAACCATTAATACTTCTGGTACCACGCTGGTTGTATTGCTGGCGCTGTATTTCCTGGGTGGCGAAGCGATCAATAACTTTGCGCTTGCCTTGATTATCGGTGTTGTTGTCGGTACCTATTCGTCCATCTACGTGTCCGCGAATATGTTGATGGTGATGGGCGTGACCCGCGAAGATCTGATGGTTCCCGCGAAAGAGGGTACCGGTGAGGAAGAAGAGGAGCAGCCGCCGGAGTGGTTGAACCGGATGTAAGCTCCGGGTCTTTTCCAGGCCACAAAAAAAACCGCCATCCGTGAGGAGTGGCGGTTTTTTGTGGCCCTGTCTTTCTTAACGCGGCAGTCGACCCCGGAAGGGGTGCAGCGTTTTGAGCAGTTCCCGGAACAGCTTTGGATTGGCGACGACCAGTTGTCTGGCGGCTCCAACCGCGGGGTTGCCGGAGAAATCACCGGTCAGGGCGCCGGACTCCATGGCCAGTGTTACGCCCAGATCAAAATCTGCTGCCTGTGGTCGGAAGATCACGGCCGCATCCAGCAGGCCGGCAGACACGCGCGCGATATCCAGTGTCACGCAGCCGGAGGTGCGGAACATGGCCGTGTCGCGAGCCAGGACGGCTGCCATCTCGCCCCAGATCATCGGGTCGTCGCCCTGGCGGGCCTGGTCGAGGAGGTTGGTGGCCAGTGCTGCCTTGGCGGGCACTTTTACTTCGGATGTGCGCACGCGGCGGCTGTTCAGAACAGCACCGTGGCCTCGGCTCGCAGAGTACTCTTCGCCGGTAATCGGGTTAACCAGCAGCAGGTTTTCGGTGCGATTGTTCTTTTTCTGGGCCAGGGCAAGAACAAATTCGGGAATGCCTCGCACAAAATTGTCGCGGCCGAGAACCGGGAATATGTGCCAGCTTTTTTCGTGGTTGCCGGCGTCGGACTCGCCCAGAGGTGCGATCACATGATCCTTGTAGGCCTTTTCCAATTGTTCAGTGAAGTTGTCGTAAATGGACTGCTCCACTCGCTCCAGTTGCCGGTGGCGTTCGGACTCATCCTTGCCGTTAGGCTCCTGGCGCTCGAAATGGGCTTTCAGGTAGTCAGATCCCTGGCGGGCAACGCGCAGGGCCATTTTAATTGCTGGTTGCATCTGAGTGTTCATTATCCGGGTGTGTGAAGGCCGGCCATGATAGCAAAAACTGCCCCGCCTTGTACGTTTTTTGGCTTAGCAAAAGCACGGATACCACGGGGTTGAGGCATTTCCGGAGAGCAGGTTGGCCGGTAATTCTGGTATCATGCCGCTCTTTTATCACTTTTGTTGAAGTAACAGGCCCGATGACCATGAACAAGCCCGCGCTGTCGGTAGAAAGCACTGATACATACCATGATCAGGTTCGCATCGTCCTGGTGGAAACTACCCACTCGGGCAATATCGGCGCTGTCGCCCGCGCCATGAAAAACATGGGGCTTGGAAATCTCTGGCTGGTGAACCCAAAGTCGTTTCCGGACGAAGCCTCCTATGCCCGGGCTTCATCGGCGTCGGATGTGCTGGATCGGGCTCAGGTAGTTTCCAGTCTTGATGAGGCGTTGTCAGACTGTGTCCTGGTGATGGGTACCAGCGCACGCGGGCGGAAGGTCCCTTGGCCCGTTATTTCCCCGCCCCAGGCTGCCGTCACCGCGGCGGAAAACAGTGCTCGTGGTCCAGTCGCCCTGGTGTTCGGGCGTGAGAGCAATGGGTTGTCCAATGAAGAGCTTCAGCGCTGCCATTATCACATCCATATTCCCTCGAACCCGGACTACAGCTCACTGAATCTGGCAATGGCGGTGCAGGTGGTTTGTTATGAATTGAGGATGCATTATCTTCGTGGGCTTGAAGAGGTGGAAAGCAGTCCCTACCTTGAGTCCATGGTCGAACCCGGGGACCGCGGATGGGATGTGCCGCCCGCGACGGTGAATGATGTTGAAGGATTTTTCGGTCATCTCGAGCAGGTATTGCAGGATGTGGATTTTCATCGCCGGGAGAACCCCAGGCAGTTGATGACACGGTTGCGCCGGTTGTTTCAGCGGGCAAAGCTGGACCAGATGGAAATCAATATTCTCCGGGGTATTCTGACATCGGTTCAGAAGGCCGCCGGTGCCCGCGAAGGGGTGGGCAGGAAAACGACAGCGGCTGGCGCCGTGGATGAGGGGCAGGAATAACACCATGTTTGAGCGTTTACGGGAAGATGTAAAAAGCGTATTTCACCGGGATCCGGCGGCCAGGAACACCTTTGAAGTGTTGACCAACTACCCGGGATTGCACGCGCTGTTGTTTCACCGCTTCTCCCACTGGCTGTGGAGCATGGGGCTGAAGTGGCTGGCGCGGACGATTTCGACGCTGGCGAGATGGTTTACCGGTATAGAGATTCATCCTGGCGCAACCATTGGTCGCCGCTTCTTTATCGACCATGGCATGGGTGTGGTGATTGGTGAAACCACGGTGATTGGAGACGACGTCACGCTTTACCAGGGCGTGACGCTTGGCGGCACCAGCTGGAACAAGGGCAAGCGGCATCCAACCATCGGTAATGGTGTGGTCGTGGGCGCTGGCGCGAAGATTCTTGGGCCATTTGAGGTGGGTGAGGGTGCGAAGATCGGCTCCAACTCTGTGGTGACCAAGGCGGTTCCGCCTGGCGCAACCGTGGTCGGTATACCGGGCCGGGTAATCGTCAAGCGCAAAGGTGAAGACGACGTGCGCCGCAAGGAGATGGAGGAGCGAATGGGCTTCGACGCCTACGGCGTAACCGAGGAAATGCCGGATCCGGTCGCGAGATCGGTCAGGGCATTGCTGGACCACATGCATGCGGTGGACGATCGGATTGAGAATATGTGCAAGGCGCTTCGCAAGGTGAACGCCGAGTATCAGAATGGCGAGTTGCCTCCCTTGCATGATGAGGATTTCGACTGCGTTCGCGATGAGTCTGATGAGCGGGAGCGTGGCTGAATACTTGACTGTTTTAGTTGGTCAATTCATACTCGCTCCAGTGAATCGAGATTCAATCCCATCATTGGGGCTGAGGTTATGAAACTGACCACGAAAGGCCGCTATGCCGTTACGGCAATGCTGGATCTTGCGCTGCATGCAGCGCAGGGGCCGGTGAGTCTGGCGGATATTTCAGCCCGACAGGAAATTTCCCTTTCTTACCTGGAGCAGCTTTTCTCGCGCCTGCGCAGGCAAAAATTGGTGGTAAGTGTACGTGGCCCCGGTGGCGGTTATCGCCTGAGCCGCTCCGCAGATGAGGTTTTCGTGGCTGAAGTGGTCGACGCTGTGAGTGAGTCCCTTGATACTACGCGTTGCGGTAACAAAGGTGACTGCCAGAACGGCGAGAAATGCCTCACCCACCATCTCTGGTCTGATCTCAGTGACCAGATTCATCAATTCCTGAGTGAAATCAGCCTCGGGGATCTGATGCGCAAACACGAAATCCGGCAAGTGGCTGATCGTCAGAATCGCAAGCAGTCTGATGAAAGTGCCGACGCTATCAATACCCAAAGACTGACTGACCAGGCCACGGCCTGATAACCCGACCTCTTTTGCCTATGAAAAAGCCCGTCTATCTGGACTATGCGGCAACGACGCCCGTTGATCCCGTCGTTGCTGAAGACATGATGAAGTACCTGACCCTGGATGGGGTGTTTGGCAATCCGGCTTCCCGCTCCCATGGTTATGGCTGGCAGGCCGAAGCCGCCGTTGAAAATGCTCGTCGACAGGTGGCGGATCTGATCCATGCAGACCCCCGGGAGATTGTCTGGACTTCCGGGGCTACCGAATCCGACAATCTTGCCATCAAGGGTGTGGCGGAGCTACGCGATAATCCCCATATCGTGACATCCCGCATTGAGCACAAGGCTGTCATTGATACCTGTAAGTGGCTGGAGCAGCAGGGCATTGAGGTTACCTGGCTGGAGCCGGGAGTTGATGGCAGGGTGTCCGTTGAGTCTGTCGAATCCGCGCTTCGGGATAATACGGCCCTGGTCAGCCTGATGATGGTCAACAATGAGCTTGGGTCGCTGACCGACATCCGCGCAATCGGCCGGTGCTTGAGAAAGCGTGGCGTGCTGTTCCATGTTGATGCCGCCCAGGCCGCCGGCAAGCTGCCAGTGGATGTTGCGGATCTTGAGGTGGATTTGCTCTCTCTTTCGGCTCACAAGGTTTATGGCCCGAAAGGCGTAGGGGCGCTGTATGTCCGGCGAGCGTCGGAGGTTCGCATTGCAGCACAGATGCATGGCGGCGGACATGAGCGCGGCATGCGATCGGGCACACTGGCCACGCATCAGATCGTGGGCATGGGGCGGGCCTTCGAGCTGGCACGTACCGGGCTTGATGCCGAAATAAGTAAACTGGAACAGATGCGCGCGGCGTTCCTGGACGGGCTTGAGGGGCTTGACGGAGTTCACTTTAATGGCAGTCGGGAACATCGTGTGCCAGGTATTGTCAATCTGTCGTTTGAGGGTGTTGAAGCCGAGTCGTTGATGCTCGGCCTTCGCAACCTTGCGGTGTCCTCGGGCTCCGCCTGCGCTTCAGCAACGGTCGAGCCTTCTTATGTATTGCGAGGAATAGGCGTCAGCGATGAGCTGGCTCACCGGGCGCTCAGGTTCTCCTTTGGCAGGTTCACCACCGAAGAGGAGGTTGCATTTGCCTGTTCCCAGATTGTTGAAGTTGTGGAGCGACTTCGCTCGGTGCGGTAGGCAGTTGCACCCTGACTGCGTATAATCCCACCTCTGAATTTTCAACCCTGAACTAACTGGAGAAATACCATGGCAAACGAGCGCACGCTCTCCATTATCAAGCCCGACGCAGTCGCCAAGAACGTGATCGGCGAAATCTACAGCCGTTTCGAGAAGGCGGACCTGAAAATCGTTGCTGCCAAGATGATGCACCTTACTCAGGAGCAGGCTGAGGGCTTTTACGCCGAGCACAAAGAGCGCCCGTTCTTTAATGATCTGGTTGCATTCATGACCTCTGGCCCGGTTGTGGTTCAGGTGCTGGAAGGCGAGGGCGCCATCCTGAAGAATCGTGAGCTGATGGGTGCTACCAACCCTAAAGAAGCCGAAGCTGGCACCATTCGTGCTGATTTTGCTTCCTCCATCGACGCTAACGCTGTCCATGGTTCTGACTCCGCTGCCTCCGCTGAGCGTGAAGTGGCTTATTTCTTCAACGACAACGAAATCTGCCCGCGCGGCTGAGGTTGTTGTTTCAGGGGTGCCCGGCAGGGTGCCCCTGAATTGGTTATCTGATCGAGGTTATGTGATGACGGGCGCCGCCGATAAAGTGAATCTTCTGGGAATGCCCAAGGCAAAACTGGAGGCGTTTTTTGAAACCCTGGGGGAAAAGCGTTTCCGAGCCCAGCAGGTTCTCCAGTGGATGCATCAGCGCGGTGTTGATGACTTCGATCAAATGACCAATATGAGCAAGTCGCTGCGCGAACAGCTCAAGGCAGTTGCCGAGATTCGTGGCCCTGAGGTCGTTTATGATGAGACTTCAAAAGACGGCACCCGTAAATGGGTCATGCGCATGGACAACGGTAACAGCGTTGAAACCGTCCTGATTCCGGACGGCGAGCGTGGAACTCTGTGCGTGTCCTCGCAAATCGGTTGCAGCCTCGACTGTACATTCTGCTCTACTGGCAAGCGTGGTTTTAACCGTAATCTGACTGCCGCGGAGATCATTGGTCAGGTATGGGTTGCACGACGGGCGTTCATGCCGTTCGATCCCAATGACCGACCTATCACCAACGTGGTGATGATGGGGATGGGCGAACCCCTGCTTAATTTTGAGAACGTGGTCGATGCCATGAATCTCATGATGGAAGATCTGGCCTATGGCATCTCAAAGCGTCGGGTAACGCTCAGTACATCCGGAGTGGTGCCCGCACTGGATCGTCTCGGCGAAGTTACCGATGTTTCACTGGCCATCTCACTCCATGCACCTAATGATGAATTGAGAAACCAGCTGGTTCCTCTGAACAAGAAATATCCGATTGCCGAACTGCTGGCAGCGACTCGGCGCTACCTTTCACGGCTGCCGGACAAGCGCAAAGCCACGATCGAGTACACGGTAATTGAAGGCGTGAATGATCAACCTGAACACGCCCGGGAGTTGGTTGTTTTGCTGAAAGGGCTACCGTGCAAGATCAACCTGATTCCTTTCAACCCGTTCCCGGAAAGTGACTTCCGCCGGCCAAGCATGAATGCAACCCGGAGATTCCAGACCGTACTCAACGAGGCCGGCTACGTCACGACGATCCGGACTACCCGCGGTGACGACATTGATGCTGCCTGCGGCCAGTTGGTAGGGCGGGTCGAAGACCGTACGCGGAGAAGCCAGCGTTATATCGCAGTACAACAGGTCAACCCCTGATAACCGGCGGGTAAGACAACAGGAGAAGGTGTTTGTTGATGGCAAAGGACGTTACCGTGAAACTCGTTTCCGCTGTGGTTCTGGTTATCGGGGTCATGTTATCGGGCTGTGTCACCACCACCGACAGCCGGTTCAGCCGTGAAGCCGACCGACAGAAAGCCCTCAACAATTACGTTCAGCTGGCGACCGCTTACATTGGACAGGGGAATCTGGATCGTGCTCGAAATCACCTGGAACGGGCATTGGAACTGGACAGCAAAAGCGCACCCGCATTGGCTGCCCGAGGGCTTGTACTGAGCGCCGAGGGCGAAGAAGAACTGGCGGAGAAGAGTTTCCGCGATGCCATTGCCTCAGATGGTGATTACACCCGGGGGCGAGTGTATTACGGCGCTTTCCTGTATAGCCTTGAGCGGTTTGAGGAGGCCCGCGATCAGTTCCGGACAGCCTCGCGAGATACCGAATACAAAGACCGGGGGGCGGTTTTTTATAATCTGGGGCTGACTGAAGAGCGCCTTGGTTCGCTGGAATCTGCTGAAGCCGCCTACCGGCGTGCGGTGGAGCTCACGCGGGGTGAGGCCCGTACCTTGTTGTCCCTCTCGCGGGTTCTGGTTGAACAGGATGACTATTCCCAGGCTTCCCGTTACTACAGCCGCCTTCAGACCATGATACAGCGCAATACCCGGTTGACGCATTCACCGGAGAGTCTGTATACCGGTATCCGGATTGCCCGGCATTTCCAGGATAGGGATCAGGAAGCCAGCCTGGCATTGTTGCTCAGAAACGAGTATCCGGAATCTGTCGAATATCAACAATATAAGGTACTGATTGCCAATGACCGGTGAGGAGCAGTCACAGCCAGCTTCCGAGGCCTCGGTTGGCCAGCAGCTCAGGCGTGCCCGGGAGAAGCTAGGGCTCAGCGTTTCAGACATTGCAGATCAGCAACACCTTCGCCCTTCGGTAATCCAGTCCATTGAGGAAGGGGATTACAGTAAGGTCGATACCGAGTTGTTTCTGAAAGGGTACGTTCGAACCTATGCCCGCCAGGTGAAGCTCGATGCTGACGCTCTGATAGCAGCGTTGGACTCCGAACTCGAGCCCCTGCGCCAGCAACGTGAGCAGGAGCAGCAGGCCAACCCGCTGGTGGATATTGAGCGCAAGAAAAAACGTAAGCGGCAGATTGCCAAACTGGTTGTGTTGCTGGCATTCCTCGGGGTAGTTGGCTTTCTGGCGTATAGCTATCTCGTAAAACCGGTGTCGGAGCCGGTTCAAAGTAATGCCGACGGAATCTCGGAGGCTCTGGAAGCACAGAGTGGCGAGGCCGTTAGCGATGCCAGTGCTAGACCGGAAGATGCGCCCTCCGTTATCGAAGAGGCTGAACAGCCGGCCGAACCGGAACAGATGGATTCCGGCACCGGTTCAGTCGGAAACGTTGAAACAGAGAACGGCGCCGTGACGGATACTGAAGCTCTGAGCGAACCGACCGCCAGTGGAGGCCTCGGCCAGGAAGAGTTGCTGTCAGAGCAGCCTTCGGTGGAACAGCCGCCCGTTGTTGCGCAATCCCCGGATCCCGCTCTGACCGAGTCTGAAGTGATGGAGGACCCGGTTGAAACCGTGAGGTTGGCCATGACGTTCAGCGACGACTGCTGGATTCAGGTCACAGATGGTGCGGGCAATCGACTGGCCAGTGCATTACGCCGAGAGGGCGATGCCCTGGACGTGAGCGGACAGCCACCGCTCAGAGTTGTGGTGGGCGCCATGAGCGCGGTGGAGTCCCTGGAGTTTCAGGGCGAACCGATGGATCTTGGTAATTTTCGCGTCGTAAATAACCGGTCAGAGTTTACGCTCGAGCCCTGAGCAGAATTTTCTTCCCAAAGATTTCTGGTTGAATCCCATGAAACAAGAGTCTCCGATCAAAAGACGTAAATCCCGTCAGATCATGGTAGGTAATGTTCCCGTTGGCGGCGATGCGCCCATTGCGGTGCAGAGCATGACCAATACCAATACCTGCGACGTAGACGCAACAGTCACACAGATCAAGGCTATCCAGGAGGCCGGAGCGGATATCGTGCGGGTGTCGGTTCCGTCCATGGAGGCGGCTGAGGCCTTTGGCAAGATTCGCCAGCAGGTCTCGTTACCGTTGGTGGCCGATATCCATTTTGACTACAAGATAGCGCTCCGAGTTGCAGAGCTTGGTGTGGACTGCCTGCGCATCAATCCCGGTAACATTGGCCGGGACGATCGGGTCAGTGCGGTAATCAGTGCTGCCCGGGACCGCAACATTCCGATCAGGATCGGCGTAAACGCGGGTTCACTGGAAAAAGCGCTTCAACGCAAATACGGCGAGCCCACGCCGGAAGCGCTGGTAGAGTCGGCCATGCGTCATATCGACATCCTGGACAAACACGATTTTCAGGACTTCAAGGTCAGCCTGAAAGCGTCTGAAGTGTTCATGACCGTCGCGGCCTACCGCCTTATCGCCTCCCAGATTGAGCAACCGCTGCACCTGGGTATCACTGAGGCCGGTGGATTCCGCTCTGGTACGGTCAAGTCCTCCATTGGCCTGGGCATGCTGTTGATGGATGGCATTGGGGACACCATTCGGGTTTCGCTTGCCGCCGACCCGGTTCAGGAAATCAAAGTCGGCTTCGACATTCTCAAAAGTCTTCGGTTACGCAGCCGCGGCATTAACTTTATAGCCTGCCCAAGTTGTTCCCGTCAGAACTTTGATGTTATCCAGACCATGAATGATCTGGAGGCCCGGCTTGAGGATGTGAACACCTCCATGGATGTGGCCATTATTGGCTGTATTGTTAATGGTCCCGGTGAGGCAAAGGTGGCGGATATCGGTCTGACCGGTGGCACACCGAAAAATCTGTTCTATATGGCCGGAAAGCCAAACCAGAAGCTGGACAACGCGACGCTGGTGGACGACCTTGAACGCCTGATTCGCGAGGAAGTGTCACGGCGCGAGGACCAGGACAGCGCAGTCATCGCCAAGTCCTCAGACTGATCAGAACCGATTTCAGAAACCTATCAGGATATTATTTTGGCAAAGATTCAGGCAATCCGGGGGATGAACGATATTCTCCCAGACCAGACACCGGTCTGGCAGTACGTTGAATCCACCGTTCGACGGGTTCTCGGGCAGTACGGCTATCAGGAAATCCGTATGCCAGTGGTCGAACATACCGAGTTGTTCAAACGATCGATCGGTGAAGTCACTGACATCGTCGAAAAAGAGATGTATACCTTTGAAGACCGCAACGGCGATAGCCTTACACTGCGGCCCGAAGGTACGGCCGGGTGCGTGCGTGCAGCGGAAGAGCATGGGCTGCTCTTTAATCAGACCCGGCGGCTTTGGTACACCGGTCCGATGTTCCGGCATGAGCGGCCACAGAAAGGCCGTTACCGCCAGTTTCATCAGATTGGTGTGGAATGCTTCGGTATGGCCGGCCCTGACATTGATGCTGAGCTGTTGATCCTGACGGCGCGCCTGTGGAGCGCCCTGGGGTTGTCCGACCATGCCAGACTCGAGATCAACTCCATCGGTACCAGCGACTCCCGGAAAGTCTACCGTCAGGCCCTGGTTGCCTATCTGGAGCAATATCAGGATAAGCTCGACGATGACAGCAAGCGCCGGTTAACCACGAATCCTTTGCGAATACTGGACAGCAAGGATCCGGCCACGCGGGAGATTTTGCAGGGCGCACCGAGCCTGGACGACTATCTGGATGATGAATCGCGCCAGCATTTTGAACAACTGAAAGCGATGCTGGATGCGGCGGGCGTTGCCTACACGGTAAACCCGGCCCTGGTGCGCGGACTGGACTATTACGGCAAAACCGTGTTCGAGTGGATTACCGACAGCCTGGGTGCCCAGGGCACGATCTGTGCCGGTGGCCGTTACGATGGTCTGGTGGAGCAACTTGGAGGCAAACCCACCGTAGCGGTGGGCTTCGCCATGGGGCTGGAGCGACTGATTCTGTTACTGGAAACCCTGGAACTGGTCCCCGAACATGTGAACAATCGAGCCGATGTTTACGTTACAGCCATGGGGGACCAGGCGGTAGCACCGGCGATGTCGTTGGCAGAAACGCTACGAAATGAATTGCCGGGCCGGATTGTGGTCTCACACTGTGGTGGCGGTAGCTTCAAGAGCCAGATGAAGAAAGCAGACCGCAGTGGCGCACGCTTTGCGGTGATTCTGGGCGAAAACGAAATCGCCCAGGGTACGGCGGGGCTTAAGCCGTTACGTGACGATCAGCCCCAACAAGAAATCGCTCAGGCAGACCTGGCAGGTGTTCTCGCCGGTTTGCTGTAAGCATAGTCTATATAAACAGGCAGTTTTAACGAATAACAGGAGTTTTCATGGCGGAGTTGCGCACCGAAGAAGAACAGGTCCAGGCGATCAAGGACTGGTGGAAAAATAACGGAAGCTCGCTGCTCATCGGTATTGGTGCGGCTCTTGCCATCGTCTTCGGATGGCAGGCCTGGCAGAACCATCAGGCGCAACAACGCGCCGAAGCCGCTAACCAGTTTGCCAATCTGCTGAACGCGTTCTCCTCTGCCGATGAAGAGTCTGCCGACACCGTGGGATTTGTGGCGGAGACACTGAGAGACGAACACGGCGACAGCGCCTACGCCATCTATGGCAACCTGGTTCTGGCACGGCAGCAAATGGTTGAGGGTGAGGATCCCGGGGCCGCTGTTGAAACACTGAGCTGGGCACTGGAAAAAGCGGCCGGTCACCCGGCTCTGGAGCTGGTGATTCGTAATCGTCTTGCCCGGGCCCAGTTTGCCGCTGGCGAACACGATGCCGCGCTTGCCACTCTGGACAACGCCACGGACGCCGATGCCTTCGCGGCCATCTTCTCCGAGTTGAAAGGCGATGTTCTGTTGGCCAAGGGCGATCGGGACGGTGCGCGTGAGGCGTATCTGGCGGCACGAGAGCAGAGCCAGCAGGGCCGTAGCGGCATTCTTGAACTGAAACTGTCAGACCTCGGTGTCGGGGAGGACGCTTGATGTTCGTTGGGCGCACGCTCAAGGTCGGGCTTGGCTCGGTGTTTTGTGGTCTGTTGGTCGGAATCGCCGGGTGCAGCAGTACGGACACCTTTGAGCAACCCGCTCCTGTGCCTGAAATTAGCGAAACTGTTGAACTGGACACCGTATGGAGCATGTCCGTTGGTGACGGCCATGACGATCAGTTGCTTCAGATCGCGCCTCTTTACGCCGGCGACCTGATTTACGCGGCTTCCGCTGACGGGGTTGTTGCGACGGTCAGGCCGGCGGACGGCGAGGTTATCTGGCAGAAAGACTACGATGAGCAGTTCTTTGCCGGCCCGGGCGCTGATGCCCGGCACCTCTATATGGTCACCCGGGATGCTGAGCTGGTGGCTCTGTCATCGGAGGACGGTACCGAGGCCTGGCGGGTACCTCTGCCCACCGAGGTTCTGGCCGCGCCTCAATCCAACGGTAACCTCGTGGTTGTGCAAACCACCGATGGCCGTGTGATTGCCCACGACGCAGCGACGGGTGAGCGCCGCTGGCAATATGAGGCTCAAGTGCCGGTACTGACCGTGCGCACCGCAGCCGCACCTTTGGTGGGTGGAGATATTGTGATCTCCTCGTTTGCCAACGGTCGCGTCATTGCACTTACCGCCGCGGACGGGCAGCCAGTGTGGCAGTATGAGGTCGGTCAGCCCCAGGGTCGTACCGAACTGGAACGCCTGGTGGATATAGGCGGTCAGCCGCTGGTTCTGGATTCTGCCATTATGGTCGTCGGTTATCAGGGTAAGCTGGCGCTGGTGGATATTCGTTCCGGGCAGGAAATCTGGAGCCGTCGGGCATCAAGCTTTTACTCGCCCGCGATTGGTAACGGCAATATCTTTCTGTCATCCGCCAACGGCGATATCGTAGCGCTCCGTGGCAGCGACCGGCGTGAGCTCTGGGTTCAGGATAGCCTGTCCTGGCGCCAGCTGACCCGTCCGGCTGTTTCAGGTGACTACCTCGTTGTGGGCGACTTTGAAGGCTATCTGCATGTACTGTCGACCGTCGATGGCAGTCTGCAGGGTCAACGTGAGTTCGATAGTGACGGTATCCGCGTACCGGTTCAGGTGATCGAAGATGGTAACCTGTTGGTTTATGGAAATGGCGGAAAGATGGCCGTCCTGAGAATTGAGCAGGACGACTGAGCACGCCCCGATACGTTTATGCCCGGCCCAGGCTTTAGCCTGCGATGCCGGGTTTCTGGTTTCTTGAATAGCAGATCAATATGACCCCAGTTATCGCCCTTGTAGGCCGCCCCAACGTTGGTAAGTCCACGTTGTTTAACCAGATGACCCGCTCAAGGGATGCCCTTGTGGCGGACTTTCCCGGGCTGACCCGGGACCGCAAATACGGTGAGGGCAACTACGAAGGCCAGAAGTTCATCGTTATCGATACCGGCGGCCTGACCGGCGATGAAGCCGGTATCGACGCCGAAATGGCTCGCCAGTCAATGCAGGCCGTAGAAGAAGCGGACATTGTGCTGTTTCTTGTGGACGGTCGGGCAGGGCTGACGGCAGGCGATGAAATGATCGCGGATTATCTGCGCAAATCGGGCAAACAGGCTCATCTGGTGGTTAACAAGACTGATGGCCAGGATCCGGACGTGGCGGCAGCGGACTTCTACAGCTTGGGGTTTGAGTCCACGTTTCTGATTGCGGCGGCCCATAACCGCGGCATTCTGTCTTTGTTGGAAGCGCTGCTGCCGGAACCGGAAAATCCGGAAGATCAGGATCGGGCAGATCGCTACCCGGGTATCCGGATTGGTGTGGTGGGGCGGCCGAATGTGGGCAAGTCTACTTTGGTTAATCGCATGCTCGGTGAAGACCGGGTGGTGGTGTATGACATGCCGGGCACTACCCGTGACAGCGTATACATTCCCTATGAGCGCCAGGGCCATGAGTACACGCTGATTGACACCGCCGGTGTTCGGCGCCGCAAGAATGTTCGTGAGGCGGTGGAGAAGTTCTCCATTATCAAGACGCTGCAGGCAATTGATGATGCCCATGTCGTGATTCTGGTGATCGATGCCCGGGAGGGGCTGGTGGACCAGGATCTGCACCTGATCGGGTTTGTACTGGATGCGGGCCGCTCGCTGGTGATCGCCATCAATAAATGGGACGGAATGGATCCGGAAGACCGTGACCGGGTGAAAGAACAGGTAGCCAGACGCCTGGATTTCCTGGATTACGCGGACAAGTATTATATCTCCGCGCTGCACGGCACGGGCGTGGGAACCATGTATGAGTCGGTACAGGCCTGCTACGAATCCGCGATGGCAAAGTGGCCAACCAACCGGTTGACCGAGATCCTCCAGGATGCCGTGGCGCAACACCAGCCGCCGATGGTTCATGGTCGTCGCATCAAGTTACGATACGCCCACCAGGGGGGCTCCAACCCGCCGGTTGTGGTGGTGCATGGTAATCAGGTGGATTCACTGCCTGGCGCTTACAAGCGTTACCTTGAAAATACCTTCAGAAAGGTGCTGAAAGTCGTGGGTGCGCCGATACGGTTTGAATTCAAGTCTGGCGAAAACCCGTTCGCAACCAAGGTCGACCGGATGACGCCCCGTCAAAAGGTCAAGAAAGACAACGATCTGAAGAAAGGACGCCGGATCAAGAAAACCCGGCAGAAAAGCGTTAAACGCTGATCTGCCGGAGCCGTTCCTGCCAGGAGCCCCGATCAGGCGGCTCCTGCATCCTCCACCTGTTTGGCCTGTACCGCCGTCAAGGCAATGGTGAAGACAATGTCTTCCACCAGGGCCCCGCGAGACAGATCGTTTACCGGTTTCCGCAAGCCCTGGAGCATGGGTCCCACGCTGACGACATTGGCACTGCGCTGCACAGCCTTGTAGGTGGTGTTTCCGGTGTTGAGATCCGGGAATACAAATACGGTAGCCTTGCCGGCCACCTTGCTGTCCGGAGCTTTGGATTTTGCCACGCTCTCAATGGCTGCTGCGTCGTATTGCAGCGGACCGTCAATGAGCAGATCCGGGCGCCGTTCCCGGGCAATGCGTGTGGCTTCCCGAACCTTGTCGACATCCTCGCCGCTGCCGGATTCGCCGGTGCTGTAGCTGATCATGGCAACCACGGGTTCAATACCAAAGGCTTCAGCAGACTCGGCGCTCTGGATGGCAATGTCGGCGAGCTCCTCGGCGTTCGGGTCCGGATTGATGGCGCAGTCGCCGTATACCAGCACCTGCTGTGGCAGCAACATGAAAAATACCGATGACACCACCTTGGCGTTGTCGTGGGTCTTGATCAGCTGCAGGGCAGGGCGCACGGTGTTGGCCGTGGTATGAATGGCGCCGGATACCAGCCCATCGGCTTCGTCCATGGCCACCATCATGGTACCCAGAACGACGTTGTCCTCCAGCATGGCTTCGGCCATATCCGGTGTCAGGCCTTTGTGCTTTCTCAGCTCCACCATAGGCGCCACGTAACGCTCGCGCACCGATTGCGGGTCGATGATTTCCAGGTCTTTTGGCAGTTCCACACCCTGGGAGGCGGCCACCGAGCGAATTTCGTGTGGTTCACCGATTAACGCGCAATGAGCCAGGTTACGTTGATGGCAGATAATGGCTGCCTGAATCGTTCTGGGTTCGCTGCCTTCTGGCAGGACGATCCGCTTGGCCGCAGCCCGGGCTCTTTCCGAAAGCTGATAGCGGAATGCCGGAGGCGAAAGCCGGCGTTGGCGCTGGACTTTCAGATGCTCCTGCAGCCACTGGGTATTGATTCGCCGGGCTACGGACTCCATCGCTTCCTCAATACGCTCCGGGTCATCAATGGGAATGGCGGAAGACAGATTGGCCAGCAGGTGGGCGCTCTCGTAGGTATTGGTTTCCGAGCTCAGCACTGGCAAACCGGTGTCCAGTGCCCGCCGACACAACTCTATAACCCGTTCGTCCGGCATCAGGCCGCCTGTCAGCATCAGCCCGGCAAGCGGGACACCATTGAGGGCGGCGACGGCCGTGGCCACTACGATATCCTCGCGATCACCAGGGGTGACCATCAGGGTGCCTGGCTTGAGGGTGTCGGTCATGTTGCGGATGGATCTGGCGCACACTGATACCCGCTGCACCCGCCGTGAGTGCATTTGCCCTTCGTGCAGTACCGGAACACCAAGCTCCCGGGCAACATCCGAAACCCGCGGTGCCAGCAGTTGGGGTTGCCAGGGAATCTGTGCCAGCAACTGAAAGCGGCCGTTGGCGAACACTTTGCAGGAGGCGTGATAGTCGGTTTCGATGGTTTCATTAGCAGGGGGATGGTCCAGTGCCATACCGGACTTCTGTGGTTCTCCCACCTTGTTAAGAATGACCGCAATCACGTCCGGATCCGACGGTGCCGCAAACAGGCGCGAGGAGAAATCCAGGTCATCATCGAGCTCGCTGGCAGTACAGCTCTTCGGTGTGCTCACCAGGATCACTTCGGAACCGAGATTGCGGGCGACTTCCACGTTCAGCCGCGCGATATAGGCTTCGGTTCTGTCCGGAACCAATCCTTCAATGATGACCACATCCGCTTCGTTGGCGACTTTCTGGTATTCACCGACGACGTTCTCCATCAGCAGGTCGGCTTTGCCGTGGTTCAACAGCTGCTGGGCTTTTTTCAGAGGAATCGGGTCGGGTGGTTCGAGGTGGCTGCGGGCACGCACAAAGGCCACCGAAGAATCCTTGCCGTCGTTATGAAGTGCTTCGCCTCTGTGTACGGACTGACTGAATGGCTTGTAAAAGCCGACGCTCACTCCTTCCCGTTCCAGGGCACGCAGAAGACCAAGGCATACGGATGTCAGGCCGGAGTCAAGAGAGGTTGGGGCTATGAAAAGACTTTTTGCCATGATTGTTCCAGGTTTCATTCTTCGGAGTGTTCGGTGTCGGCAGCGGCCAGGCGGGCGGCTTCTCGGGCAATCACCAGTTCTTCATTTGTGGGAATGACCAGCGCCGGATAACGCGAGTCCGGGGAACTGATGCGGCCATCACTCCAGCGCCCGTGATGCTCGTTGAGGTCCGGATCCAGCTCAATCCCAAGCAGGTGCAGATGTCGGGTTGTGTCCTGGCGAATGCGGGCACTGTTTTCACCGATGCCGCCAGTAAAGACCAGAGCGTCCAGTTTTGTCAGGGACGCGGTCATCGCTCCAATATACCGCGCCAGGCGGAAGCAGAATACGTCAATTGCCAACTGTGAGGGTTCGTGGCCATGGTCAGCCAGCTCACACAAGGTTCGCATGTCGTTGGTCTGGCCTGAGAGTCCCTGTAATCCGCTTTCTTTATTCAGCATCTCGTGGACGTCACCGGCACTCATACCCCGACTTGCCAGGTAGTCGAACAGCCCGGGATCGACATCCCCGCTGCGGGTGCCCATCACGAGTCCCTCAAGCGGAGTCAGACCCATGCTGGTATCGACGCTGAGCCCATTCTGGATCGCTGTAATGCTACAACCGTTACCCAGGTGGGCAGAGATAATTGAGGTGGTGGCCGGTGTCTTGTCCAGCAGACGAGCGGCCTCGTGTGCCATGAAATAATGACTGGTGCCGTGGAAGCCGTAACGACGCACTCCCCAGTCGCTGTAGCACCGTTCCGGTAGTGCGTATCGGTAAGCGCGCTCGGGCAGGGTCTGATGGTAAGCGGTATCGAACACCGCGACCTGTGGAACGTTCGGGAACAGCGCCTGCATGGCGCGAATGCCCGCGAGGTTTACCGGGTTATGCAGGGGGGCCAGCGCGGCGCATGCTTCAATGGCGGATACCGTTTGATCGTCAATTAACGAAGCTTCACGGAAGGTTTCGCCTCCATGCACCACTCGATGGCCAACAGCCATGGGTTCGCCCGTCATCAGAGCCCGGTCTTTAAATGCGTTGACCAGTGCCGCCAGCGCCTGGCTGTGGCTGGCACCGGAAGGTAAGTGAACCGGTGTTTCATCGCCATTGATGCGTGCAAAGGCATTGGATTGATTAAGTCTTTCCGCCAGGGCAGAGGTGATTTTCTGGTGGTCGTGATCAAACAGCGCGAGTTTCAGTGATGAACTGCCGCAGTTTACGACCAGGATTGAGTCGTCCATGGTTGTGCCGTATTGATTACTTTAGATTGGCCCGCTCATTGGTTTCGAGCCAGTGAATGAAGTCCTGCTCGGGCAGGGGGCGACTATAGAAGTAACCCTGGGAGTAGTCGCAATGCTCCGCTTTCAGGAAGTGAGTCTGGTCTTCTTCCTCAACCCCTTCGGCAACCACTTTCAGGCCTAGGCTGTGGGCCATGTTGATGATCGCGCGGACAAGGGAAGCATCTTCGTTTTCTTTCAGGACATCCTGAACAAATGACTTGTCGATTTTCAGGGTATCGAACGGATAGCTTTTCAGATAGCTGAGTGCCGAATAGCCAGTGCCGAAATCGTCGACCGACAAGCGGATTCCAACTTTGTCGAGTTGTTTGAGGATATCAGCGGTTTCGATGGAGTTGTCCAGAATCAGCCGTTCCGTGATTTCCAGTTCCAGTAGTTCCGGCCGTAAATTGCTGTCGTTCAGCGCGCGCATGATGGCGTCGGTAAACCCGGGGTCCCGGAACTGGCGTGGTGATACGTTGACGGCAATGCTGATCTCACGCCCGGTCATCGCCTGCCAGCAGTACGCGGCTTGACAGGCTTCCTTGATTACCCATTCGCCGATCGGAATGATCAGGCCGGTTTCCTCGGCCAGCGGAATAAAGCGATCTGGCATCACCATGCCCATGGCCGGATTGTTCCAGCGAAGCAGGGCTTCAGCCGCCACCAGGCCACCACTGGCGGTGTCGACAATGGGCTGGAAATAGAGCTCGAATTCACCCAGCTCCAGGGCCTTGCGCATGTGAGATTCCATTTGCAGACGCTCGTGAGAAACCTCGCTCATCTCCGGAGTAAAACGGGCATAGGCGCTCTTGCCTTTGTGTTTCGCCTCGTACATGGCCGCATCGGCGTGCTGGAGCAGGGTTCCGCTGTTATCCGAGTCGTCCGGGAAGGTGGCGATGCCAATACTGGTGGTGACAAACACTTCCTGGCCGCTGAGCATGAACGGCGGTGCGAAGGTTTTCAGAATACGTTCGGCAACCTGGGAAGAGGCGTCCGGCCCGTTCAGCCCCGGCAGCACCACAAGGAACTCATCACCACCCAGCCGCGCAACGGTACTGGTGCCGCGCAGGCAGCTGGAGATCCGGCGTGCGGCTTCAATCAGCAGGGTGTCACCGGCGTCGTGGCCGAGGGTATCGTTGATGTGCTTGAAGTTGTCCAGATCCAGGAACATCACCCCAACCTTGGACTCATCACGCCTTGCCTGGGCCAGCGCCAGTTTCAGGCGGTCCAGGGCAAGCATACGATTGGGTAGCCCGGTCAGGATGTCATAATTCGCTTGCCGCAACAGCTGTTGCTCGTAACGTTTGCGGATGCTGATGTCTTCCCCGAGTATCAGGTAACCGGTGGTTTCACCGTTATTGTCCTTGATAGGGGTGACCACAAGCTGTTCCCAGTAGCGCTCGCCATTTTTCCGTGTGCTGTTGACTTCGCCTTGCCAAACGCCCACGCGCTGTACCTGAAGCCTGATGGATTTCCAGAGCTGTCTGGCTTCGTGGGAATCCACACCAGGGTCAATGAGTGAGGAGGGATGCTTGCCGATGATTTCAGACGGGCTGTTCCCCGTCAGCTGGCTGAATTTCCGGTTCGCATATTCAATGCGCCATTGCCGGTCACAGATCAGAACCGAAGACGGGCTCTGGTCGATGGCTTTGGAGAATTTCCGGATTTCGGCTTCATCCCGTTCCCGCCTTGCGACGTCATCGGTGAGTCGCTCGCGCATCTGGTTGATGGCTTCAGTCACCATACCCAGCTCATCACGCTGGTAAGCAGGAGTATCCGGCCTGTCCAGCTCCAGAGGGCGTGAAAGATTTCGCAATGACAGATCCCGGGTGTAATCGGCCATGTCCGCCAGATGGCGAGTGACCAGATGGCGGAATATCCACAGAATCAGAATGGAAACAATGAATATGATCAGGAACTGAGTGGCAAGAATGAAGCCCACGCGGCGTCTTAGTTCATTATACACCCGGTGCAGACTGGCGGTGATGGTGAGCTCGCCCAGCCGGAATTCCGCATCGTCCCGGTAGATCAGCTCGAAACTGTGGGTGAGGGTATCTGTGTCTCGTGGGAGTTCGCCCATGACCAGTTCGGAGTCTGGTTCAATTCGGAGCCGGAGATGTTCGATATCGGGCAGGCTCAGAATGCCGTCCATCTGTGTTTGCAGGTGTTTTTGATCCAGCGCCCACAGACTCTGGGCAAGACTGGAGCGGTAACCGGACTCAATTACCTGCATCCGCTGTTCAATCTTGGACAGGTCCTCCCGGTAGTCTGAGTAGATCTGGATGCCGGATGCGAGCAGTGTAAAAGCAGAGCTGAACAGAAGGATCCATGCCACCAGCCGGAAAGATAAAGGAGAGGCTGCACGAAAACGTTTCAAACGCGTCGCAATGTCTGGCATGTCTTTGATTTTTCGACCATCCAAGGAAGTATCGGACATAGCAATTACAGAAGCGATCCCTGACTTTGTTACCTGTATTCCCTTGCCTACGACTATAGCAGCAGTTTACGGCAAATGCGCTGCAAACTCAGGATAAATCGAGAGAAATGGGGCAGGGCGTCTCACTTTGGCAATTATTGCAATGACGAAATGAGCTTGATGCAGATCAATACGGGGCAGGCGGTGCCGGCGTAACCTGAGCTTAATCAAGTTTTACAGGTACAGGAGGCATAGCCATGTATATGGACGCAGTTGTAATCGCCGGAATCGCCACAGTATTGCTGATGATTGGCTTCTTCGTTGGAGTTGGCATCTTCGTCATGAAGGATCAGAAGAGCCATGCTGCTAAAGGAGGAAAGCACCACCAGGGTGGTCATGGCAGCTGACGAACAGACAGCTTTGAAATTGGCGTCCCCTAGGGGGTTCGAACCCCTGTTGCCGCCGTGAAAGGGCGGAGTCCTAGGCCACTAGACGAAGGGGACGCAACGTTTTCAAAAGCTTGCCTCGTCGAGGTGGCGCGTATATTAAGTAAGGTGCCCTGGGCTGTCAACGCTTTTTATTAAAAAAGTTAAGTTCCCACACTTTCCCTCAACGCGGCTTCCAGTTCCGCAAACCGGAATTCAAAACCCTCACGTTTGAGCCGTTCCGGTATCGCCTTCTGACCGGTCAGTAACAGCCCGGCCATTTCCCCCAGCATCAGTTTCAGCGCAGGCGCTGGAGCCGGTATAACGGCTGGGCGGTGTAGAACCTGTGCAAGCGTTCTCGTAAATTCCGCATTGGTGACCGGGTTCGGGCTGACCATATTGTAGGGGCCGCTTGCCGTTGGCGTATCCAGCATCCAGAGCAGGCCGGAAACCACGTCGTCCCTGTGAACCCAGGGCATGTATTGCCGTCCGGAGCCCAGCTTTCCGCCAAGCCCGAGCTTGAAGGGCAGGATCATGCGTTGCAGAAAACCGCCGTTACGGCCGGCCACCACGCCGGTGCGGGACAGGCAAACGCGCACGCCATCAGTTTCAAGCTTCAGTGCCTCCTGTTCCCAGTCCCGGCACAGTTGGTGTGTAAACTCATCATGGGGTTCTGTGTCTTCGGTAACCAGGTGATCCCCCTGGTTACCATAGAAGCCAACAGCGGACCCGGACACAAGAACCTCCGGCATGTTATCCCAGGTTCTGACCACCTCGACCAGAGTGCGGGTAAGATCAATGCGGCTGGCACGAAGCTGTTGCTTGCGGACATGGCTCCATCGTTTGTCGGCAATACCTTCCCCGGCCAGGTTGATAACTGCATCGAAGCCTGGGTGAGCGCGCAATTTTGCAAGATCGTCAGTGACTTCTACCCGGCCGCAGATGGCTCGCACGGAATCCGGTTTCTGTCGGCTAAGGACCGTTAACGCATAACCCCGTTCAATTAGCTGTCTGCACAGTATGTGGCCGATAAACCCTGTGGCGCCGGTGACCAGTATACGTTTGTCCATGGGTTCCCTCCTGCGATCGGAATCCGTCGTTGGTTCTTTGTCAGTGTTCAGAGCGCTCCAGTTCCTCCTTAACCACATCACGGATGGCCAGTCCAAGCCTCGGATTTTTCCCGATTGGTTCAGCCAGGCGGATAGTAACGCCGTGTTCCGCCTCCAGCTTTTCGATCATGGCTGGCACATCTTTTCGCAAGTGGCGGCCCGCAGCGAGAAATAACGGGACGACCGTGAATTGCTCTACGCCTTGCCCTTTGGCCCGGTTCACAATGGTATCCAGTGAGGGTTCTGCCAGTTCCATATAGGCAATGGCTGCGTTCTCGATTGACTCTACGGTCGGCTCGGCCAGTTTCTCGAAGGTTTCGCACCAGCGTGCGTCGCTGCTGCCGTGGGCCAGTAGAATAATCTGGTGTGGTTGGGTCATAACATCTCCGATCTGGTCGTTTGTGTCGATACGACCGTAAACTTGACGACAGTGGGTCGTTTAAAGTGATCCTGACAATCAATGTATCAGGGAGTTGTCAGATGTTCGATTGGAAAGAGCTTCTGGATTTCTGGTTCGGTCAATTAGATGAAAACGGTATTCCTGATCGCGATCATCGCAACCGTTGGTTTCGCAGTGACCGTGCCTTCGATCAGGAAATCCGGCGCCGGTTTCTGTCTCTGGTGCTGTTTGCCTCGGAGCAAGGGTTAGATCACTGGCGTAAAGCCGCCGGAGGCTCGCTTGCTGAGATTCTTCTGCTGGACCAGTTCACCCGTAATATTTTTCGCGGAGGCGCCATGGCCTTTGACAATGACCGGCTGGCCAGGCAGTTGTGCCGTGGCGCAATGCAGCGAGGACAGGATCTGGATCTGCCCCCGGTGCAACGCGCCTTTCTTTATATGCCGCTGCAACACTCCGAGAAGCTGGCTGATCAGGATCTTTCAGTAGAGTGCTATCAGCAGTTGTCTGCCACCACAGATGGCGTTCTGGGAGACTTTCTTGGCAGCTTTCTGCAATCGGCTCGCGATCACCGGGATATTATTGCCCGGTTTGGCCGGTTTCCCCATCGCAACAAGGCCCTGAAGCGCGCCTCCTCGGCGGACGAACTGGCTTATCTTGAAGGTGGGCCACGCTTTGGCCAGTAGAGCTGGCCAGTTTGATGATCGGTTCAACGAATTGGCTGTCGATAACGGGTACACTCATTCACACGCAATAACAAGAAAATCAACGGAGTGAGAACAGGATGTCATCTTCCAACCCGGCGATGTGCGACGGCCCGGGCGCCAATAAACCTATGCACAATGATAACAGGGCCTCAGGGCGGGGTGGCAGAACTACTCGGGCCAAAAGTGAAATCCGGCGTCATGCCATTCTCAAGGCAACCATCCGGGTAGCGGCGAAGGACGGTATCAAAGGTATCAAGCATCGTTCCGTCGCCAGGGAAGCAGGCGTACCCCTGGCAGCAACCACCTATTATTTCCGGGACATCAACGAGTTGATCAGCGATGCCTTCATGCTGTACGCGAAGGAGGCCGGTGCGGAACTGAAAGCCTTCCATGACACCCTGAATCTGGTACTTGATGGTGTGCCTGAGGTGCAATTGCGCCGCGGCGCTGAGTTTCGTCCGGAGCTGTGTCAGCGCCTGACCGACTTTGCCCGGGCCTGGATGCAGGAGCAGTTTACGCGCCGGAGGGAGCAGGTACTGGCAGAGCAGGTGTTTTTGATGGAGGCCCTCAGAGATGACCGTCTGGCCAGGGTCGCTCGTCGTTATCGGCAGTCCTGGATTGATGGTCTCGAGCAGCTCCTGGTGCGACTGGATTCGCCGTGCCCTCGTCAGGACGGTACCCTGATCGTCAATGTAGTGCTGGGTATGAGCTACGATCTGCTGCTGGAAGTGCCCGGCACCGAGGCTGAGGTATTGAGTGCATCCGTGGCCAGAATTGTGCAGTTGGCCCTTGGGGTGGAACCGGAGGACCTGCGAGCACCATGATTATCAGCGGCTGTTAAATTTTTCACGAAAGTGTTGACGGCCCCCGAGTTATCAGTAGAATACGCAGCCGTTGTCAGGCAACGCCCGACAGCAATCAGCGGGAATAGCTCAGTTGGTAGAGCACAACCTTGCCAAGGTTGGGGTCGCGAGTTCGAATCTCGTTTCCCGCTCCAGAATTCGGAAACCCGGCCTCAGGCCGGGTTTCTTCGTTTATAGCCTCGCAAAACCACTCACTACCTCTGTCTCGTCAGTTATACTCGGCAGCCATTTCCTGAATAATCCGGCAACTGAGGAAGGCGAAGCCATGAAGGTGAAAACCCTCTGTATCTACCCGGTCAAATCTTTGGCTGGAATCGAAGTGTCCCGTTTCAGGTTGGATGATTTTGGCCCGCAAGGTGATCGCCGCTGGATGATTGTTGATGGGGATAACCGCTTCGTCACTCAGCGTCGGTTGCCTCAGCTCGCCAATGTTTCAACGGCTCTGCAAGATGGAGTGATCGTTATTGATGTGCCTGGCGAGGGGATTTTCCCTCTCGAGGTGGGCTCTGACGCGGTGGAAGTGACGGTCTGGCGTGATCAGGTGGTGGCCACTGCCGGAGCCGGCCGCGCTGGTGAGGCTTTGAGCCGCTATTGCGGAGAAACGCTCAGGCTGGTTTATATGCCTGATAGCTGTTTCCGGAGGGTGGATCCTGATCGTGTCAGTGCTGAACGCCGAGTGGGTTTTGCCGATGGCTTCCCGTTGCTAGTGGTTAACCAGTCGTCTCTGGATGAGCTCAATTCCCGTCTCGAATCCCCGGTTGATATGCGTCGCTTCAGGCCGAACATTGTGGTTGAGGGGGCGGGGTCCTGGGCGGAAGACACCTGGCGGAGCGTCAGCGTTGGTGAAAGCCGGCTGGATCTTGTCAAACCCTGCTCCCGTTGTGTGATGACCACGGTCAACCCGGATACTGGCGAGAAGGATTCTGCCACTCAGCCCCTCAAGACTCTGGCCAGCTATCGAAAGACCCGGGACGGCGTTATTTTTGGGCAAAATGCCGTGCACCAGAAGCCCGGCGAGATATCTGTGGGCGATGAGGTAACCGTTTTGAATCAGGAGAATTGATACAGTGCCACTGTTAACGCTAGACAGGATTTCGCTCGCCTATGGCATGCATCCATTGCTGGATGAGGCCAGCCTGACCATCGAGCCCGGTGAACGGGTGTGTCTGTTGGGGCGAAACGGTGAGGGGAAATCCACGCTGCTGAAGATCGTCAGCGGGGAAGTGACGCCGGACGGCGGTGTGGTGCGCATGGAAGATGGCTCAGTGCTGTCGGTGTTGCCTCAGAGTTTGCCATCGGACGACACTCGTACGGCCTATGATGTGGTGGCTTCCGCATTTCCGGAAACCGGTGACCTGTTGGCGGAATTCCACCGGCTGTCTCAAAGGGCGGACGAATCCAGTCTTGAGCGTTTGATGAAGGTTCAGGAACGGCTGGAATCTCTGGATGGCTGGCGGCTTGACCAGAAGGTAACCACGATTCTGGGGCAGTATGGAGTGGATCCGGATCGGGTACTGAATACGCTTTCCGGGGGGTGGCAGCGGCGAGTGCTTCTGGCCAGGGCGTTGGTGGCAGACCCGGATATTCTGTTGCTGGATGAGCCAACCAACCATCTGGATGTGCCCGCCATTGCCTGGCTGGAAGAGGCGTTATCGCAGTTCCGGGGGGCCATGTTGTTTGTCAGTCATGACCGTGCCTTTATCCGGCGAATGGCCACTCGCGTCGTGGAGCTGGACCGGGGGCAGCTGGTGAGTTTTGCGGCCAGTTATGACAGATATCTGGAGCTTAAGGAAAAAGCGCTGGAGGAAGAGGAGCGCCAGAACGCGCTTTTCGACAAGCGCCTGAAACAGGAAGAGGCCTGGATCCGCCAGGGTATCAAGGCTCGCCGCACCCGGAATATGGGGCGGGTGAGAGCGCTCAAAGCGATGCGGGAAGAGCACAGGCAACGCCGGGTGAGGGGTGGCACCGCCAGTTTTGCCGTAGAGCTGGCGGATATTTCGGGCAAGCTGGTTGCGGAAGCGAGCAATGCCGGATTCTCTTATGTCGATGGCGAGCCAGTGGTTCGCAATATGGATCTCACCATTCTCCGGGGCGACAAGATCGGACTGGTTGGTGAGAACGGCACGGGCAAGACGACCCTCGTGCGCCTGTTGTTAGGTGAGCTGACACCCACTGAGGGAAGTATTCGGCTGGGAACGAATCTTCAGGTCGCCTACTTTGACCAGCTTCGGGGAGAGCTGGATCTCCAGAGAAATGCGTTGGATAACCTGGCTGAGGGCCGGGAATTCATCGATATCAATGGTCAGAGCAAGCATGTTTTGGGTTATTTGCAGGAATTTCTGTTTACCCCGGAACGGGCACGCTCTCCTGTGCGTGTGTTCTCCGGTGGTGAGCGGGCGAGACTGTTGCTGGCCAAATTGTTCAGTAAGCCAGCCAATATTCTGGTACTGGACGAACCTACCAACGATCTTGACGTCGAAACCCTGGAATTGCTGGAAGAACAGCTTTCAGAGTTCAAGGGTACCGTGATTGTTATCAGTCACGATCGGGAATTTCTCGATAACGTGGTGACCGATACCATCTTCCTGGACGGTTCCGGGGCGGTGATGGAATACGTGGGTGGATACACCGATTGGCGTCGGCAAGGCGGTCGTTTTCCCTCTGAAACATCGGGAAGCCGACTGGACAAACAGGATAAGCGTGATAAACCCGACAGTTCCGCTAAAAAGCCAGGTCAGGATGGCGGTACTGTGGGGCAGTCGGCAAAATCAAAGCCCGTCAAACTGAGCTACAAGCTTAAACTTGAGCTGGAACAATTGCCCGGCAAAATCGAACAACTGGAGCAGCAGGTAGCTGAGCTTCAGGATAAAATTTCTGCACCGGATTTTTATTCAGGCCCACCGGAAGATGTATCGGCCACTCTGGAACAGCTGGCGGAAACGGAGTCTCGCCTGGAGTCGGTGATTGAACGGTGGATGGAGCTGGAAGAACAGGCGAACCAATGAACATAAATTACAATTTCAAATTTCAGGATGGCCGTGATATCGAGTTCAAGGTAACTGGGGAGTCCTCCTCGCCGCCGCAGGGTCAGTCACTGCCGGCCTGGGTTCGTCTCGAACACTGTCAGTGTTCGAACTGCCCGCTGAAGCCTGGCGAGACCCCGTATTGCCCGGCGGCAACCGAGATTCTGCCGGTCGTAGAGGCGTTTCAGGCGGAAGACGCGTATCAGAAAGTGGATGTAACCGTGACGGATGAGCGCCGCTCCTATTTCAAGCAGACGACGCTGGAAGAGGCGTTGCGTTCTCTGCTGGGGCTCAAGATGGCTACCAGTGGCTGCCCTGTGCTTTCGGAGCTCAAGCCGATGGCGCTCCACCACCTGCCGTTTGCCAACAGTGACGAATTTGTGATGCGCAGTGTGGGGTATTATCTGCTTCAACAGCTTTTCGCAAAGCGGAATCAGCAGGAAGCGGACTGGGAACTGAAAGGTCTGGTGGAGCGTAATCAGCGATTACAGCTGGTGAATCAGGCGCTCTGGCAGCGGATACATGCTGTTTGCAAGGGCGACAGTAATCTGAAGGCACTGCTCAACTTTTTCTCAATGGCCTCGAGTGTCAGCGTTTCTCTGGAAAGCCAGCTCAGGAAGCTTCAGGCCAGGATGAAGGGGGAGGGCTAGGGCCGTCCCCCTTCCATCACGAGTCTCAATGAATACGAATGGCCAGTACATCGCACTCCGTGCCGTGAAGAACGCCGTTGGCAGTTGAGCCAAGCAGTAACTGGAAGCCTTTACGGCCATGGCTTCCCACGATCACCAGGTCAACGTTGTGCTCCTTGGCCAGCCGGTGGATTTCCGATTCTGGCCGGCCGACGGTTACCACCTGGTTGGCCGCCGCAATACCATATTCATCCCCATACTTGCCCAGCTGTTCACGAGCGGCTTTGTCCAACTGATCCTGCAGTTCAGACAGATCCATAGGAATATCGCCACCATAGGCGTAGCCAACCGGCTCAACAACGTGAACCAGCAGCAACTCGGCTCCCTGGGCATCGCACATCGCCTTGGCTTTGTTCAGAACCTGTGGTGCCTCTTCAGTCAGATCAATGGCAACCAGCATTTTCTTATAGGTGGACATAACTTAGCGCTCCTTCGTACTTGGGGAATATGTTCAGAATAGTACCGAGAGTATACCGGGGAAAGTGTTTTGTCATGCTGACCGGTATCAACCGGGGGAGGGATTTGGCTGGGGTGAGCTGGCCGCTCACCCCGGAAGAGCGTCAGGCGCTGGCGCGTAGCAGGTCAATAGCGTTGGTCAGGCCTTCAATGATGCCTTTCGAGTAGCGATCAATCACAAAGCCCACGTTGTTCTCGTTGTAGTTGATGTACGAGCTGCGGATGAATTGCCATTTGGAAGCGACATCGTCCAGGGCAGTCTTGAGTTCGCCGTTTGTTGAGCCGGCCCTGAGTGAGGAAAGGAGTTGATCGAATGTCTTGGCCTGCTCGTCGAGCGGAACTTCGCTGGAAGCTCCCTGGAAGGTCTGGGCGACGGACGAGTGCGTTCTGGCGGCATAACGGGCCATCATCTGGGCCATGACCACAGCGGCTGAACGAGCCGACTCAATACGGGTATCCGCCTTAATTCCGCTGCTTTCCTGTGCTACCGAATAGAGCTCGGTAGCCAGGTTATTCATACTCTGGGCCTGGTTTGCCAGGTCGGCCATCAGGCGAAGATCCGGATAGCCCCGGTCGCGTACCTCATTGATGTTGCCGCGCATCAGATTCTTGAACTGGTCGAAGGCCTGGTTCAGTTCCTCAATCTGCTGTTCAGAAAGAACGCCGCTGGTGCTCGCCACTACGGAATTCATGGCGTCGTTGGAGTTATTGATTCCGACAACGATCCGGTTCAGTGTTTCGGTATCGCCGGTCGCACTGAAGCTGTAAAAGGCATCGAGAGCAAGGTAGTTATTGACCCGGAAATCGTGGAGGTCAGACAGAAACTCTGCCCCGGTTTCCTGGGCCTTTGCGCTCAAAGCCGTCAGGGCGAGTAGAATGAACGCGGCAATCAACGACTGGATCCGCAGGCGGGCGTCTTTCATCGGATGAGTCTCCGTAATGCAGTTTTATTATTGTGGACTAAAGTCGTAACCCGAAGTTAAAGTAAGTCTGCCGGCTAATCAAGTAGTTTCCGGCGCTTACAGAGTCAGCTTCCTTTTTTCTGCAGGTTTCATTCAGAAACAAATTGACAAACGCGTCTTTTTTTTTCATCGTGTGCCCTCACGATTCAAACGACTGTATGAATTTTTGGATCGGAAGATCGGGCAGTGACCGAAATCTCGCTGCACAAACAGCCGGCATGGTGGCCAACGCCCGCCGGTTGTCAGCAGTTCCAAACACAGACTGGAGATCAGTTGATGATTTACGAAGGTAAAGCCATCACGGTTAAAGAGATCGAAGGCGGGATCGCTCAGTTGGACTTCGACTTGCAAGGCGAGTCAGTCAACAAGTTCAACCGTCTCACCATCGAAGAACTGGGCGCCGCAGCTGAAGCACTCAAATCCCAGAAGAACCTGAAAGGCCTGGTAGTAACCAGCTCCAAGGACAGCTTCATTGTCGGTGCCGATATCACCGAGTTTACCGAGCTGTTTGCTGGTTCCGAGGAAGACCTCGTGGCCAACAACCTCAGGGCCAACGAAGTATTCAACGCCATTGAAGACCTGCCGTTCCCGACGGTTACCGCTATCAACGGTATCGCTCTGGGCGGTGGTTTCGAAATGTGTCTGGCGACCGACTATCGTGTCATGGCTCCCAAGGCCAAGGTAGGTCTGCCGGAAGTGAAGCTGGGTATCTTCCCGGGCTTTGGCGGTACGGTTCGCCTGTCCCGCCTGGTTGGTGTCGACAATGCGGTTGAGTGGATTGCTGGTGGTACTGAAAACCGCGCTGATGCCGCTCTGAAAACCGGTGCTGTTGACGCTGTTGTTGGCGCTGACAAGTTGGTTGAAGCTGCCGTTGCGATCATCAAGCAGTGCAATGAAGGCAAGCTGGACCACATGGCTCGCCGTGAAGAAAAGAAAGGCAAGATCAAGCTCAATGCCATGGAAAGCATGATGGCATTCGAGATTTCCAAGGCGTTCGTGGCCGGCAAGGCTGGCAAGAACTACCCGGCGCCGGTGGAAGCGATCAAGACCATGCAGAAGCATGCCGGCATGACCCGCGACAAGGCGATTGAGGTAGAGGCCAAAGGCTTTGCCAAGATGGCCAAGACCAACGTTGCCGCGTGTCTGGTTGGTCTGTTCCTGAATGACCAGGCCCTGAAGAAGAAAGCCAGTGCCTGGGAAAAAGAAGCTTCTGATGTGAATCTGGCCGCCGTACTGGGTGCCGGAATCATGGGTGGCGGTGTTGCGTTCCAGTCTGCACTGAAGGGCACACCGATCATTATGAAGGACATCAATCAGGACGGCATCAAGCTGGGTCTGAATGAAGCCAAGAAGCTGCTGTCCAAGCGTGTTGCCAAAGGCAAGATGGACGCCGGCCAGATGGGCGACGTGCTGAACGCGATCACTCCGACCCTCAACTACGGCGACTTCAAGAACGTTGACCTGGTGGTTGAAGCGGTTGTTGAGAATCCGAAGGTCAAAGATGCTGTTCTGCGTGAAACTGAAGATGCAGTTCGCGAAGACACCATTCTTACCTCTAACACCTCCACTATCTCCATCAACCTTCTGGCCAAAAACCTGAAGCGTCCGGAGAACTTCTGTGGCATGCACTTCTTCAACCCGGTGCACATGATGCCGCTGGTTGAGGTTATCCGTGGCGAGAAGACCAGTGACCGGGCTATCGCGACTACGGTTGCCTACGCCAAAGCGATGGGCAAGACCCCGATTGTCGTCAACGACTGCCCGGGCTTCCTGGTTAACCGTGTTCTGTTCCCGTACTTCGGTGGTTTTGCCGCGCTGGTACGTGACGGCGCCGATTTCCAGAAGATCGACAAGGTGATGGAAAAGTTCGGCTGGCCCATGGGCCCGGCTTATCTGCTGGACGTTGTCGGCATGGATACCGCCAAGCACGCCAACGAAGTGATGGCTGACGGTTTCCCAGAGCGCATGAAGGCCGACTTCAAGTCTGCCATTGACGTGATGTTCGAGAACAACCGTTACGGTCAGAAGAACGACAAAGGCTTCTACAAGTACGAAGAAGACAAGAAGGGCAAGCCGAAGAAGGTTGTTGACGAAGAAACCTACAAGCTGATCGAGCCTGTGGTTGACGGCAGCAAAGACTTCGACGAAGAAGAAATCATCGCCCGCATGATGATTCCTCTGTGCCTGGAAACCGTTCGCTGCCTGGAAGACAACATTGTTGAAGACCCGGCCGATGCAGACATGGGCCTGATCTACGGTATCGGCTTCCCTCCGTTCCGTGGTGGTGCATTGCGCTACATCGACGACATGGGCGTCGACAAGTTCGTCGAACTGGCAGACAAGTACGCAGATCTTGGCCCGCTGTACGCGCCGACCGAGAAGCTGCGTGAAATGGCCAAGACTGGCAAGAAGTTCTTTGGCTAACCCTAACGAGATTTCCGAACGGAGAAAGATCTATGAGCCTTAATCCGAGAGACGTTGTCGTCGTCGATTGCGTGCGGACTCCGATGGGTCGTGCCAAAAACGGCTGTTTCCGCAACGTACGTGCCGAGACTTTGTCGGCTGCGCTGATTGAAGCACTGTTTGAGCGCAACCCGAAGCTCGACCCGAAAGAAGTAGAAGATGTGATCTGGGGCTGTGTAAACCAGACCAAGGAGCAGGGCTTTAACGTGGCGCGGCAGATTTCCCTGCTGACCCGTATCCCCCACGAGTCTGCTGCCCAGACCGTAAACCGTCTGTGTGGTTCCGCCATGAGCGCTATCCACACCGCGGCGCAGGCTATCCAGACTGGTAACGGTGATGTGTTCCTGGTCGGTGGTGTTGAGCACATGGGCCACGTACCCATGACTGAGGGTTTCGACCACAACCCGGCTGCTTCCAAGTACTCCGCCAAGGCGTCCAACATGATGGGCCTGACCGCGGAAATGCTGGCCAAGATGCACGGTATCACCCGTGAGCAGCAGGACGAGTTCGGCGCCCGCTCCCATCGCCTCGCCCATGAAGCCACTCAGGAAGGTCGTTTCAAGAACGAAATCGTTCCGATTGAAGGTCACGACGAGAACGGCTTTGTGAAGCTGATCGAAGAAGACGAGACCATTCGTCCGGAAACCACAGCTGAGTCCCTTGGCCAGCTGCGCCCGGCGTTCGATCCGAAAAATGGTACGGTGACTGCCGGTACCTCTTCCCAGTTGACCGATGGTGCGTCTGCCATGGTGCTGATGTCCGCCGAGCGGGCAGAAGCTCTGGGTCTGACCCCGATTGCCAAGATCCGCAGCATGGCCGTGGCTGGTTGCGATCCCGCGATCATGGGTTACGGCCCGGTACCGGCCACCAAGAAGGCCCTGAAGCGTGCAGGCCTGAAAGTTGAAGATATCGACTTCTGGGAACTGAACGAGGCCTTTGCTGGCCAGTCCCTGCCGGTTCTGAAAGACCTGAAACTGCTGGGCGTCATGGAAGAGAAGGTGAACCTGAACGGCGGCGCGATTGCTCTTGGCCATCCGCTGGGCTGCTCCGGTGCCCGTATCTCCACCACACTGCTGAATATCATGCAGGCCAAAGGCGGTAAGCTTGGTGTATCCACCATGTGTATCGGTCTTGGTCAGGGCATTGCCACTGTGTGGGAGCGTATCTGATCAGGAGTATCTGATTAGTGAGCTCAGTCAGGAGGCCCGGCATATGCCGGGCCTTCCTGTTTCCGGACGCGCAAAATGCGACGGAACCCGGAAAAAAGGCTGATTGAAATCAAAGAATGGGTTGTCTTGCCAATCTTGACCCTGTAAAACAGTGAGCCTATACAGAATGGCAGCCTTTGTGTTTTCCAGTTGCCTGATTTTTATGCGAGTTTACGGTTCTGTTCAGATATTGACCGATTGATCGCCAAGGATACAGATCTCCGATATGGGTAAAAGTCTCGTTATTGTCGAGTCGCCAGCGAAAGCGAAGACCATCAACAAGTACCTGGGCTCGGATTTTATCGTGAAGTCCAGTGTTGGCCACATCCGTGACCTGCCCGTAAGTGGCAGCGGCAGCCAGTCAGACCCGAAAGAACGGGCGAAACAGGCGGCGGCCACGCGCAAGATGAGCCCGGACGAGAAGGCCGAGCACAAGAAGCGTAAGGCCCGGGAGCAACTGGTAGCCCGCATGGGTGTTGATCCCGACCATGACTGGAGCGCCCGTTACGAGATTCTGCCTGGCAAGGAAAAGGTGGTCAGCGAGCTCAAGCGTTTGGCCAAGTCTGCCGACCACATCTATCTGGCAACGGATTTGGATAGAGAAGGGGAGGCGATTGCCTGGCATCTTCAGGAGACCATTGGCGGCGAGCCGGACAAATACCGTCGTGTGGTGTTCAACGAGATTACCAAACGGGCGATTCAGGAAGCTTTCAAGGATCCGGGCAACCTCGATAACAACCGGGTTAACGCTCAGCAGGCCCGACGGTTCCTGGACCGCGTTGTGGGTTATATGGTCTCGCCGCTGTTGTGGGCAAAGATTGCCCGCGGTCTGTCAGCGGGCCGTGTGCAATCCGTCGCCGTACGACTGATTGTGGAACGGGAACGGGAGATCCGTAAATTTGTGCCGGAAGAGTTCTGGCAATTGCATGCAGACCTTGCTGCCGAGGGCGCCAAAGACCCGGTCCGGTTCGAAGTAACCCGTTATATCGACAAGCCCTACCGCCCTGTCAACGAAGCTCAGAGCAAGGAGCACGTTGAGCGGCTCAAGGCTGGCGGCTTCAAGGTGGCCAAGCGCGAAGACAAGCCGACCCGATCCCGTCCGTCTGCACCCTTTATTACCTCTACGCTGCAGCAGGCGGCCAGTAACCGCATGGGTTTCAGCGTCAAGAAAACCATGATGCTGGCCCAGCGATTGTACGAGGCCGGTTTTATTACCTACATGCGTACGGATTCCACCAATCTCAGCCAGGATGCCGTAGTCAGCTGTCGAGAGTTCGTCCAGAAGCAGTTCGGCGAACGTTATTTGCCTGAGAAGCCGCGGGTCTACGGCAGCAAGGAAGGCGCTCAGGAAGCTCACGAAGCCATTCGCCCGACGGATGTTGCTCGCAGGCCAACGGATATTACCGGCCTGGAAAAAGACGCAGAGAAGCTCTACGACCTGATCTGGCGCCAGTTTATTGCCTGTCAGATGGCAGATGCCGAATTCCTGAGTACGTCTATTGTGGTGGCAAACGGCGACTACGAGCTGCGCACCCGGGGTCGAATCGTCAAGTTTGACGGCTTCCTGAAGGCTGCGCCGCAGTCCACCAAGAAAGATGAAGACGTGGCATTGCCAGATATCAAGGTGGATCAGCCCCTGGATCTCAAGAAACTGGATCCAACCCAGCATTTTACCAAGCCGGCGCCCCGGTACACCGAAGCCAGCCTGGTCAAAGAGCTCGAAAAGCAGGGGATCGGCCGGCCGTCCACCTATGCCTCCATCATTTCTACTATTCAGGATCGGGGCTACGTAAAGCTTCAGAATCGCCGCTTCTACGCGGAGAAGATGGGGGAGATAGTGACCGAGCGACTGGCGGAATCCTTCCCGAATCTGATGGATTACGATTTTACCGCGCGCCTCGAAGATGAGCTGGACGAGATCGCCGAGGGTGAGGTTCAGTGGAAAAAAGTGCTGAACGACTTCTATGCCAAATTCCGTAATCAGCTGGAAAGCGCTGAAAAGACGGATGGCGGTATGCGCGCCAATACTCCCACGGAAACCGATATACCGTGTCCGAGCTGTGGCCGGAATATGCAGATCCGGGTGGCCAGTACCGGGGTATTCCTGGGCTGCTCCGGCTACTCGTTGCCACCCAAGGAACGCTGCAAGACCACCATTAACCTGGTGTCTGGCGACGAAGTGGTGAGTGCTGATGACGATGTGGAAGGGGAGGGTGAAACCCGGCTGCTCCGGAAAAAACGCCGCTGTCCGAAATGCGGCACCGCCATGGACAGCTACCTGATCGACGAGAAGCGCAAGCTGCACGTGTGTGGTAACAATCCGGACTGCTCAGGGTACGAGGTTGAAGAGGGTACGTTCCGTATCAAAGGTTACGATGGGCCGACGCTGGAATGTGACAAGTGTGGCTCCGAGATGCAGCTCAAGACCGGCCGATTCGGCAAGTACTTCGGTTGCACCAACAGTGAATGCAAGAACACCCGTAAGTTGCTGAAAAATGGTGAGCCGGCACCCCCTAAAATGGACCCGGTGCCAATGCCAGAGCTCAAGTGCGATAAGGTGGACGATACCTACGTACTGCGTGATGGGGCGTCCGGCCTGTTTTTGGCAGCCAGTAAATTCCCGAAAAATCGGGAAACGCGGCCGCCATTAGTGATGGAAATCAAGCCACACCGTAAGGAAATCGATCCGAAATACGATTACCTGATGGATGCCCCTGAAAAGGACCCTGAAGGCAATCCGACGGTGATACGTTACAGCCGAAAATCAAAAGAGCAGTACGTCATGTCGGAGAAAGACGGCAAGGCTACGGGGTGGTCAGCGTGGTTTGAAAATGGTCGCTGGGTCCCGCGCGACAAGAAAAAGTAAGATGGTCGGTGGCGCCCCATCGCCTTTGAGAAGGCGAGGGGGCGTTATTCTCGTATACGCTGGCGCGTTAACGGAACTTGCGTAGTCGCTGTATGAGAGACGATGTGTCCCAGCGTCGTCCGCCCATGGATTGCACATCCGCGTAGAACTGGTCTACCAGTGCGGTAACCGGCAGCGATGCATTCACTTTTCTCGCTTCCTCCAGGCAGATTCCCAGATCCTTTCGCATCCAGTCAACCGCGAACCCGTGATCGAACTCACCGTCAATCATGGTTCCCGAACGGTTTTCCATCTGCCAGGACTGGGCCGCACCTTTGGAAATCACATCTACCACTTTGCGTACATCCAGCTCTGCCTGTTCGGCAAAGTGCAGCGCCTCTGAAAGCCCCTGAACCAACCCGGCAATTGCAATCTGGTTAACCATCTTGGTTTTCTGCCCGCTGCCCGCCGGGCCCATCAGGTTGAGCGCACGAGCGTAGTGCGCCATGACCGGCCTGGCTTTTTCGAACGCCTGCTCGGCGCCGCCACACATGATGGTGAGTGCGCCATTCTGGGCGCCTTGCTGACCACCCGAAACCGGCGCATCGATAAAAGCCTGTTTGCGGGCGCCAGCGGACTCGGCCAGGCGTTCGGCAATCCCCGCAGATGCCGTCGTGTGGTCAATCAGGATGGCGCCCTCTGGAGCGTTTGCGATGATTCCCTCGTCGCCTTCAAATACTTCGATCAGATCTTTGTCAGCGCCAACACAGGTTATGACAAAATCTGCGTCTCTAACAGCGAGCGCGATCGAATCACAGGCGGCGCCTGAATGTTCTGACGCCCATTGTGTTGCCTTCTCGCCAGACCGGTTCCAGACACGGACAGAAAGTCCTGCGTTTGCCAAATGCCCCGCCATGGGATAACCCATTACGCCCAGGCCAATAAACGCTACCGTTGTTGTCATTGATTTACTCCAGTCGGTGAGTGTCAGTGTGCTTTGATTATGAAATCGAGCCGAAAGGATTGAAACCCTTTTCGACCGTTCGCGGGGTATCCATTGGTCTGGGCTCACAGAATGCTCAATGCAGGCATGACGCCAATCACAGACCGGTAAACTATCTGCCTATTTCAGGCGCATACGATAGCAGGCGCTTCCAGGCCTTCTTATACTTAGCAGGCTAGCCGCATGGATGCTTACAGGCCGTGAGAAACCAGTTTTTGGGTCTCCCGGTGCTTCTTATCCTTGTTGTTCAGCGAATGGGGGAGGCCGTGATGCCGCCTGTAGTTTATTCGTGAGGGAAGTAAATGAATCTGGTATACAAACATGAAAAACCGTTGCTGCTGGTGACGGCGGTGCTTGCTGTGGCCATCTGGCTGGCTCTGATACTGGGGACGCTCGGTATTGTATTGCTGTATCTGTTGGTGGGGTACGTGTTCTTTCTCTTTGCCCATTCGGCTTTCATCTCACACCTGAAGGGGTCTGGGGTGCGAATCAGTCGCGAGCAATATCCGGATCTCTATGACCGGCTTATTCGTTGTTGCGAAAAGGTTGGGGTAAAGGAGGTGCCGGAAGCCTACCTCCTGCGGACGGACTTTTTCAATGCACTTGCGACCAAGTTTCTTGGACGGCATTTTGTTGTGCTGTTCACTGATGTTGTTGATGCGTTGGAAGAGCGCCCGGACGCTATTGATTTCTACATCGGTCATGAGTTGGGTCATATTCACCGGCGCCATCTTTCCTGGGGGCCGGTGCTGGCACCCGCTGCCTGGCTGCCTGTAATCGGGCCGGCGTTGCGGCGTGCCGAAGAATACACGTGTGATCGCTACGGTGTAGCCTGCTGTCAGTCACCGGAGGACATCAAGGCAGCGCTGGCAGCAATCGCTGCTGGCGATACCCGCTGGCAAACCATCAACGTGGACGCATTTGTAGGGCAAGTGGCTGTGACCAACGGCTTCTGGATGTCCTTTAACGAAATAACGGGAGACTACCCCTGGCTCACCAAGCGGATGGCAGCGGCCATTGCCCTGTCGGAAGGGCGTGAAGTATCTCACCCGGGGCGGAGCAAGTTAGCCTGGTTTTTCGCTCTGTTCGTCCCGAGGCTCGGGGTTGGGGGAGGGGCTGCGTCCTTGCTCGTGATGGTTGCCATTGTCGGCATACTGGCCGCTGTTGCGATTCCTCAGTATCAGGAATACGTAGAGAGAAGTCGTTATCAGGATGCTTACCTGGAAGGCTTGGGGGTTACGGATTCTGTCGATTCCTATGTCAGTGAACACCAGGCCTGGCCGAGCTCGATGGCGGAGCTTGGTTATGGCGGTACCTTCGGGGGCTCTGGCGAAAACTATACTATCGATGTCTATGACGGTGGTGTGATCGGCATTGAGATGGGGGTTGATGAAACCGGAGAGTCGGAATACATCGTTCTGGAGCCGGAGGTCACCGATAGCGGGTTATTCTGGAGTTGCTATGGTCAGAACGCTGTTGAAAAACTACTGCCGGCGGACTGTCGTTAGCATGGTGAAAGACTGACCGGGAAATGAAAAAAAGCCGCTGAAGTCAGCGGCTTTTTTCTGGTTGAAGGCAAGTGGTGTGCTTACTTCTTCGGGTAGTCCCGCTTCGGCGAGCCGGTGTACAGCTGGCGCGGGCGGCCGATACGGTTGGCACCGCTGACCATTTCGTTCCAGTGGGAGAACCAGCCGATGGTACGGGACATGGCGAAGATAACGGTAAACATGGAGGTCGGAATACCGATGGCCTTCAGGATGATGCCGGAGTAGAAGTCGACGTTCGGATACAGCTGGCGCTGAACGAAGTACTCGTCTTCCAGGGCGATCTTTTCCAGGCGCTGGGCAATTTTCAGCAGCGGATCGTTTTCCAGGCCGAGTTCGCTCAATACTTCGTGGGCAGTCTGAGCCATGACTTTGGCGCGTGGATCGAAGTTCTTGTAAACCCGGTGGCCGAAGCCCATCAGGCGGAACGGATCGTCCTTGTCTTTTGCCTTGGCAATGAACTTCTCGATGTTGGACTCGTCGCCGATCTCGGCCAGCATGTCCAGTACCGCTTCGTTCGCGCCGCCGTGAGCCGGGCCCCAGAGTGCGGCAATGCCGGACGCAATACAGGCGTATGGGTTGGCGCCGGTAGAGCCTGCAAGGCGAACGGTGGAGGTGGACGCGTTCTGTTCGTGGTCAGCGTGCAGAATGAAGATCTTGTCCATGGCGTTGGCCAGAACAGGATTTGGCTTGTACTCTTCGCACGGAGTGCCAAACATCATGTGCAGGAAGTTCTCTGCGTAGGACAGGTCGTTCCGTGGATACATGAACGGCTGTCCCATGGAATACTTGTAGCACCATGCCGCAATGGTCGGCATTTTCGCGATCAGGCGATGGCCGGTAATTTCACGTTGCTTGGGATCGGAAACGTCCATCTGGTCGTGATAGAACGCAGACAGCGCGCCCACAACGCCACACATGATGGCCATTGGATGCGCGTCACGGCGAAAGCCGTTGAAGAAGTTGCGCATCTGGTCGTGCAGCATGGTGTGGTTTTTGATGGTGTCGTGGAACCGCTTGTTTTCTTCTTCGCTGGGCAGTTCGCCGTTCAGCAGCAGGTAGCAGACTTCCAGGAAGTCGGAGTGCTCGGCCAGCTGGTCAATGGGGTAGCCGCGGTGCAGCAACACACCGTTGGCGCCATCGATGTATGTGATGGCCGATTCGCAGGCTGCGGTGGATACAAATCCGGGGTCGTAAGTGAAAACGCCTTCCTGTACCAGGCCGCGTACGTCAATAACGTCAGGGCCGACGGTGCCGGAATAAACCGGTAGCTCAATGGACTTATCTCCCACCGAGAGCGTGGCTTTCCTGTCGGTCATGGTGCTCTCCTGTCTGATTAGCTATAACAGCTTTTCTGCATGTGTAGATGCGCCAGAAAGCGCGTATTATCGCAAAACTGGCGGCAAAATATAGGGCGTCAGCTTTTTTTGTCAATGCACTGGCTGAGAAAACGGCAAATTTCTTCCCGTTTGTAAATGAGGGATATCCGGAATATCGGGCCCCTGGGGCGGAAATTGGTTTTGTCAATAAGCCTTATAGATGGGTAGAGGCTGCAAGCTGCAAGGCCTGGAGGGCGATTGCAAGTTTGTAATTACCGGGGTGTCTCCTTATAATCCGTAGCCCGGAATCGGGGATGCACCGGCTTATGGGCTTGAGTATAGCAAGCTACCGGGTAGTCATCCGCCCTCCTGAACCAATCGGTTATCGGTATCGTACCGATTCTCCGGTCCCAACATACCAACCATCCGCCACCGTTTTGCGGTCCCGCGGAACCAAGAGAGAGTGTGAGAGCGCTGTGAATAGCAAACGACCAGTAAATCTCGATCTCGGCAAGTTTCATTTCCCGCTGCCAGCCATTACTTCGATCCTGCATCGCATCAGCGGCATCATCATCTTCGTAGGTGTTGCCTTCCTGATGTACGGCCTGGATCTCTCCCTTTCCGGAGAAGATGGCTTTAACCGGGTGAATGAGCTGCTGGACAGCTTCCTGGCGAAGCTGATCATCTGGGGCATCCTGTCTGCTCTGCTGTACCACCTGGTTGCAGGTATCAAACACCTGTTGATGGACGCTGGTATTGGCGAAGAGCTTGAAAGCGGGCGCCTCGCCGCGAAAGCCACGATTGCGGTTTCCGTTGTTCTCATCGTTCTGGCAGGAGTCTGGGTATGGGCATGAACAGTGTAACGAATATTGGTCGTAACGGTATTCAGGACTGGATCATCCAGCGCGTAACAGCCTACGTATTAGCTCTGTACACCCTGTTCCTGCTTGGCTTCTTTGTGACCACCGATGTTGACTACCAGGCGTGGTCTGCATTGTTTGCTCAGGGATGGTTCAAGATCTTCAGTCTGCTTGCGCTGCTGTCCATTGCCGGGCACGCGTGGGTTGGCTTGTGGACAGTTTCTACCGACTACATCAAATCCGCGATGCCGCGTTTTCTGCTTCAGGCAGCCTGTGTGCTCGTAATGTTTGTATATGTCGTGTGGGGCATTCAGATTCTTTGGGGGCTTTAATCGATGGCTAACATCAAGACCATGTCGTTCGACGCGATTGTTATCGGTGGTGGCGGTGCCGGTATGCGAGCCGCCCTCCAGCTGACCGAATCCGGTCTCGATACCGCGTGTATCACGAAAGTATTTCCGACCCGTTCGCACACGGTATCCGCCCAGGGCGGTATTACCTGTGCGATCGCAAGCGCTGATCCCAACGACGATTGGCGCTGGCACATGTACGACACTGTGAAAGGTTCTGACTACATCGGTGACCAGGACGCGATTGAGTATATGTGCTCCGTCGGTCCGCAGGCAGTGTTCGAGCTCGAGCACATGGGCCTCCCGTTCTCCCGTACCGAGCAGGGTCGTATCTATCAGCGACCGTTCGGTGGTCAGTCCAAGGACTACGGTAAAGGCGGTCAGGCTGCCCGTACCTGTGCCGCAGCCGACCGTACCGGTCATGCTCTGCTGCACACGCTATACCAGGCTAACCTCAAAGGCGGCACTTCGTTCCTGAACGAGTGGTACGCCGTGGACCTGGTCAAGAACAGTAAAGACGAAGTGGTCGGTGTTGTCGGTATCGAAATTGAGACCGGTGAAGTCTGCTACATCAAGGCCAAGGCGACCGTTCTGGCAACCGGTGGCGCCGGTCGTATCTATGCGTCAACCACCAATGCCCTGATCAACACCGGTGACGGTATCGGTATGGCCCTGCGTGCCGGCTTCCCGGTTCAGGACATGGAGATGTGGCAGTTCCACCCGACCGGTATCCACGGTGCCGGTGTGCTGGTAACTGAGGGTTGCCGGGGTGAGGGTGGTTACCTGATTAACTCCGAAGGTGAGCGTTTCATGGAGCGTTATGCTCCGAACGCCAAAGACCTCGCTGGTCGCGACGTTGTTGCCCGCTCCATGGTTCTGGAAATTCTGGAAGGCCGCGGCTGTGGTCCCGACAAGGATCACGTACTGCTGAAGCTGGATCACCTGGGCGAAGAAACGCTGAACCTGCGTCTGCCGGGTATCTGTGAGCTGTCCCGTACCTTTGCTCACGTTGATCCGGTCAAAGAGCCCGTGCCTGTGGTTCCGACCTGTCACTACATGATGGGCGGCATTCCGACCAACGTTGGTGGTCAGGCGTTGACTCAGGATGAAAACGGCAATGACAAGCCGATTCCGGGCCTGTTTGCCTGCGGTGAAGCCGCTTGTGTGTCTGTACACGGTGCCAACCGTCTGGGTGGCAACTCTCTGCTGGATCTGGTGGTCTTTGGTCGTGCGGCTGGTCTGCACATTGAGGAGCAGCTGCGTGGTGGTTTCGAGGTCGACGGCGCAAGCGACGAAGACATCAAGCGTGCCATGGCTCGTCTGGAGCGTCTGGACAGTGCAAGTGAGGGTGAGGATGTGGCTCAGGTTCGTAAAGACCTGCAGAACTGCATGCAGCTCTACTTCGGCGTGTTCCGTGACGGCGAAAGTATGGAGAAGGGTCTGAAGCTGCTGGAAGAAATCGGTGAGCGGGTTCGTAAGACCAAGCTGACTGATACCAGCAAGGCATTCAACACCGCCCGTATCGAAGCACTGGAGCTGGACAACCTGTACGAAGTTGCCTATGCGACCGCCAAGTCTGCGATTGAGCGTAAAGAAAGTCGCGGTGCCCATGCCCGTAACGATTTCACCGAGCGTGACGACGAGAACTGGCTGAAGCACTCCATGTACTTCCCGCTGGACAAGCGCGTTGGCAAGCGTGACGTGAACTTTGCACCGAAAACGGTTCCGACCTTCGAGCCGAAGATCCGGACCTACTAAGGGGGTATCCTGAAAATGTTGGTAAGTCTGTACCGTTATAACCCGGAAACTGACAACGCCCCTTACATGCAGGACGTTGAGATTGAGTTGCCGGAAGGCAAAGATCTGATGGTTCTGGATGTTTTGGCGCTGGCCAAGGAAAAGGACCCGACTGTCGCATTTCGCCGTTCCTGTCGTGAGGGCGTTTGCGGCTCAGATGGTATGAACATGAATGGCAAGAACGGCCTGGCTTGCATCACACCGGTTTCCGATGTGGTCAAGAACAACAAGCTGGTTTTGCGCCCGCTGCCTGGTCTTCCGGTCATTCGTGATCTGGTGGTTGATATGGGCCTGTTCTACAAGCAGTACGAAAAAGTGATGCCGTACCTTGTGAATGACAACCCCGCGCCAGCCATCGAGCGTCTGCAGTCTCCGGAAGATCGTGAGAAGCTGGACGGCCTGTACGAGTGTATTCTCTGTGCCTGCTGCTCTACCGCTTGCCCGTCTTTCTGGTGGAATCCGGACAAGTTCATCGGTCCGTCTGGTCTGTTGCAAGCTTATCGCTTTCTGGCCGACAGCCGTGATACCGCCCAGGCAGAGCGTTTGGCGAACCTGGACGATCCATTCAGCGTGTTCCGCTGCCGTGGCATCATGAACTGTGTCAGTGTGTGTCCGAAGGGCCTGAACCCCACAAAGGCAATTGGCCATATCCGGAACCTGTTGCTGCAAAGAGCCACCTGACCGGCAAAATTCGCAGCACCAGCTATACTGGTGTTCTGACACCAGTTAGTACCCCTGAAGGCCTCGCTATATGCGGGGCCTTCAACCAAAGGCTTATAGTCAAAAGTCTTACCGGGGTGCAAACTTATGCACGCTGTTTCGGTGCGCTTATCCAGTCACCGGACAGTATTGCTGAGTATAAAAATCACTGGGGACGGAAAACATCCTTGCCGGGTGTGGTGGCCAAAGTCATGCCGTAATAACCCGTATTGACTGAGAATTACCCCTGGCCGACCATACTGGCTCCCCCGCACCAGCCCAAGGTGAGCTATTCAAAATGCACGAAAGCATCATGGAGCAGTTATGGCAGACTTCCCACCTGCAGGGTGGCAATCTTGCCTATGTTGAACAGCTTTTTGAAACCTACCTGACAGACCCCAATGCAGTTCCAGAAGAGTGGCGGAGTTACTTCGACAAACTCCCGAGCGTCGATGGCTATCAGGGCCGCGACATCGTTCACTCCACCATCCGCGAGCAGTTTGAGCACATCTCCCGCAATCAGCGTTTTCTGGCGACCAATGGCGTGCCTGCCAGTGCTACGTCCGACGCTGATAAAAAACAGATCCGTGTTCTGCAGCTGATCAACGCTTTCCGTTTCCGCGGTCACCAGGAAGCAAAGCTTGATCCTCTGGGTGTCTGGCAACGTCCTCAGGTAGAAGATCTGGACCCGCGATTCCACGAATTGGGCGAATCCGATCTTGATCTGGAGTTCCAGACCGGCTCTCTGAACTTTGGTTCCGAGAGCATGAAACTCGGCGATATTGTCCAAGGCCTGCGCCAGACCTACTGCGAGAGCATCGGCGCTGAATACATGCATGTGGTAGACACGCGCATCAAGCGTTGGTTCCAGCAACGTATGGAGCCGGTTCGTTCCCGTCCGGAATACGAGACCGAAACCCGCAAGCATATTCTTGAGCGCCTGACGGCTGCCGAAGGGCTGGAAAAATACCTGGGTTCCCGTTATCCGGGCGTCAAGCGTTTTGGTCTCGAGGGCGGTGAAAGTCTGATCCCCTGCCTGGACGAGCTGATTCAGCGTGCGGGCTCCTATGGCGCCAAAGAGATCGTGCTGGGCATGGCCCACCGCGGTCGACTGAACGTGCTGGTCAACACCCTGGGCAAAAATCCGAAAGAACTGTTTGATGAATTCGAGGGCAAGAAGCTCGCGGATTCCGGCTCCGGCGACGTGAAATACCACCAGGGCTTCTCCTCAAACGTGATGACGCCAGGTGGCGAGGTTCACCTGGCCATGGCCTTCAACCCGTCTCACCTGGAAATCGTATCCCCGGTAGTGGAAGGCTCGGTACGCGCCCGTCAGGACCGTCGTGGCGATACCGATGGCAGTACCGTGGTACCCATTGTGATGCACGGCGACGCTGCGTTTGCCGGGCAGGGCGTAGTGATGGAAACCTTCCAGATGTCCCAGACCCGGGGCTTTGGTGTTGGCGGTACCATCCACATCGTGATCAACAACCAGGTTGGCTTCACCACTAGCAAACAGGAAGATGCTCGTTCCACCGAGTATTGCACCGACGTTGCCAAGATGGTTCAGGCGCCGATTCTGCATGTGAACGCCGACGATCCTGAAGCGGTGATGTTTGCCACCCAGATGGCGATGGACTACCGCAACGAATTCAAGCGCGATGTAGTGATTGATCTGGTTTGCTACCGTCGTCGTGGCCACAACGAGGCGGATGAGCCGGCAGCGACCCAGCCGCTGATGTACGACAAGATCCGCAAGCTGAAGACCACTCGTGCGATCTACGCGGATCAGCTGGTTGAAGCCGGTGTGATCACCGAAGATGAAGCCAAGCAGATGGAGACTGATTACCGGGACGCCCTGGACAAGGGTGATCACGTGGTCAAGTCCCTGGTTAAAGAGCCTAACAAAGAGCTTTACGTGGACTGGGCTCCGTATCTGGGCCATGAGTGGACAGCGAAGTGCAAGACCAGCGTTGCGCTGAAAACCGTCCAGAAACTGGGCAAGAAGCTGACTGAAGTGCCGGAAGGGTTCAGCATACAGCGCCAGGTTTCCAAGATTGTTAATGATCGCGAGAAGATGACGGCTGGCGCGCTGTCCCTGAACTGGGGCTACGGCGAAATGATGGCCTATGCCACTTTGCTGAACGAAGGCCACCCGATCCGCCTGACTGGTCAGGACGTGGGCCGGGGCACCTTCTCGCACCGTCATGCTGTTCTGCATAACCAGAAAGATGGGTCTACTCATATTTCCCTGCAGAATCTGAAAGACGATCAGCCGAAGTTCGACATCTATGACTCACTGCTGTCTGAAGAAGCGGTGATGGCGTTCGAATACGGTTATTCCACCACGACGCCGAACGCGCTGATTGTCTGGGAAGCCCAGTTTGGTGACTTCGCCAACGGTGCCCAGGTGGTGATTGATCAGTTCCTGACCAGTGGTGAGCATAAGTGGGGTCGACTGTGTGGCCTGACACTGCTGCTGCCACACGGTTATGAAGGGCAGGGGCCGGAACACAGTTCCGCCCGTCTGGAGCGTTTCCTGCAGCTGTGTGCCGAACACAATATTCAGGTCTGTGTGCCGACTACACCGTCTCAGGTATTCCACATGTTGCGTCGGCAGGTGAAGCGTCCGTTGCGCAAGCCGTTGGTTGCCATTACGCCCAAGAGCCTGCTGCGCCATAAGGAAGCCATTTCGGGTCTGGACGACCTGACATCCGGTACATTCCAGACAATTCTGCCGGAGAAAGAGCCGTCCGATCCGAAAAAAGTGACTCGCCTGATCCTCTGCAGTGGCAAGGTCTACTATGATCTTCTGGAGAAGAAGAAGGCGGATGAGCGGGACGATGTCGCGATTGTTCGTATCGAACAATTGTACCCGTTCCCGAGCGATGACCTGGACGAACTGCTGAGCCAGTACAGCAAGCTCAAGCATGTGGTCTGGTGTCAGGAAGAGCCGATGAACCAGGGAGCCTGGTATTGCAGTCAGCATCACATGCGGAACGCACTGCAGCGCCTGAATCCCAAGCTATATCTCCAGTATGCCGGTCGTGAGGCTTCTGCTGCTCCTGCCTGTGGACACATGTCTGTTCACATTGAAGAGCAGAAGAAACTGGTTAACGACGCGTTTGAAATCTGACGAGCTACCGAACTAAGGATCCGTAATGTCAACAGAGATTAAAGCCCCCGTTTTCCCTGAGTCGGTTGCCGAAGGCACCGTCGCGACCTGGCACAAGCAGCCGGGTGAGGCCTGTTCCCGTGACGAGCTGATTGTCGATATCGAAACCGACAAGGTTGTGCTCGAAGTGGTTGCGCCGGCGGATGGTGTGATCGAAGAAGTTCTCAAGAACGAAGGCGACACCGTGGAAAGCGGTGAGGTGATCGGCAAGTTCAAAGAAGGCGCGGCAGGTGAATCCAAGCCAGCCGAGAGCAAGTCCGAAGCGAAAGCCGAAGCACCGAAAGCCGAAGAGAAATCCGAAGCTGCTTCCGGTGATGCCATTCTAAGCCCGGCTGCCCGCAAGCTGGCCGAAGAAAACAACGTTGACCCGAGCGCGGTAAAGGGCACCGGTAAAGACGGCCGTGTTACCAAGGAAGACGTTCAGAACTACGTGGACAGCAACAAATCTTCCGGTGGAGCGGCTGCCTCCAAGCCGGCAGCGATGCCTGAGGTGAACGTTGCCCAGGGCGAGCGCGCCGAGAAGCGGGTTCCGATGACCCGCCTGCGTGCCAGCATCGCCAAGCGTCTGGTTGATGCCCAGCAGACAGCAGCCATGCTGACCACCTTTAACGAGGTGAACATGGCGCCGATCATGGAACTGCGCAAGCAGTACCAGGACAGCTTCGTGAAGCGCCACGGCATCAAGCTGGGCTTCATGTCGTTTTTCACCAAAGCGGCTACCGAAGCTTTGAAGCGCTTCCCGGCAGTAAACGCCTCCATTGATGGCAACGACATGGTGTACCACGGTTACCAGGACGTAGGTGTGGCGGTATCCACCGACCGTGGCCTGGTGGTACCGGTTCTGCGTGACACCGACGCTATGGGTCTGGCCGACATCGAGAAGAAGATCGTCGAGTACGGTACCAAGGCGAAGGAAGGCAAACTGGCCATTGAAGATATGACCGGTGGCACCTTCACCATCACCAACGGTGGTATTTTCGGGTCTCTGATTTCCACGCCGATCCTGAATCCGCCCCAGACTGCCATTCTGGGTATGCACAAGATCCAGGAGCGCCCGATGGCGGTAAATGGCAAGGTTGAGATTCTGCCGATGATGTACCTGGCGCTGTCATACGATCACCGTATGATCGATGGCAAGGAAGCGGTGCAGTTCCTGGTGGCCATCAAGGAAATGCTGGAAGACCCGGCACGTATCCTGCTGGATGTGTAATCTGACACTCAACGAATTCGATAACAGGAAAGATTATGTCCGATAAGTTCGACGTTATTGTCATTGGTGCAGGCCCCGGTGGTTACGTTGCTGCCATTAAAGCCGCTCAGTTGGGTCTTAAGACCGCCTGTGTTGAGTCCTGGACTGGTAAAGACGGCAAGAGCCAGGTGCTCGGTGGCACCTGTCTGAACGTAGGCTGTATCCCGTCCAAGGCCCTGCTGGAAGTGACTCACAAGTTTGAGGAAGCCAGCCACGATTACGATTCCATGGGCATCCTGGCCAAGGACGTGAAAATCGACGTTGCCAAGATGATGGAGCGCAAGGCTGGTATCGTTAAGCAGCTGACCGGTGGCATTGCTGGCCTGTTCAAGGCCAATGGCGTCACCTCGATCCACGGCCACGGCAAGCTGTTGGCCGGTCGTAAGGTGGAAGTCACCGACAAGGATGGCAAAACCAAGACCTATGAAGCCGACAACGTGATCATCGCCACCGGTTCCCGGCCGATCGAGATTCCGCCGGCGCCGTTCGACGGTGAGTACATCGTCGATTCCGAGGGTGCGCTGGAGTTTACCGAAGTTCCCAAGCGTCTTGGTGTGATCGGTGCCGGTGTTATTGGTCTGGAGCTGGGTAGCGTCTGGGCCCGCCTGGGTTCAGAAGTAACCGTGATCGAAGCGCAGGACAGTTTCCTGCCGGCGGTTGACCAGCAGTGTGCCAAGGATGCGTTGAAGCAGTTCCAGAAGCAGGGCCTGAACATCGTGATGGGCGCCCGCATGACTGGCGCGGAAGTCAAGCGCAAGCTGGTTAACGTCAGCTACGAAGACTCCAAGGGTAAGCAAGACGCCAAGTTTGACAAGCTGATCGTGGCTGTTGGCCGTCGTCCGTACACCGATGGTGCACTGGCTGAAGACTCCGGCGTGACCATGGATGAGCGGGGCTTTATTTTCGTAGACGACAACTGCAAGACCGAAGCACCGGGTGTCTGGGCCATCGGTGATGTGGTTCGTGGTCCAATGCTGGCCCACAAAGCGTCTGAAGAGGGCGTGATGGTTGCTGAGCGTATTGCCGGGCATAAGCCTCAGGTCAATTACGACTGCATCCCGAATGTCATCTACACCTTCCCTGAGGTTGCCTGGGTCGGCAAGACCGAAGAGCAACTGAAAGCTGAAGGCGAAGAATATAACGTGGGAACCTTCCCGTTTGCGGCGAACGGTCGTGCCATGGCTGCCAATGCCGCTTCCGGTATGGTCAAGATCATCGCAGATGCGAAGACCGACCGTATTCTTGGCTTCCACGTGGTGGGTCCGCAGGCGTCTGAAATCGTTGCCCAGGGCGTGATCGCCATGGAATTCGGTTCAAGCGCAGAAGATCTGGCCCTGACCTGTTTCGCGCACCCGACTCTGTCCGAGTCTGTGCACGAAGCGGCCCTGGCCGTTGCTGGCGGTGCGATTCACGTCGCCAACCGTCGCAAGAAGAAGTAACGCATTGCCGGAATACGGGGCGCCAACTGGGGCGCCCCGCTGCCATCATAACGGCGGCTTTTCGCATGCGTGACCGGCAGGCCGAGGCGATCCCTGGCCTGCCAGAACGAATTCGTTCCAGCTGCACCAATGGCGGTGCACTGACGGGTTCATTTCCGTACGTGGTTATCCTCCATCAATAGACGGGACATTAACTATGAATTTGCACGAATATCAGGGCAAGCAGCTGTTCGCTGAGTACGGCCTGCCCGTATCCAAAGGCATTGCCTGCGATACTCCCAAGGAAGCCGTAGCAGCGGCAGACGAAATCGGCGGTGACGGCTGGGTAGTGAAAGCCCAGGTTCACGCCGGTGGTCGCGGCAAGGCCGGCGGTGTAAAGCTGGTCAAGAGCAAAGAAGAGATCCGTGAATTCGCCGAAAAGTGGCTGGGTAAGAACCTGGTTACCTACCAGACCGACGAAAACGGCCAGCCAGTCAGCAAGATTCTGGTTGAATCCCTCACCGACATCGATCAGGAACTTTACCTGGGCGCTGTGGTAGACCGTGGTTCCCGTCGTATCGTTTTCATGGCCTCCACTGAAGGTGGCGTGGAAATCGAGAAGGTTGCCGAAGAAACTCCGGAAAAGATCCTGAAAGCCGAAATTGATCCGCTGGTCGGCGCGCAGCCGTACCAGGGTCGTGAACTGGCATTCAAGCTTGGCCTGGAAGGCAAGCAGATCGGTCAGTTCACCAAGATTTTCCTGGGCCTGGCCAAACTGTTTGAAGAGTGCGACCTGGCTCTGGTTGAGATCAACCCGCTGGTGATCACCCCGGCTGGTGACCTGCACTGCCTCGACGCCAAAGTAGGTGTAGACGGCAACGCACTGTACCGTCAGAAGAAAATCCACGAGATGCACGATCCCTCCCAGGAAGACTCCCGGGAAGCGGAAGCGGCCAAGTGGGAGCTCAACTATGTTGCGCTGGAAGGCAACATCGGCTGCATGGTTAACGGTGCTGGCCTGGCCATGGGCACCATGGACATCATCAAGCTGTCCGGTGGCCAGCCTGCCAACTTCCTGGACGTAGGCGGCGGCGCAACCAAAGAGCGCGTTACCGAAGCGTTCAAGATCATCCTGTCTGACGACGCAGTACAAGCCGTTCTGGTTAACATCTTCGGTGGTATCGTGCGCTGCGACATGATCGCTGAAGGCATCATCGGTGCTGTTAAGGAAGTGGGTGTTAAAGTACCGGTTGTGGTTCGTCTGGAAGGCAACAACGCTGACCTGGGCGCCAAGGTTCTGGCCGAAAGCGGTCTGAACATCATCGCCGCCACCAGCCTGGCGGATGCCGCAGAGCAAGTCGTTAAAGCCGCAGGGGGTAAATAATGAGCATCCTGATCAACAAAGACACCAAGGTTATCTGCCAGGGCTTTACCGGCGCACAGGGTACTTTCCACTCTGAGCAAGCCATTGCCTACGGCACCAAGATGGTTGGCGGTGTAAGCCCGGGTAAGGGCGGTACCGAGCACCTGGGCCTGCCGGTGTTCAACACCGTCCGTGACGCCGTAGAGCAGACCGGTGCCGAGGCTACCGTGATCTATGTACCGGCGCCGTTCTGTAAAGACGCCATCATTGAAGCGGCTGATGCCGGCATCAAGCTGATCGTATGTATCACTGAAGGCATCCCGACCATCGACATGCTGTACGCCAAAGAATACGTTGACCGCAAAGGCGTTCGCATGATTGGCCCGAACTGCCCGGGTGTCATCACTCCGGACGAGTGCAAGATCGGCATCATGCCAGGCCATATCCACAAGAAGGGTAAGGTTGGCATCGTATCCCGCTCCGGCACCCTGACTTACGAAGCCGTCAAGCAGACTACGGACTACGGTTTCGGCCAGTCTACCTGTATCGGTATCGGTGGTGACCCGATTCCTGGCTCCAACTTCATCGACATTCTGGCCCTGCTGCAGGAAGATCCGGAAACCGAAGCTATCGTGATGATCGGTGAAATCGGTGGTACTGCCGAAGAAGAAGCGGCTGCGTTCATCAAAGAGAACGTCACCAAGCCCGTGGTTTCCTACATTGCCGGTGTTACTGCACCTCCAGGCAAGCGTATGGGCCACGCGGGCGCCATCATCTCTGGTGGTAAGGGTACTGCAGACGAGAAGTTTGCCGCCCTGGAAGACGCCGGTGTTAAAACCGTGCGCAGCCTGGCCGAAATCGGCAAGGCCCTGAAGGAAGTGACCGGCTGGTAATCAGTCCCGTTTCAAGCCTTTAACAAAACCCCCGGATTCGCGAGAATTCCGGGGGTTTTGCGTTATGGCGCCGGTGTTTTATATCGCTTTGCTTAACGCAGCGAGGTGTAAAGACTATAATGCCCGGTCAGCCTGATTTCCTGAGCCACCTCCGGTGGTGAAACCAGGCGCCTAATAAACAGAAATAAGGAGTTCGTGCTTTGAGTTCTGTAGATTCCCAGCAAAGGGTTTTGTCCGGTATGCGACCGACCGGCAAGCTTCACCTCGGCCACTATCACGGTGTGCTGAAAAACTGGGTGAAACTCCAGCACGAGTATGAGTGCTTCTTCTTCGTGGCAGACTGGCACGCCCTGACCACGCAATACGATGATCCCTCAGGCATTGAGCAAAGCGTATGGGATATGGTCATCGACTGGCTGGCGGCCGGAGTTAATCCGGGCTCGTCCACCATGTTTATCCAGTCCCAGGTACCGGAACACGCCGAGCTGCACCTGTTGTTGTCTATGATCACGCCCCTGGGCTGGCTGGAACGCATTCCTACCTACAAGGATCAGCAGGAAAAGCTGCGGGAAAAGGATCTGGCCACCTACGGCTTCCTCGGTTACCCGCTGCTCCAGACTGCGGATATCCTGATGTATCGTGCCGGCAAGGTGCCGGTTGGTGCTGATCAGGTATCCCACGTTGAGATTACCCGTGAAATCGCCCGTCGGTTTAACCACATCTATGGTCGCGAGCCCGGTTTCGAGGAGCAGGCCGAGGCCGCTATCGTCAAGATGGGCAAAAAGAACGCGAAACTCTATCGCAACCTGAAAAAACGGTATCAGGAAGAAGGCGATTTTGAGGCGCTTGAGACCGCACGGGCCCTACTGAAAGAACAGCAGAACATTTCGCTGGGTGACCGCGAGCGGCTATACGGTTTCATTGAAGGCGGCGGCAAGGTGATACTGCCGGAGCCGCAGCCGTTGCTGACGCCGGAATCCAAGATGCCGGGGCTGGACGGACAGAAGATGTCCAAGTCCTACAACAATTACATTGGCTTGCGTGAAGATCCGGACAGTGTTGCTCAAAAGATCCGGACCATGCAAACCGACCCGCAGCGGGTGCGACGGACAGACCCGGGCGAGCCGGAGAAGTGCCCGGTCTGGGGTATGCACAAAGTCTACTCGGACGAGCAGACCTGCCAGTGGGTACAGGAAGGCTGCCGCAGCGCCGGTATTGGCTGCCTGGACTGCAAAAAGCCGCTGATCGATGCCATCATCGAGGAACAGAAGCCGTTGCATGAGCGTGCCCGGGAATACGAGAGCAATCCGGATCTGGTGCATTCCATTCTGCAGGAAGGGCGAGAGCATGCGCGCGATGCCGCCCGTGATACCCTGGAAGAAGTCCGTGCAGCGATGGGGCTCAGCTACCGCTGATTCCTGACTGCCAATAACGTCAAAGGCTGGCAAAGGCATGACCGAAGACACCAGGGAGCCGGAAGAGGCGCAGGCAACGACACCGGAACAGGTGCCGCTGGCGCTCGTATCCGGCAAACCCCTGGTGGATATCCCCAAGGATCTATATATCCCGCCGGATGCCCTCGCGGTTTTTCTGGAGGCCTTTGAGGGGCCGCTGGATTTGCTGCTCTACCTCATTCGCCGCCAGAACATGAATATCCTCGATATTGATGTCAGTGAAATCACACGCCAGTACATGGATTACATTGGTGCGGTGGAAGCGATGCGGTTCGAGCTGGCAGCCGAGTACCTGGTGATGGCTGCAACCCTGGCGGAGATTAAATCCCGTATGTTGCTACCCCGCCAAGAGAGTGACGATGAAGACGATATTGACCCCCGGGCAGAGCTGATTCGCCGGCTGCAGCAGTACGAACGCTTCAAGAAGGCTGCGGAGGATATCGATGAGATCCCGCGCATGGAACGGGATACCTATCCGGCTTCCGCTGCTTTACCGAAGCTTCCGTCATCGCAACCCCATCCGGACGTTGATATGAAGGAGCTGTTACTGGCGTTGCAGGGTGTTTTGCAGAGGGCGGATCTGTTTACCAGCCACCATGTCGAGAAAGAGCGGTTATCGACAAGGGAGCGGATGTCCCACATTCTCTCTGTGCTGCAGGGCGACCGGTTCGTAACATTCGAGAGCCTGTTTACCCTTGAAGAGGGCCGGCTTGGCGTGGTGGTGACCTTTCTTGCCACACTGGAACTGGTGAAAGAACAGCTGATTGAAATCGTTCAGGCGGAAGTGCTCGGCCCCATTCATGTCAGGGCGCGGGCGGCAAGCTGAAGGATCGAGTGACACTATGAACGAAGAACATCTGGCCCGTATTCAGGCTATTGCGGAGGCGGCACTGTTGGCGGCCGGCAAGCCGTTGTCTCTGGAGCAGCTGCGCGAGCTGTTTGGCGAAGATGAGCGCCCGGCCCGGCAGGTGATGGAGCATGCGCTGATGATGCTGGAGCAATCCTGCGAAGGCCGCGGCTTCGAGCTTCGCAAGGTTGCCAGCGGGTACCGATTGCAGGTCAGGGAAGAGTTTGCGCCATGGGTTGGTCGGCTGTATGAGGAAAAGCCCCAGCGTTATTCCCGGGCCCTTCTGGAAACTCTGGCCCTGATTGCCTATCGTCAGCCCATCACCCGTGGCGAGATCGAGGATATTCGTGGTGTTACGGTAAGCAGCAATATCATTCGAACACTGCTTGAGCGAGAATGGGTGCGCGTGGTCGGTCATCGGGATGTCCCTGGGCGGCCTGCCATGTATGCCACCACACGCCAGTTCCTCGATTATTTCAACCTGACCGGGCTGGATGAACTGCCTCCGCTTTCTGAGGTACGTGACCTTGAGGAAATCGGTCGGGAAATAGAGCAGAACATGCAGGGAGAGATCAAATTCGACTCTCCTGATGGTTCCGGTGCCAGTCCGGACTCCGACGCGGAGTCCCAGGCGCCTGAACCGGATCAGACACTTCACTGAAACCCAGGTTTCAGCCCCGTATATCAAGGATATTTACCCTTATGGCGGCAAAAGGCCCCGAAAACAAAACAGCCCGTAGCGATCAGTCTCTAAGTGCAGGTCCGGAGCGGGTGCAGAAACTGCTTGCTCGCGCCGGCGTTGGCTCCCGGCGGGAAGTGGAAGGCTGGATAGATGCCGGTCGACTGCTGGTCAATGGTGTTCCGGTTCAGCCTGGCCAGAAGGCTTCCACTTCTGATCGTTTTGAGCTTGATGGCAAGCTGCTGGACGTGAGTTCAGCTGCTGAAGTTGTGCGTCGGGTGCTGATTTACAACAAGCCGGAAGGTGAGGTGACCAGCCGGAAAGACCCGGAAGGGCGGCCCACGGTGTTTGACCGCCTGCCGCGGCTCAAGGACCAGCGCTGGATCTCCATTGGGCGCCTGGATATCAACACCACCGGTCTGGTGTTGTTTACCACCGACGGTGAGTTGGCGAATCGCTTGATGCATCCTTCCAGTCAGATTGACCGGGAATACGCGGTTCGGGTATTCGGTGAAGTGGATGACGCCATGATTGAGCGCCTGAAGGAAGGTGTGCTGCTTGAAGACGGCATGGCCAAGTTTACCGATATCAGCCCGGCGGGTGGCAAAGGTATGAACCAGTGGTTCCACGTAACCTTGCTGGAAGGTCGCAACCGGGAGGTGCGCCGTCTTTGGGAATCTCAGGGCGTTCGGGTGAGCCGTCTCAAGCGGGTACGGTATGGACCGATCTTCCTGCCCAGCCGGTTGACCATGGGCCGTTGGGAAGAGCTGGATCAGAAGGGTGTTGATGCGCTGAGCCGTGCCGTCGGGCTCGGCAGCGTTGCTGTACCTCAGAAAACTCCGGGAGAGCAGGCTGCCCATGATCGCAAGCGCCGCAAGAGTCCTGGTAAATCGCTTCAACGGACGCGTAAAGGTGGAAGCTGGCAAGTCGCCGATGGTGCGCCGCCAAAAGCCCGGTCAGATTCCCGCGGGAAGCCATCTGCAGGCAAGGGCAGAAAGCCAGCACGCTGAGACCTCTCTTCAGGAAATACTTGCGAATACCCGCGTGCAGTTTCTGCCGGCCGCCTTGGCCCGGTAGAGTGCTTCGTCGGCCCGGGCAAGCCATTGCTCGGGCTGTTCATCCGTCAGATGCATCGCCACACCGCAACTGGCGGTGACCGTCAAAGGTGTTTCACCGCCGTCCACTCGAATGCTTTCAATGGCACCCCGAATTCGATCTGCTACATCACGGGCTTCCTGCTCATTGGTATGAGGCAGGAGAATGGCAAACTCCTCACCACCAAAGCGATAGACCGTGTCGGAATTACGCAGCGCCTGCTCAAGCTTTTCCGCGGTGCGAGCGAGAATGTGGTCGCCAACCACATGGCCGTGGTTGTCGTTAATCAGTTTGAAGTGATCCAGATCGCACAGGATCAGGCTCCAGGGGGCGCCGTGTCTGTCCGCCATGGCGCTGGCGCGCTGGAGCGCTTCGTCCAGTGCCCGTTTGTTGCCAATGCCTGTCAGGGAATCCGTCAGTGCGGTCTGTTCGATGGCAATGAACTGGCAGGCATTTCGAATATGGCAGATCGCACCGGACAGCATCATCTCGATACCCGTCAGTTCCTCTTCGCTGAATCGCTGGCGACGGTGTAACGTCAGAGTGCCATACCGCTGACCTTCCAGAGAGAGACGGTACTCGCAGCGATGGGGCCCACCCATGCCAGTGGAAAAAATGAAGTCCTGGCGGGCGATGCGGTGCCTGTAATTGAGTGAGTCGAAAGGCACCATGTCTGTCATCTCCTCCGCCAGAATCGACAGTTGCGCCTCGAGGGAGAGAGTGGTGCTCAGGCGTCTGGCCAGCCGGGCCATGACATCGGAGGTGTTGTTCCAGTCCTGGAATGACTGCTTCAAAGCGGCAAGCCGCGCGGGGCGGGAAGTGTTTGGCCGGATCGATGTCAGGTTTTTCACAGTAGGACGCTCTGCTGGTGACAAAGTGATTTGCTGTACCAATAAGCAGAAAAAATGCCATAAGATAAAAAGCCAATAAAAACAACAGAAAAGTGCCTCCTATTAAAGTCGATTCCATAAACTGGCAGATAATATTTGCCTGGTTGTCAAAATTCCGGCAGCGGGTTGCCGGTTCTGAAGACGTGCAATCGAAATGTCGGACAAAGGGGTGGGGCTGCCAAAAGCCTGTGATAAACTCCTGCGCTTGAATGTACCAAGCGAGCTGTCGATTTATGAGATTTCAGGCACCGGAAAGCCTATCCGAACAAATTGCCCAGCATCTGGGGCAGCGCATTGTTGTTCGCGATCTCAAGCCGGGAGAGCGAATTCAGGAGCTCAAGGTCGCCGGCGATCTGAATGTCAGCCGCGGCTCCGTGCGTGAGGCTCTGCTGATTCTGGAGCGGCGTCATCTGGTTGAGATCTATCCCCGGCGCGGGGCGGTGGTGTCGGAGCTGACGATAGACTCGGTGAATGCCCTTTACGATATTTACATCGATCTGCTGTGCATGTTGGCTCGCAAGGTGCTGGAGCGTTGGCCAGGTGAACAGCTCGGCGGCATGATGGGGCAGGTTAATGAAATGCAGGCGGTTATTGATGCCCTGAACTCGAATGCGCCCGATGCCGCAGAGCGGGTCATTGAAGCGGGGTTCGGGGTCATGCAGTATGCCTACCGTCTGGTTGACAATCCCTTTCTTGAGGAAACCCTCGAAAACTTCCGTCCCGCCATCAGCCGGACCTACTATGTGGCGCTGGAACATTTCCGGAGTGAGATCGCAGAAACCGGTACCTTCTTCCGTCGTCTGGCCGATGCTGCCGTTGAGGGTGATTCCGAGCGTCTGCAGCGGGTTATTCAGGACTTTGGCGAGCATCAGCGCCACCAGGTTCTGAGCATTCTCACGGAGGAGACCGCCTGATATGCGGCTGAAGTCCATCAAGCTCGCGGGATTCAAATCCTTTGTTGATCCCACTACGGTGCCTTTCCCCTCCAACATGACCGCGGTGGTGGGCCCTAACGGCTGTGGCAAGTCCAATATTATCGATGCTGTTCGCTGGGTAATGGGTGAAAGTTCCGCGAAGTACCTTCGTGGCGAATCGATGACCGACGTTATCTTCAACGGTTCCAGTGCCCGCAAGCCGGTGGGACAGGCGTCTATTGAACTTGTTTTTGACAACAGTGACGGATCGGCGCCCGGCGAGTTTGTGAAGTTCAACGAGATTTCGGTAAAACGCCGGGTTTCCCGGGAAGGGCAATCCGAGTATTTCCTGAATGGCTCCAAATGCCGTCGTCGTGACATTACCGATCTGTTCCTTGGCACTGGTCTCGGGCCGCGCAGTTACGCCATTATCGAGCAGGGCATGATTTCCCGGCTGATTGAGGCGAAACCCGAGGAATTGCGGGTGTACATCGAGGAAGCTGCGGGCATTTCCAAGTACAAGGAACGGAGGCGGGAAACGGAGAACCGTATTCGCCGTACCCAGGAGAACCTGGAGCGGCTGACAGACCTTCGCGAAGAGCTTGGACGTCAACTGCAGCACCTGGAGCGTCAGGCGGCCGCCGCGGAAAAATACAAAGCCTACAAACAGGAAGAGCGCGAAAAGAAAGCCGAGCTAACGGTGTTGCGCTGGAAAGCCCTGGATGACGATCTTCAGACCTGGCGCGGAAAAATCCGCGATACCGAGCTGGAACTTGAGAAGTTCCTGACCGAAAGGGTGAACCTGGAAACTTCCCTGGAATCGCTCCGGCAAGACCACCATGAACGAACCGAGCACTTTAACAGGGCTCAGGCCCGGTACTATGAGGCCGGGGCCGACATTGCCCGTATTGAGCAAAGTCTGGAGCACCAGCGCGAGCGCAGCCGACAGACTGCCGCAGAGCTGGATCAGGCCCTGGCCAACGAGCGCGAATTAGGCCGCGAACTGGAACAGGATGAAGAAAAGCTGGCCACGCTCCGGGAAGAGCTCGACATGATCGAGCCTGAGCAGGAGGCATTGGCGATACGTTCAGAGGAATCGGCCGAGAAGCTCCAGCAGGCAGAAGAGGCCATGAGTGACTGGCAGCACCGCTGGGACGAATTCAGTACCCGTTCATCGGATGCCCGCCGGCAGGCCGAACTGGCGCAATCCCGAATTCGCTCTCTTGAAGACGCCATCGAACAGCTGAAAACCCGACAACAGAAATTGCGCGATGAGCAGGCGCTGCTGGACGGACAATTGGATCGCTCGGAGCTCGAGCAGCTTCTGGAAGAACAGGAAACCCTGGAACTGAAAAGGGAAGAAACCGCGGAGCGTATTCAGCAACTGCAGGATCAGGTGTATTCGAGCCGACAGGCTTTGCGCGACGCCGAACAGAGTTCATCTGAATATCGCCAGACGGTACAAAGCCTCAAAGCCACGATGGAGTCCCAGCAGGCACTGCTGGACGAACAAATGGGTGCAGGCGACGATGCCCTGCAATCGTGGCTGGCCGATCACGGGCTGACCGACGCGCCGCGACTTGCTGCGAAATTGTCGATTGAGGACGGCTGGGAGTTTGCCGTCGAGCAGGTCATTGGCCGCTTCACTCAGGGCCTGACATTGCCGGAATTCGATCAACTGGCTACGGCGCTGGAATCGGCCCCCAAAGGTTTTGCGGTGGTCAGTGACCGTGCCGTTGCCTCCGAAACCCGTGGCCTGGCGGCCAAGGTCAGTGGTGTCGGGGCGATCAGCCAGCTGCTTTCTTCGGTTCAGGCTGCGGATACCCTTTCTGAAGCCATGGCCAACCGATCTGGTCTGGCGCCTGGCGAGAGCATCATCACCCGGGACGGTGTCTGGCTCTCTCGTGACTGGTTGCTGATGCCTGACTCCGATGCTGCTCAGGTTGGTGTGATTGAGCGTCAGAAAAAGGTAACGGAATTGCAGGCAAAGCTGGCGGAAGCAGAAGCCAGGCTGGAGCAGGCAACCGAGCAACTTGAGCATCTCCAGGAGAAGGCGGAGCGTGCCGAAACCGAACGGGACGAGGCTCAAGCCCGCCACAGCGACGTTGAGCGGGAGCTTGGGGCTCTGGCCTCACGTGCCAGTGGTCTGAAAGCCAGGGCAGAGCAGATTGAAGCCCGGCTGTCCCGGATCAGGGAAGACATTGCGGATGTGGGCCTGGCGTTGGAAGAGCAGAACGCCAACCTTCAGGAAGCCCGTGAGGAGTGGGATATTGCACTCGCATCCAGCGAGGACAGCGATGAAGAGAAAGAGCAGTTGCTGGAGCAACGGGATTCTCTGCGGGAAAACCTGGACCGCATGCGCCAGGAAGCCCGGCACGATCGTGATCACGCTCATCAGTTGCAACTTCAGTTGCAGACGCTCCAGAGCCAGCGCGACGGACTGCAGCAAACCATCGACCGGATGCAGATGCAGAAAGAGCGTCTGGAAGAGCGGCTGGATGTACTCAGGGAATCCCGCGAAAGTGCCGAGGAGCCTATTGAGGATCTCCAGTTGCAACTTGAAGGGTTGCTGGAACGACGACTGGCCGAAGAAGAAAAGCTCAGTGCCGCCCGGGATGCCCTGGAAGAGATTGATCGACAGGTTCGTGATCGCGAACAGGGGCGGAGCCGAACCGAGCATCAGGTTCAGGAAATCCGGGCTCGGCTGGAAAAACTGAAGATGGAATCCCAGGCCCTGGAAATTCGCTCCGGCAACCATGTTGAGCAGCTCAAGGAACTCGACGTTAAACTCCAGGAAGTTCTCGAACAGCTGCCAGAGGATGCTGAAGAAAAGGTCTGGGCCGAAGAGCTGGAGAAAATCGGTAACCGTATCCAGCGCCTGGGAGCAATTAACCTCGCGGCCATTGAAGAGTATCAGGTACAAAGCGAGCGAAAGACCTACCTGGACGAGCAGCACAACGACCTGATGGAAGCGCTGGAAACCCTGGACAATGCTATCCGGAAAATTGACCGGGAAACCCGGCAGCGCTTCAAAGAGACGTTTGATCAGGTGAATGGCGGCCTGCAGGCCCTTTTCCCGAAAGTATTCGGTGGTGGCAATGCCTATCTCGAGTTGACCGGGGAAGACTTGCTGGAGACTGGCGTGGCCATCATGGCGAGGCCGCCGGGCAAGAAGAACAGCACCATCCACCTGTTGTCGGGGGGTGAGAAGGCGCTGACAGCCATCGCGCTTGTGTTCTCGATTTTCCAGCTCAATCCCGCTCCGTTCTGTATGCTGGACGAAGTGGACGCGCCGCTGGACGACGCCAACGTGGGTCGCTACGCGAATATGGTTAAGGAGATGTCGAAACAGGTTCAGTTCATCTACATTACCCATAACAAGATCGCCATGGAGATGGCGGATCAGTTAATGGGGGTCACCATGCACGAACCCGGCTGCTCGCGGCTGGTATCTGTTGATGTGGATGAGGCCGCCGCGCTGGCTGAGGCCTGATAGGCGCAGTGGTTGGTGAAATGCTCGCCAACCATGACAATAACGCCATCTGGGCCCGGTGTGCGTTGTATTCATTACGGGCTTTTCTTAGAGTAGCAACGTTCCAAACTGCAAACAGGACAGCAGCATTATGTCACTTAGGGAATGGTTAATTGCCATAGGTACCCTGGTTATTATTGGAATTGTGATTGACGGTGTGCGCCGTATGCGGCGTGCCCGGAAGGAATCCATGGCCATTTCGTCCGGTATGGGGGCTGACGAACTCAAGGATTCCCCGCTGGATGATGACTTCAACCCGGAATTGCCAAACGGTGGTGCTCGCACGGTTTCCCGCTCGACATTGGAAGACCGGGGCTATCTGAAGCGCGATATGTCCGCCCCCGTAAGTGCCGATGAAGAAGACGATGTTACCCCGGAATCCGGCTGGAGCGCCCGAGATGGGGATGAAGATGATGGCATCCTGAGTCCGCCGAGGGTTATGAAACCGGGAATAGAAGAACCCGAGTCCCTTGAGCCCGAGGTGACCAGCACTCCGGAACCAGAAGCGGATAAACCGAAAACCAGGCCCGCCCGGCCTGAAAAGGCCAAAGCCGAACCCAGAGCGGAAGAGCCGCCGGTGGCTACCACCGAAGTTGAGGAAGATACCGCCCGGCGAACGCCTGGGAAACCGCGCAAGAATCAGCCCCTCGCTGGAGCCAATCGCCCCGAGGCCAGGGAAGTGCTGGTGATCAATGTATTGGCTCGCAGCGGTGAGCAGTTCCAGGGCAGCAAGCTCAAGAGCCTGTTTGAGGCCTGCGGCCTGGAGCATGGCGATATGGACATCTACCACCGCCATGAATCTGAGGACACCACCACGCCTGTGCAATTCAGCGTGGCCAACGCCGTGGAGCCGGGCACCTTTCGCCCTCAGGACATGGCCGGGCTCAGCACCCCCGGTATCAGTTTCTTCATGAGCCTGCCAGGGCCCACCAATGCGTTGCAGGCCTTCGAGTTCATGCTTGAAACCGCCCAGTGTGTGGTGCGAAACCTCGGTGGTGAACTGAAAGACGAGCGTCGAAGCGTGATGACACCGCAAACCATTGAGCACTGTCGCCAGCGCATTCGTGAGTTTGAACGCAAACAGCGCTCCCAGCGAGCCTAGCAGCCCGTCCGGACCCCAGACCCGATGACTAACGTTCCCGAAGCTATCCGGAAGCGCGTGGATTCTCTGCGCGCTACCCTCGAAGACCACAATTACTACTACTACGTTCTGGACGACCCCAGGATTCCCGATGCTGAGTACGATCGGTTGTTTCGGGAACTGCAGGATCTGGAAGCCGAACACCCGGAACTGGCCTCAGAGGATTCCCCCACCCGTCGGGTAGGCAGCAGCGCTGAGACCAGTTTCGAAGAAGTTACGCACCGCCTGCCAATGCTGTCGCTGGATAATGCCTTCAGCGAGGACGAACTGCGGGATTTTGATCGTCGGGTTCGTGACCGGCTGGGTGAGGACGGCACCATTGAGTATGTCTGTGAGCCCAAACTTGATGGTCTCGCCGTCAGTCTGCACTACGAAAATGGCACCTTAACCCGCGCCGCTACCCGGGGCGATGGCTATACCGGCGAGGATATCACCGCCAATATTCGCACGATTCCGTCGGTACCCCTCAAACTGCGCGGCTCGGGATACCCGGATCTTGTTGAGGTTCGGGGCGAGGTCTACATGCCCCGTGCCGGTTTCGAGAAACTCAACGAGCGGCTGGCAGAGCAGGGCGAGAAGACCTTTGTGAACCCCCGCAACGCTGCCGCCGGAAGTCTGCGCCAGAAGAAATCGACCGTAACCGCCAAGCGTCCGTTGGAGCTGTGTGCTTATAGTATGGCGGTGACCGATGAAACTGTACTGCCGGAAACCCATTGGGACAGCCTGCAGCTTGTCCGGGGCTGGGGCTTCCGGATCAATCCGGAAATGCGCAAGGCCGAGGGCGTGGAAGCCTGTCTGGATGCCTACAACGAATTGATGGCCAAGCGCGACAGCCTGCCCTACGAAATCGACGGCATCGTGTTCAAGGTAAACCGTCTGGATTTCCAGCAGGAGCTGGGGTTCGTTTCCCGCGCCCCGCGCTGGGCGATCGCCCACAAGTTTCCAGCCCAGGAAGAGCTGACGGTTATTGAAGATGTGGAATTCCAGGTGGGCCGAACCGGAGCGGTAACACCGGTAGCCCGCCTGAAACCGGTGTTTGTCGGCGGCGTCACGGTATCAAATGCGACCCTGCACAACATGGACGAGATCCGGCGCCTGGATGTTCATATCGGGGACACGGTGTTCATTCGCCGGGCCGGGGATGTAATCCCGCAAGTGGTGAAGGTGGTGCCGGAAAAGCGCCCGGCCAAGGCGTCGATGGTTAAAATGCCAGAGCATTGCCCGGTCTGTGGCTCAGATATAGTCCAGATTGAAGGGGAAGCCGTTGCCCGGTGTTCCGGCGGTCTGTACTGCCCGGCTCAGCGCAAGGAAGCAATCCGGCATTATGCCTCCCGGAAGGCCATGGATATTGAGGGCCTTGGGGACCGGCTGATCGAGGTGTTGGTAGACGAGGGCATGGTCAGCACCGTGGCGGATCTTTATCGCCTGACGAAATTCCAGATTGCCAGCCTGGAGCGTATGGGCGACAAATCTGCGGCAAATCTGATTGCCGCCATCGATCGCTCCCGGGAACCGGTGCTTTGGCGGTTCCTTTATGCACTTGGCATTCGTGAAGTGGGTGAGGCCACCGCCAAGGGGCTGGCAGCCCATTTCGGCACGTTGGAAGCGATTTCCCAAGCGGATGAGGAGACTCTGCAGACGGTACCTGACGTCGGGCCGATTGTGGCCGGTCATATCCGGAGCTTCTTTGATCAGCCCCACAATCAGGAAACACTGGCGGCTCTGAAAGAGGCAGGTGTCACCTGGCAGGAAGAGCAGGTGCTTTCGGCGGATGAACAGCCCCTCAATGGTCAGACCTGGGTATTGACCGGTACTCTCTCCGGCATGACACGGGATCAGGCCAAGGAAAAGCTTGAGCAGCTCGGTGCCAAAGTTGCTGGTAGTGTCTCCAAAAAAACCGCCTGCGTTGTCGCAGGCGAGGCCGCCGGCTCCAAACTGACCAAGGCTGAGCAGTTGGGGGTGCCGGTGTTGGACGAGGAAGGGCTGGCCAACCTGCTACGGGAGCATGGTCTGGAGGTCTGAGGGCAGCTGGCCAAAGAATCTGAGAACTCGCGCAGGTCGCTCCGGATTCAAATTGGCTACCATGGCGTTAATCTGTAACGGTGTGTAAACCGGGTGCCAGGCACCCGGGCACGGCCATAACAATAACGTCATGAAACGGATTTTTGCATGCGCGCCGATTTGTTCTTCCACTCAACCGCCTCGGGCCGCCTCCTTGGTGTTGCCCTGATTGCCCTGGCAGCAGCCGGCTGCAAGACCGAAAAAGATCCTGACCAGCCCACTTTGTTGGGGGCGCCACCGACCACCGCCTATCTGGGGGTGGAGTATTACTACAACTGGGGTGCCTATGGCGGTGAAAGCATACTCGATTACTCGCTGACCAATGCGCCATCCTGGCTTGCGCTGGAAGACACCAGCAATAAGGCGCGTCAGGGTATTATCATGCGCGGTGTGCCTGGGTTATCCGGGGGCAACCGGGGTGAAGCTGATCTTGGCCAGACCGAGAATATCGAGATAGTCACCACGGACGGCCGCATGGCGGGTTTTCAGCCGTTTGATATTGAAGTCAAGCGGAACGTAATTACCCTCGACGGAGCCAACCTGAAAGAAGGTGAAAGTCAGGCGTCTGAAGATGAGTCGGAAGAGCGGTGTGCGGTGCCTGAGCTGGATGCCGGTTCCTATTCTTACGAGCTCCAGAAGTTCACGGATGAGGGCGCGCCGGATGGAACTGAGTCAGTCACCTACCCAACCAAGCGCGCGTATGTAAAAGTAAATCTGGATCAACCCTCGGTTACCGAAGTCAAAATCGCCTTTGAGCTACGTTCTGATTTCGACCCAACTGCCTGTGACAATGACGAAACTGATCCCGCCCATCAGGACTGCAAATATAGCCGCGCCAACACCGGTGCGATTATTATCGGCGAAGACCTCGTTGCGCTCAGCGACGAACTGAATCACCCCGTTGATAAAGAGGGTAACCCCCTCGAGTACGTCGAATATGATACGACTGGCAATACGGTAACCAGCGGTGTTGTGACACTGAAGCCCGGTCTCACCGAGTGCTACATTCCCTTTGAAGTGGTTGACGACCTGATTCCCGAGCCAACAGAAGTGGCGACCATGGTTCTGACCGAAGTACGCCAGGGCATTGCCTCGCTGGGCAATGGTAGTGTTGAGGTCAAAGCCAACCTTTCAATTGAGGATAACGAGCCGCTACTCAGCATAGAAACCGTCAATGGCGGTAGTCGCGATACGATCAATACCGAGACGACTCGTGAGTATCGCGCCATTCTCACGGGTGACCGTAAAACCCTGTTCAGAGCCAAGCTGACAAGAATTGGTGAGCTGACCGGTGTTGTCGAGGACGAGACTTTCGAGATTGTTGAGAAGAATGCTCAGGGTACCTACGACCCAATTGAGGAGCTGGTATTCCCGCTGGAGCAGGATGAAATCACCTTTGGTGTGCGTGCGCTTGTTTACAACAATCTTCAGGATGAATTGGACGACAACGCTGCGCCTATTGGCGTCGATGTAAATTACCAGGCTGGCCGGGCCGGATATGCGAGGGGCGAGTCTGAAACACTGCTGAGGCTGAACCTGAACCGTCTGATTGAACCGCTGGTCTGGAGTGATGGCTTTATGGCAACGGATGTGGCGCTGGGCCATGAGGGTCGCGTATTCGTTGCGGGTTACCTACCAGGAAACAACCAGGTTCAGGTCCGCATTTATGATCAGGCAGGTATGGAGCTGCAGATTGTTGACGTGACAGACCCGGCGATAACACTGCAACCTTCAGACGTATTCCTGGACGTAGGTGTAAGAACGGTCACTGAAAACAATAACCGTGTGAATCGTTATGAAATTGCCGTTGCTTTCAGCTCTGACCAAACAGCGCCGGGAGCTCCGGTTGGCGGGTCTGATGCGGTAACGGCCCTGTTTCATTATGACGGTGCTTCGGGGAACTATCTTCCCAGCTGGACCGGAAACAATATCTTCAGGATTGGAACGCCGGCGGACGATTCAGTGCGATGGGTGGGTATTAACGGCACCACTGGCTATGTGTTGGTGGGCGGTGAAACCCGCGGTGCATGGAATAACGGTGCCTACCAGGGCGGCACCGACAGTTTCCTGGCCCGCATTGATACGGCGGAGAACGCAGGAGCTCTGGAGCCGACCCTGGCCTGGACGCGGCAGGTTGGCTCATCAGGTGATGAGACGGTAGTCGGTGGTAGCTCACAAGGCTCCCTGGCTCTGTTGTTCGGGGCGTCGCCAATGACGCTGGATGGCCTGGGAAATGTTGGCCCGTATTTCTTCAATGGCAACACCGGAGAGTCACCGACCGTGTATCAGGTGGGTGAAGACAGTTCTGAATCGCTCGGGGACGGTCTGTATGGTGGTGCCGGGGTGGTGCTGGTCGGCGACGCACCCTATAGCTACCGATTCCGTGAAGCTCAGCCAGAGGATGCCGGTACCGAAAATGCGGAGGATGAGATTATTCGCTCGCGGTTGGATAATCGGGCCGGCTTTGTTTTGGGATTCAATACGTCAGGCGAACCTCTGAGCGCGTACACCGTTGATGATGCGGGCGATCTATCCAACGAATTCCTGACCAGTGGTGTCCGGTTTGAGGGTGATATTGTGGTGTCGGGCAATACCAACGGGAGCTTTGTTGAAGGCCAGGCGGCGCCGGTGACTGGCACAGAGAGTATCCTGGCGAGAGTGGATACATCCGAATCTGGCGTAGCCTTCCGCAACTGGCGTAGGCAACTGGCATTCGAAGGTCTGGACATTCTCGATCTGGAGAATTACCGCGACGATGAAGTGGTGGCGTTGGTAAACCGAAATGGCGAAAGGATGCTGCTTGTTTTCAGCCCGGAAGGTGAGTTACTGACACCGATAACGCCGTAATCCTCCGGGTTGCAGGTCCGGGGTGGGTCAGACTGCCCCTTCCTGTCGGCCCCCATTGGCATAGAGCTTCAGGTAGTCGGTGCTGGTGACCACGCCGGCGGGTTGTCCGGCAGCATTGATGACCAGGGCCGCATTCAGCCGGTGAGCGAGCATCAGGCGTGCCAGTTGATGGGCATCGGTTTCGGGAGATGCAGTCAGAAAAGCCGGAAGTTCAATGTGAATCAGGCTTTGGTTCAAAGCTTCCGAACTGTTCTCGTGAATCCACGAAAGAAGCCATCGCAGGTCGATCAGGCCTGCGACATTGTTATCCGAGAGCACGACCAGATGGTGAACGCCGTGTTCTTCCATGGTCTCCAGTGCCTCTGCGACGGTGGCAGAAGCAGGAACCGAAAACTGCGCTGGCGAGCTGATGTCGGCGACGGGCAGGTAAACCCTTTCCTCCCGACGTTCGCCCGCAGCAGCGGCACCATACTCCTGAAGTGCCCGGAAGCTGCTACCACCACCGCCGCTGTGCACGGCCTGCTGGAACTCGGCGTCGGTAGCCTCGCTGTGTTCGGCAGAAATGGACGCAGACTCCGACAGCTCGGTGACATCGCCCACCCGGCGACTTCGGAACGCTTCGGGTAACCGGGTCCCGATCGGGCGTCCGGGTTCACTGACGAAAATGGACATGGTTCCACCTCTCCGGGGATTTCCCCTTTACTGCCACCTTATGAAGGTTTATCGGCCGCCGGACCGTTCGCTATAGCTCAAGTTTATTACTATACGGTTAGTTGGTTCCGGTAAAGGCGTCCCGTTTCCACACCACGGGCGAGCCGGGTATTCAGGCAGGCCGGTTGCTGGCAGATCCGGTCGGCCAGATATTCCGCCAGCAGGGGAGCCCACACCAGGCCTTTGCTGCCTAAACCGGTGAGCAGATACACGCCGGTCCGGGATATCTCATTGTTGTCGGGGCACGGACCTGCCACCGGCTGATAGTCGTGTGTGGCGCAGCGGAATGCGACGCGTCCCTCCAGGTGTTCTGCCTGTATGTGCTCTGAGATGTTTATGGAGGGCAGCAGTTCCCGAAGCTGGTCCAGGTTTTCCTGATGTCCCTCGGGCGTTGGTTCGGGGTTATCGTCGCGAAGATCAAATGTGGCACCGGTTATGGCACTGCCGTCATAAGCGGGGTTCAGGTATTTGGTGCCACAAATGACTACGTCTGGAAACCGGCAGCCGTCTGCGGGTATACGAGTGACCTGTCCGCGAATGGGCTTGAGGCGCAGCGACTGACCCTCAGGTACAGGCGCGAGGGCAGTGCTTTCATGGCCGGCAGCAACCACAACCTTTGCGGCTCTGAGAGATCTCCCGTCACTGGCCTGAATGACCCAGTGGTTGTCTGTCCACCTCAGCGTATCGGCCTTGAATCCGAAAATCGTGCGGATGAGCGGGTGCTCAATCAGCGTTTTGCACGCACGGGCCGGTTGTAACCACCCGGAACCCGGAAACCATAGCCCTTCGCACTGGACCGGTATGCCGGCAATACGACTAGCTTCTGTGGGTGATACGGCAGCCAGCAGGTTTTCGGGGTAGCTGCTGCGTTCCAGAAACCGCTTTTGGCGATCCTGCTCCTGGTCTGTGGCTGCGAGCTGCAGCAACCCGCATGGGTACCAGAACTCGCCCTGCCAGCGTTGGTAGAAGCGCTGACTGAAGCAAAGCGCGGTGGCTGCGAGCTCTGTCTGGTCGTTGTACTCGACACCGAGTTTTACATACAGGGCACCCTGGTCATTACCGGAAGCTCCTGCACCGGGGCCACTGGCCTGGTCGGCAAGCACCACCGGAACGCCCCGTTCCGCCAGGTTGCGAGCCAGAGCGGCACCGGCGATCCCGGCGCCAATGATGACGATGGGGTCAGTTCCGACAGTGGGGGCAGTGACCTCTTTCGACGTTGGCAGTCTGCCGGTCAGCATTTCCCGCTTGCGCCCGAAGCCGGGAACTTTCGCCATCTCAAAGCCTTCATCTGCCAGCGCACGACGAACCCTGCCGACCGAGGTGAAGGTGGCCAGGGTGGTGCCGGGCTGGCTGTGAGCCCGGATCTGATGAATGGCTTTTTCAAGCCACATGTCCGGGTTCAGCGACGGCGCAAATCCATCAAGGAACCAGGCGTCGGCCACGAATTCCAGTTCGTTCCAGGCGTCCAGTACATCGCCAAAACAGAGGGTAAGCCTGATCGCGCCGCCTCCAAGTACAAGGCGGTGAGTGCCTTTGATCAGTGGTGGGTAGTTGTCAATCAGCTCCCGTGCAAGGGGCTGCAGCCCCGGCCAGCTCTCCAGGGCCTTTTCCAGATCGGCCAGAGACAGGGGGTAACGTTCCACCGAGATGAAGTGAAGAATTGCGTGGCCTTTATCGTCAGGTCGTTGAGCCAGCCACTCGGCCCAGGTCGCCAGGAAGTTGAGCCCGGTTCCGAAACCTGTCTCGGCGATCACAAAGTGGCTGTTCCTGTCGAGTTTCGCGAAGCGCCCGGGTAGTCCATTTCTTTCGATGAACACGTAACGGGTTTCGGCCAGACCGTCATCTCTGCTGAAGTAAACGTCGCCAAAGCGCGCTGATTCAGGCACTCCGTCTCGCCATATCAGCTCCGCCGGTTCCATTGCCGGCGGACGAAGGTCGTTGATCATGGGGCTCAGTTGTCTTTTGTGATTTCTTCGGCGGACTCGATGATGACCGGGCTCACGGGAACATCGGCCATTCCGCGCTGGTAGCCGGTCTGGACCCCTGCGATACGATCAATCACACCCATGCCATCGGTCACCTTGCCGAAAACCGCATAGCCCGGGCCCCGAACTCCGGCGTTCAGGAAATCATTATTGGCCACATTGATGAAAAACTGGCTGGTGGCAGAATCCGGTGCATTGGTTCGGGCCATGGCGATGGTGCCGCGAAGGTTGGGCAGGGTGCTGGTGGCTTCATTCACAATCGGGGTTCTGGTTTTTTTGCGTCCAAGATTCTCATCGAATCCTCCGCCCTGGACCATGAAGCCGGGAATCACTCGGTGAAAGATGGTGCCATCGTAAAAACCGCTGTTTACGTAAGCCAGAAAGTTTTCCACGGTTTTGGGCGCAACATCGGGCCGAAGCTGAAGCACAAAAGGGCCCTCCGTCGTTACAAAACGGACCTCAGGAAGTGCCGGTTCCTCGTTCTGGGCCATGGCTGGTGAGGTGGTCAGCAGAGTGGCAACGAAGGCAAACAGGACAGACATCACAATCGGGACGAGTTTTACGGGATTTGTCATTTCAAGGCAGCTCTCTGTTACAGGTGGTGACCAGAATACTGAGATAATCCGGTTATTACGTAGTTTGTGCAGATCTTAACAGATCATTACGCCATTAAGGGCAAATCAGAACAGCACGCTCAGAGGTTGTGGGCTACGCTTCACTTGACTGTTGAATACCGGGCCGGGTTGTACGGTGATCACTGATACTGCAGGAGGAATCTGGTGAGAATCCGTCAGGGTTTTGAAGAGAAATCCCGGCTTGGCCGGTTGCTGATCAATCGTGGCTACCTGTCTGAAGGTCAGCTGGAAGAAGGGCTTCGTGCGCAGAGGGAAACCGGGCAGCGCCTTGGTGAGGTGTTAATTGCTGCCGGCTGGATCTCAGAGAGGGAACTCCACCGCGTACTCAAGCATCAGTCGCGTTACCGCAATGCAGCAGCGCTGGTTACCATGGTCACCTTGCCATTTCAGCCCCTGGTGTCACTGGCGTCCAGCAACACCAATGCAGCGCAGATAGGCGCCGGAGCGGGCGAACTCTACGAGCGGAGCGGACTCACCCCCCTCTCGGAAGAGGAAATGTCAGGGGTGTCTGCACAAAGCGGTATTGGCCTGATGGAGCGCCTGGAGGCCGTGTCTTCCATGCCCGCCAGCGCCCGGGACGATCTCTCAGGAGAATCTCCCGATGTCGACGTGGTGGAAGGGATCAGGCTGGCGGCAAATGTATTCGTGCCGGTGCTCAGTTTTCTGGATTCAGACCTTACAATTACGGGTGTGCATTACCGGGACTCAGAGCCTCGCTACTCGCTACAGGAAGACGGAGGCCTGAGGCTGGCATTTCCCGAGCGTATCGAGGAAATCCGGATGGATAATATTCGCGTGATGGGCGGCCAGACTCCACCCATGGGCAATGTCAGCATTCGCGATATCCGCTTTCACCCGGATTCCCAGATGACCATCTATACGCGTTGAAGACCTTGCCCTGAAACGAAAAATGCCCGGAAGATCTCCGGGCATTTCGTTGTCTGTGAGCGATGGGTGTATCAGGCGCTGGCCAGAATATTGGTGCTTGAGACGTTGGTCTGCTGGCCTTTGGCACCATAGAGCTTCTGCTGGGCGGAAGCACCTCGGAAGATGTCGGTAAGGCGTGACAGGCGCTTTTGCAGGTGGCCAAGAATTCGGCCGTTGTTCTGGTTCACGGCCTGGCATTCGCGCAGACGGGTGTCGGCGTCTTTCCAGAGTTGGTGCAGCTCATCCATGCCAGCGGCGCGAATGAAGCGTGATGGCTCTCCTGCATTGGGCTTGTAGCCCATATTCACCAGCAGGTGAATTTTCTTTTTGGCGCGGTCGCGTATGCCTTCAAGAATCTGGTTTTTCCGGCTGGTCATTTCCTGGAGGGGCTGGATATCCGCAGAGGAGAGCACGGATTTTTCCTGGTGGAGTACTTCCGCCAGCAACTCAAGCTGGCGGATATCTTCCTGAAGAATCGCTTTCAACTGTTCATGTGCAGTCATGCTTTACTCACCCGAAAATGCTTTTATCCATCTCAAGCATTTTCTGGGCCAGTTTCTGGGCATCTACCTTGTAAGTGCCGTTCTCAAGAGCAGAACGAATCTGTTCGATGCGATCATCGTCCATTTCGGGGTAGTCCCCCAGCTTCTGCTCAAGTTGCTTCAGGTTTTTCGCCTGATTGCTCAGGTTCACGTTCTCGCCACGGGCAGCGGGGCTCTGGGCCTTGGCTTGCTCGCCTGTGGGTGCCTGTGACGTTTGATTGCCTGAGGCTTTGTCGGCCGTGGTGCGCGTGGTGTTGACCTGGCCGGGGCCAATTCCATTTAAGTCAACTGACATATCAATACCTGCTTGCCTGGGGCCACAAGAAAGTGGCGTATTCGGGTTTATATCTGCTTAACGGCAAATCCGCGCCATACTTTAGTTACAAAACGGAAAACATTTGCCGCTCTTGCTGTTTGCCGCCTTACATCGGAATTTCGACCCGCCCGGGGCCAACGGCACGAGCTTTGACTGTCCGGGACGAGCGGAGATTTTCCACCAGTACCTGTTCTCCAACGCCCGCGCTCGCCAGTGCCTTACCGCGAGATGATACCGAGAATGAGCCTGAGCGCGCGGTGATAATAACATGGTCACCCCGCTCAATCGCGTTGGGAGCTTCAAGGAGATCCGGGGTCATTACCGTGCCGGCGTTCACCGGGCGGCGCATCATCATGCCTGAAACGGACTCTTTGCGGGTGAGTACGCCGCGACGACTGGCATTGATCTGCACCGAATTTACGGTGACCAGATCTGGTGTCAGGCGCTCTCCGCGCGCCAGGGGACGGGCTGCTATCAGGGCAGGGCCGTGAACCTCGACGCTGGTGGTAACGTACATTCTCCAGGGGCGCTCACCACTGCAGGAAACCAGGACCGACGGGCTGGTGGTCTGTAGCGGATCGCCCGCAAACTCGGCGTTCAGCCCCTGGTTGCAGGCAGCAAGGGCGATGCGGCTGTCGATAGCGCCAACTTCGTAGCGGCTCGTGTAGCCCTCGGCAGCAAGGGTTCTGGACCACTCTGCCAAGAACGTCTGGGCAGCGTCACGGATGGCTTCAGCACTGGTTCTCTCCGAAGACAGAGTGATTGGGCTCAGTGATAGACACAATGCAGCCAAAAAGATGATTCGCATACGCACCGGTTTGTCCTATGCTGTCTGTATCTGTGGATTTTGTCGAAACACGTTAAGGATTCGGGTTGTCGGGCCGTTAACCCTTAACAGGTTTGCAGGCGTCAAAGATTTGTCTTGGACAGGCCTGAAAACACCTTGCAAAGGTCAAAGCAATATTGATGCCGGTATAGGCACGCCAGGAGTAAAGCATCATGGCAGGGGTATTAGACAGCGTTAACCAGCGCACCCAGCTAGTCGGTCAGAACCGGCTTGAGCTATTGCTGTTCCGTTTACGGGGGCGGCAGTTGTACGGCATCAACGTATTCAAGATTAAGGAAGTTCTTCAGTGCCCGAAACTGTCGTCGATTCCCAATAGCCGGAGCGTCGTCAGAGGCGTCTCCCACATTCGTGGTGAGACCATTCCCATTATTGATTTGAGTATGTCGATCGGTCTGCCGGGTATTCCGCAAGAGCAGTTGTCTACCAGTTTCGTGATCATCACCGAGTACAACCGTAAAACCCAGGGCTTTCTGGTAACGGGCGTAGACCGGATTATGAATATGAACTGGGAAGATATCTTGCCTCCGCCGAAGGGCGCAGGGAAGGATGTTTACCTGACTGCGGTGACGAAGATTGATGATAAGCTGGTAGAAATCATAGATGTAGAAAAGATTCTTGCAGAAGTTTCTCCGCTCAGGGAAGATGTTACGGAGGAGTTGGTTGCCAGGAGTGCCGAACGTGTGCCGGGCCACCTGCCTGTGCTGGTGGTGGATGACTCTTCGGTGGCTCGTCGGCAGATCGAGCGTTGCCTGACCGCTATAGGAATGGAAGTGGTTACCAAAAACGATGGCAAGCAAGCACTGCAGTATCTCAAAGAGATAACTCAGGATGGATCGCGCGCAAATGATCACCTGTCTCTGATTATCTCTGATGTTGAGATGCCGGAAATGGACGGCTACACCCTCGTTACCAGAATCAAAGAAGATGCGGCTCTGAAAGAAATGTATGTAATGCTGCACACCTCGCTGAGCGGTGTCTTCAACCGGGCGATGGTGCAGAAAGTGGGCGCAGACGATTTCATGGCGAAATTCAGCCCGGATGAGCTGGCCGAGCGAGTAATGGAAATTATTGATCAGCACTGATGCTCGGCTGATGGTTTCACCCACGAAGAGATCCAATGAAAGCGGACATAACGCCCCAGGAATACGAAGCCTTTAAAAAGTTCCTGCAGGATGCGTGCGGCATCCTGCTGGGTGATAACAAACAGTATCTTGTAAAGAGCAGGCTTCGGCGCATTCTCGAAGAAAACAGCCTGAATTCCCTTGGAGAGCTTCTGGAACGATTAAAGAGGCCTGGAAGGGCAGGCTTGCGCGAGGTGGTCATCGACGCGATGACGACCAACGAGACACTTTGGTTCAGGGACAACCATCCGTTCCGGATTCTGCAGGAAAAGCTCTTGCCAGAGTTTGCCGAGCGCAGTTCACTCCAGCCGTTAAGAATCTGGTCTTCCGCCTGTTCTACTGGCCAGGAGCCATACTCCGTAGCCATGGTAATTGACGAATTCCGCCGTACCCGGCCGGGTAAGCTGCGGGATGTAAAAATCACGGCAACGGACATTTCCAAAAGCGTGCTGGAGGTTGCCCGGAGAGGCGAGTATGAAATGATCGCCATCGGCCGCGGGCTGTCGCCGGAGCGTCAAAAGCACTTTTTTACCCCCTCGGCCAACGGTGGTTGGCAGATTCGACCGCAAATCAAGTCCATGGTGGAATTCAAGGAATTGAACCTGCTGGATCGATACATGCTTGGCAAGTTCGACATCATCATGTGCCGGAATGTGCTGATCTATTTCTCAGCGGAACTGAAAAAGGACATTCTTACCCGGCTGCATGGTGCTCTGAACCCCGGAGGCTATCTGATTCTTGGTGCTTCTGAGTCTTTGAACGGGCTTCCCAATCTCTACGAAATGGTCCAGTGTCACCCTGGCATCATCTATCGCAAAAAATAGCCGGGAACTGTTCAATGCGGAGTAGGGGACCGATGTGGAGAATCTGAACCTCCGACATCTCTATTATTTCTGGGTTATTAGCCGCGAAGGCTCTATTGCCCGAGCCAGCGAGGTGCTCGACCTGGCACCCCAGACCCTCAGTGGCCAGCTTGCGACCTTTGAAGGCGCGGTGGGTGGCCGGTTATTCAGCCGCGAGCGCCGGCAACTGGTGCTCACAGAACTCGGCCATATGGTTCGCAGTTATGCCGATGAGATCTTCGAGCTAACCGGTCAGTTGTCTGAAACCCTGAGGGCGGGACCTGAACACAGGCCGCTTTCCTTGTCTGCGGGCATATCGGCGTCTATCCACAAACTGATCGCCTATTACCTCCTTCACCCGGCGATGAAGCTGAACCGGCCCGTGCAACTGGAATGCCGGACCGGCCGGACGGAAGATCTTCTTCTCAGCCTCAAGCGGAAGGAGCTCGACGTTGTACTGACCGATAGAATGCCCCAGGCAGAATCTCCTGAACGTTTCGCGGTTCATCCGCTATCCCGGTCTACCATCAGTCTCTTTGCTGCACCCGAACTGGCGGAGCAGCTCAAAACCGGCTTTCCTCACTCGCTCAATCACCAGCCGTTACTGGCGAACGCTACCGATGCGCCGTATTTCGAGAAACTGATGCACTGGTTCAATCTCAATAATGTCCGAATGAACCTGGTTGCCCGAGTCGATGACAGCGCCCTTATCAAGGTGTTTGGTCGGGAGGGACTTGGTGTGTTCGCGGCGCCTACGATGATTCAGGATGAAGTGTGCCGTCAGTATCAGGTGGCTCTGATTGCTTCGCTCGATGAGGTGACGGATCAGCTGTTTGCGGTCTCCCGAAGCCGAAAGCTGGCCCATGAGGGGGTGAGGGCAATCTGCGAGGCTCGCCAGGGGATCTTTGAGCGCTAGGCTTCAAGCTGTTAAAGCATCGAAAAATACGATGGTTTATGCTTAATAAAACTTATTTTATCGAAGCCTGCACTGCTCCATTATGGAATCGTATTCCGCAGTATCCAGAGGAGCGCAGCTATGAAAACGATTCACAAGTTCAGACTTGAGCCTGGTAAAGAGCCTACCACCCTGACCTTGAGAGAGGGTTATGAAGTGGTGCGCTGCGAGTATCTGGTGCCGCATAAAGCGGTCTTCCTTTGGGTACAGCAGCCTTTGAATGTAACCACGCCTACTGTGGAACGGCAGTTCCGGGTGGCAATGTCGGGTGAGCCGGTTCCCGATCGGTTCCAGTACATTGATACCGCGCTTGACCCGTTCGGCCCTGAGGCCTATCACGTCTTCGCGGTGCCGGCAGGTGAATTACACCTCACTGGTAATGGCCACGAGCGGGCCGGCGATGAAATGCTGGGTGGCGCTGGGTGGCAAGGGCGTTACGCGTCCTGAATATGATCGCTAGCAAGCAGCGTTGCACGCGCTCTTGGGCCCCATCTGGGGCCCTTTTTACGTTTCAGGGGAGTGGTTTACCGGTAAGTGGCCGGTTTTTACCCAGATGACCGTCTCCTGTTCAACAAACGGATGATGTTCGCTCATATGCGGGCTGCGAATCCAGCTTCCTGCGGGATACCGGCCGTGTTCATCACAGAATTCGCCCGACAGCACAAAGATCTCTTCTCCACCAAAGTGACGATGCGGCTGAAAGGTTTCGTTTGGCGGCCACTTCACCAGGGCAACGTGTTCATGCTCGAATTCGTGCAAAGGCATAACCTGTAAGCCGCCAATGCCGGGTAGCCAGTGGCCGGCATTGGTATCGATTCTGACCGTCGCGGTATCTCTCGGGTCGAACTGATGGAGTTTGACCAGCAGGGTGCAGCCCTCTTCACTGAACGGTGCGTGACTGCTGCCTGGAGGGTTCCGGATGTAGGTGCCGGCCGGATAGTGGCCGGTCTCGTCGGAAAAAACGCCTTCAAGCACCAGAATCTCTTCGCCCAGAGGGTGTTCGTGGGTAGAGAAGGAGGAACCGGGCTTATAGCGCACAACGCTGGTGGCGTGGCCCCGCTCCGCTTCCTCTCGGGCCAGTGGTTTGCGCTCAACGCCAGCGGCGGGGCTGGGCACCCAGTGCTGTTCGTGGGTGCGAATAACAACGCGCTGGGAAAAGTCCATGTTGAGCATAATGTATCTACCTTCTGTCATTCACTTTATCAGGGCCTGAATGTCCCGGAAGTGTGGATGCTTGCAGTGAACCATCCACTCGAAGGCCACCATTTCCGTGGTAACAATGCGGGCGCCGCTCTGGTGCAGTCGATCCAGGGCAACGTCCCGGTCAAGTTCGCTACGGGACCCGGTGGCATCTGCCACCACCCACACCTTATAGCCTGCATCCAGGAGGCTCAGGGCGGTCTGCAGCATACATACGTGGGTTTCGCAGCCCCCGATGACAATGTGTTGCCGGCCTTCGGGCAATTCGTCGATGAGTCCGTCCGGGCAGGCGTCGAAATGGGTTTTCTCCAGAGTTTTGTTGCACAGCTCCTTAACGCCTTCCAGATTCGGCCCAAGTTTTTCAGGTATCTGCTCAGTTGCAATTGCAGGTACGCCAAGCAGTCCCGCAATAGTTGCCAGTATAATGCAACGCTCAGCAACCGCGTCGCCCTCGCTGATGGCGGGCATCAGCCGTTCCTGAACGTCAATGAGTAACAGGGTGGATTGGTCGGCTTTCATCAGCATGGTCATTCTCCTGAACGTGTTGAGCGGGTTTCCTGAAAGGACACGCCATGGACCCCGGGTTTGTTATGCCCGAGGCCGTCGTAAGGTTCTTCTGAAAAAATTTTTGATGAATTCAAAACATGGAGTTGCCAAACGCCGTCAAAACCATTAAAGTTTGCGCCCTCAAATGAGCGACGACATCGCTGATTTGAAACAGTTTATTGGAGAGGTGGCCGAGTGGCTGAAGGCGCACGCCTGGAAAGTGTGTATACGTTAATAGCGTATCGAGGGTTCGAATCCCTCCCTCTCCGCCAATACAAAACCCCAGCAGAAATGCTGGGGTTTTTTGTTGCCTGAATGGCAAGACGATAGCCCTGGCGAGTCGGGGCTATCGTGTCTTATCGGATTGATTAAGTGACGGCTGCTCAGAAATTATACTGGGCCGCGAACATCAGACGATTGGCGTCACCTTCGTCGCCGTTTACCTTCTTGACTTCATAGCGTCCGTACTCCGCACCCAGTGTTACGCTTTTCAATGGACTCCACTTATAGGTGATGAAAGCGTTGGTGTTGCGCTCGTGCTTATCTGCCACATTCAGCCCGTCTTCCTTGGCGTCATCCCAATCCATTGACGTCAGGCCATAGACCACGCTTAGCGCCCCTGGTCCGACTTTGAACGTTGCGCCCAGGTTCGCCCCGTATCCTGCAATGGTCTCAACGGAGTCCCCGTTCAGGTAGGCATCCTCACCGTAGTAGTTGGTGCCAGAGCGCCACAGGTAGCCGTTGGCCCCGTCAGTGTAGTTAAGGTTGCCCTGAATACTCAGATCGTCGGTCAACTGATATCTGGCCGCACCGAAGACCGCGAAGCCGAGCGTCGAATCGTCTGTATCTCCATCATCATAGCCAACTTCCTGGATGAGGGCGGCAGTGGAATACTTCAGTGATCCGGCACCGGATTCGTAACGCGCGGTCAGTGTTGGCAGGCCGTTTTTAGAGGCTTCGTCCAGAATTTTGGACTTCGGGTCTTCTAAAGCAACGGAAAAACCGCCGGTGGTATAGCGAACCTGTGCGGTACGGTTATAGAGTCCGGCATTGCCTGCGACCCCGTCCATCTCCAGGACTGATGTGTTGCCCACAAAGCTGTTGTAGTTAGACCAGGTGCGCCCGAGAGTCCAGTTTTTGTACTGACCGTAGGCGTGACGCAGACGCAGCTGACCGCCGCTGGCGCCACCGCGGAAATCGCCTTCAAGGTTAATCTTCAGGCCACTGGTGAGCTTCGTGGTGATGCCCAGGCGGGACTGAACGGCGTCAGCGCCAAAATAGCCACTGGCTTCGCTATCTTCGGCAGCACCGGTGTTGACCTGGCTGAAGTCACCAGAACGGGTTCCGGTGTTTTTGCTGATGTCTTCATTAATGTCATACGACGCATTCAGGCGCGCATAACCGTAGATGTCGACGGTGGCGTCTTCAGTCTTGAATTCAATCGAAGAGGCGGGGTTGGCCATGCCCATCATGAGTGCCCCGGACAGTACTGTGATCGAGACGGAGAGCTTGTTCTTTGTCATCGCTTATGCCTTTTCTGTGTTGTTTTTGCTGTTTTTCAGGGGGCTGGGTCAGGAAAGGGCATCCCGGTGGCCCAGTCTCACCTGGGCCGGCAAGCTATCAATGACAAACCGTTCGCACAATTATCTAATTTGAATAAATAATATATCCAGATTGTATGGCCTTGAGTCTATTCCTCAGCAACCCCGAAGTGGCTTGGTGCGTTCAGCCCATCGAGGCTGTTCTCGTCAAACAGCGCGCGGCCTTTCCATATTCCCTGTTTCACCTGCAGCGTCACCTGTTTCATGACCGTTTCGGCGAGCTTTAGCGTGGCAAGTGTCGGAGGCAGATCTCTGGGAGTGACGATTGACAGTGAGCGGAAGAGTGTCGGGTTGGTAATTGGAATTGCGATAACCTCGTCGCGCTCGAGCATTTCGTGGACGGAGGCATAGGACAGAACAGTGTACCCGAGGCCACGCCTTACAAGGTCTGTCATCAGCGGCCAGGCGTTGACCTCCATCGCCAAGCGCAGCTTTTGCTGAAGCTTCATCGCCTCGCGCTCCATGAGTTCCCGAAGGCCGTGCTTTTCCTCCGGCATGATGAGAGGCAGATCCAGCACTTCGCTCAGCGACACACTGTCGCGACCGGACAGGGGGCTTGCGGGGTTGGCAATCAGGTAGAACCGTTCCTCCATAAGCGGTGTGTAGTGGAGGTGTTTCTGCTTGCTGTAGCTGTACGTGATTGCAAGGTCGACCCGGTGCTGGGCAACAAGTTGCTGCAACGTGCCACTCATTGCTGATTTTACAGCCAGCGAAACCTGCGGATAAGACTGGCGGAATTCCTCAATGATGCCTCCGGAGAAGCTATAAGCTGCCGTTGGAAGAATGCCGAGAACCACCTGGCCAGTCACCTCGCCGGCAATGGCCGAGACTGAGGCCTGGGTTCGCTCGAGATCCTGAAGTATGGCTTGAGCTTTCTGATACAGAAGTTCCCCGGCAGGCGTCAGGACAACGCCGCGACCGTGTCGGACAAAAACCTGGACGTTCAGTGCTTCTTCCATCAGACGTATCTGGCGGCTCAGGGCAGGCTGAGCAATGAAGAGCTTTTCAGACGCCCGGCTGAAACTGCCGGTATTGGCAATGGTGAGAAACGTGTTCAGCTGTCGAAAATCGATCTTTATCTGAAGCGCCATGGCTTGCCCTTGAAGGTTGTAATGAGTGGCTTCTGAAAGTATAACCGAATTAGATAGGTCATATAAAAAGCATATAATAGTGGTATTCATTGGCCGATGTTAAGGTGCTGCCCATAGAATGAGTTCCGGCGAGGCCCTGGCATCATGAGCGACGTGAATCGACAAACAGAGAACGAAGGACTGAGTGGTTTCAGAGACGTCCTTGGCTTTTCTCTTGTGGAGTGGCGTCAGGGCAACGCGGTCATCGAAGCACCCGTCTCCAGTCAGCATATGAATCGGAATGGTTACGTGCACGGAGGCGTTGTCAGCGCACTTCTTGACTGTGCCGCGGGGTTGGCCGGGACATATTGCGAAATCGACGGCCATATTCGTCGTTGCAGTACGATTTCCCTGAATACGCAGTTCATGGCGCCCATCCAGAGTGGCGTTATGGTCGCCTCCGCCCGCCAGCTAAGTCGCGGTAGAAAAATTTTCTTTGTTGAAGCGTCGGTAACCTGCGATGGCGTTCTGGTTGCAACCGCCCAGGGATCCTTTCGTTACATCCTCGGAGGCGAACACTCACAGGGTGTTCCGGCACAATGAAATCGGGGCAACCAAAGGACAGGAACTGTGGTTGAGGTTCCGTTGTTCGCTGCACTGCGCTCTGTACTTGGGTATACCGCTCTGGCGTCAGCGGCGGCGGTATTCCTTCCCGGGCATAGCCAATTAACTGCGGGTCTCGCGATCCTGGTCATAGCGCTGGGGTGGCAAACCTTACGCCCGATTGCGCGGGTGATTGCGTCGTTGGTTGTCTGTGTTCTGCTTTTGGCCGGACTCTACAATGGCGAGGTTCTGAGCAGTGCCTTCGACGGGATGGCCGCCATTACCGGGCTGGTCCTCTCGGTTATGTTTTTGTCCTCCGTGCTTGGTAAATCCCGGGATCTTGAGGTGATATCACGAAGCCTTTTCCGGGGGCAGTCGCTGGTCCGCTATCTGGGGCTGAGTATCGGGACAAGCACGCTTTCTGTTCCCTTGAACTTTGGTTCTATCGGCCTGGTAGCGCCAATGATTGGTAGCCGGATTCGCAACGGGGGAGAGTCGATGGCAACCCGGAACGCCGCCCGGGCCGTTATTCGAGGGTTCGGAGCCTCGCCCATGGGCTCGCCATTGTCCGTGGCCGTGGTCATGACTGTTACGCTTCTTCCCGGCCTCGAGAGCTGGGATCTATTGGCGTGGAGTGTGCCTTTTGCATTGCTTTACCTCACCGTCGGCGCCTGTTTTCGGGAGAAAGAAATCTCGGATGAACCTGAGTCTTTTTCGCCACAAGACAGGCCGGAACCGCAGGCAAAGGTTGTCGGATCCTGGCTCCGGTTTTTGGGGCTCGCCCTTCTGATTTCGGGTTCTTCTTTCGTGTTGAACGCCTGGTTTGGATACCGGTATTCGCAGGCGGTCACGGTCAGTTGTCTTGCTGTTGCGGTCGTGATTCTGATCACCCAACGAGTACTGCAGCCGGGCGACGCACTGCCTTCGATGGCCAATGTTTCAAATGAGCTGGCCATCATGGGAGGCGCGTCGTTCCTTGGGGGGGGCATTGGTGGCAACCGCCATGAACTCTCTGGGGAACGACGTCTTCCTGCCCGGCGCGGCCTACCCCCTGATTGCGCTATGTGTTCCCTGGCTTTTTTATCTCGGCGGCACCGTAGGGGTAAATCCAATCGTGTCGGCCACGGTCGTTGGCGGAATTCTGGGGCCAATCTGGCCTTTTGATGCGATTGTCGGACTTGGCTTGGCGATGGTGACCGGTTGGGGCATCACCATCGCGGGTACACCTTATTCCGCCAATGCGCTTCTGTTGGAGCGGTTCACCGCCTACGGTGCTCGTCGCGCCGCGTACGGATGGAACCTGCGGTACTCGTTACTATTTCTCGGGCTAAGCGGCTGTCTATGCGCAGCTCTCGTTTTCAGTGCGCTTCGATAGCGCGGTTTTCATACGTTGTTAGGAACATGGGAGGCCGGAATGGCACTAGATCAAGAAACCCTGAATCAGTTTGTCGACAGTGTGCGTCGCTACGTCCGGGATCGGTTGGTTCCACTGGAGATGCAGGTCGCGGAAGAAGACCGGATTCCCGATGATGTCATTGACGAGCTGAAGGAGTTGGGACTCTTTGGCCTCTCCATTCCGGAGGAGTTCGGCGGGCTGGGACTGAACATGGCGGAAGAGGCGGCCATTATTCAGGAGATGGGCTATACCTCGCCGGTCTTTCGTTCCATGTTTGGTACCAACGTGGGTATTGGTTCTCAAGGCATCATTATTGATGGAACGGCGGAGCAAAAAGCCCGCTACCTGCCGAAGCTTGCGACGGGTGAATTGATCGGTTCCTTCGCCCTGACTGAAGCAGACGCTGGTTCCGACGCAGGGTCCGTGATGACTTCGGCGCGGCGGGAAGGCGACGACTACATCATCAATGGCGCCAAACGCTACATTACCAACGCACCCCGTGCGGGTGTGTTCACTGTGATGGCGCGGACGGGCCGTAAAGAGGACGGCGGGCGAGGTGTCTCAGCGTTCCTGGTGGACGCGGATCTTCCGGGCATCAGCCTGGGCAAACCCGATAAGAAAATGGGGCAGAAGGGAGCCCATACCTGCGATGTGATGTTTGACAACGTGCGGGTGCCAGCCTCGGCCCTGATCGGCGGTGTCGAAGGGCAGGGGTTCAAGACCGCCATGAAGGTACTTGATCGTGGGCGTCTGCACATCAGTGCACTAAGTGTTGGTACCGCCAAACGCCTGATTGATGAGAGTCTCGCCTATTCATCACAGCGCAAGCAATTTGGTACCGAAATCGCGAACTTCCAGCTTGTCCAGGCCATGCTTGCGGATAGCCAGACCGAATATTACGCGGGCAAATGCATGGTTGAAGAAACCGCACGTTCCTATGACGCGGGGCAACCTGTGTCTATGAACGCTGCAAGCTGCAAGCTGTTTTGTACGGAAATGGTTGGCCGCGTTGCGGACCGCGCCGTACAGATTCACGGTGGTGCGGGTTACATCAGCGAGTATTGCGTTGAGCGTTTCTATCGCGATGTCCGGTTGTTCCGCCTGTATGAGGGAACCTCCCAGATACAGCAGTTGGTGATTGCCAAGCAGATGCTTCGCAACGCGACGGGTTCACTATGAGTCGCGAGTTAGCTATGTCCGGTCCTTTAGCAGGTATTCGCGTTCTCGATCTGTCACGCGTGATGGCGGGTCCCTGGTGTACTCAGATCCTTGCGGATCTTGGCGCGGAGGTCATCAAGATTGAGCGCCCGGGGTTGGGCGACGATACCCGGCACTGGGGCCCTCCCTGGTTGAAAGACAAAGAGGGTAATCCAACCAGACAGTCGGCTTACTATTTGTCGGCTAATCGCGGCAAGCATTCGGTAACCGTTGATCTGGGACAGCCCGAAGGTCAGAAGCTGATCCGGGAGCTGGCGGCTGAATGCGATGTGTTGGTTGAAAACTTCAAGACTGGCGGGCTTGCCAGAAAGGGGCTGGGCTACGAATCCCTTTGTGAGACGAATCCGGGCCTTATCTATTGCTCTGTCACCGGCTTTGGTCATACCGGACCTATGGCAAGTTACGCAGGGTACGACTACCTGATTCAGGCACAATCCGGGCTCATGAGCATTACCGGTGCGGCCGATGGCCAACCCGGGGCCGGACCTCAGCGCGTGGGCATGGCTGTAGCCGACCTGACTACGGGGATGAATGCGGTCATCGCCATCCTGTCTGCCTTGCACCATCGAACGAAAACCGGTGAGGGCCAGCACATTGATATGGCATTGCTGGATGTGCAGGTCAGTTGGCTTGCGAATCAGGCATTGAACTATTTCTGCAGTGGGGATGTTCCCGGGCGCACGGGCGAATACCACCCTAATCTGGCCCCTTATCAACCGTTTCCGACGAAAGATGGTCAGGTCATTATTGCCGTTGGGAATGATGGTCAGTTCCAGCGCTTGTGTCAGGCCATGGGGTGCCCTGAGCTGGCGGAGGATGAACGTTTCTCAAGCAATCCTCAGCGGGTGCTTCACCGGCCGGAGCTGGTTGGCAAGTTGTGTGAAATCACCCGTACACGAACGAGCCGGGAGTGGATGGATTCGCTGGTAAACGTCCACGTGCCTTGTGGGCCAATCCAGAACATTGCTGAAGTCTTCGAGGACCCACAGGTCCTGGCCAGGGAGATGAAGCTTGAGCTGGAGCATCCGGTTGTGGGCAAGGTGCCAGGCATTGCCAACCCGATAAAGTTCTCCAAAACGCCCCAGAACTATCGTAAAGCGCCTCCGCTGCTCGGCGAGGACACAGATGCGGTGCTTGCCCGGGTATTGGGAAAAAACGCCGAAGATATTCAGAAACTCCGATCCAGCGGCATTCTTTGATGCCAGTGGTCCGGTTTTCTCCAGAGCCGGCTCCTGCGCTTTGATTCGGGTGCCGGCTCTTTTTCCGAGGAGACACAATTTCATGTTGGTGAAATACGAACGTATCGATGAACTGGGTGTTATTACTATCAGTAACCCCCCGGTTAATGCACTGTCCCACGGCGTCCGCAGCGGTATTCTCGAGGCGGTCAATCAGGCTCAGGCTGATGATTCCAGGGCAATCCTCATTCTTTGTGAGGGGCGTACCTTTGTGGCGGGCGCGGACATCAGTGAATTTGGCAAGCCCATTCAGGAGCCGTCGTTGCCTAAGGTGAATGCGGCGATTGAGGCGTCAAACAAGCCGGTGATTGCCGCGATCCACGGTACAGCGCTCGGTGGTGGGTTTGAGCTTACGCTGAGTTGCCACTACCGCTGTGCATTGCCCTCAGCGTTTGTCGGTTTACCGGAGGTTACCCTTGGATTGTTACCCGGGGCGGGCGGTACGCAGCGTGTTCCACGCTTGATAGGTATAAAGGCAGCACTTGACCTGATGACCAGTGGCGAAAAAGTGCCAGCCGAACAGGCGCGGGAGCTGGGGCTGATTGACCGGGTTCTTGAGGGCGACTTGAGAGAAGGCGCGCTGAACTATGCCCGCGATTGCCTGGCTGGCGGCCTGGGCGTCCGCAGAATTCGTGATATGCAGATACCCGTGGATAGCGGAGACCAACAGACCCTGGACGCTTACCGAAACCAACTGGCTAAAAGGAAGCGAGGACAGGAAGCGCCTCAACGTATTGTCGACTGCGTCGAAATTGCTCTTAACCGGCCGTTTGATGAGGGGCTTGCCTTTGAGCGTTCGCAGTTTGTGGAATGCACCCAGTCCGACCAGTCAGCGGCGCTAAGGCATTTGTTTTTTGCAGAGCGTCAGGCACTGAAGGTACCTGATCTGGACCCGGAGGCCCACGCCCGTGACATATCCCGAGTAGGTATCATTGGTGCGGGCACAATGGGGGGTGGCATTGCCATGGCCTTCGCCAATGCTGGTATTCCGGTGATGCTCCTGGAACTCAATCAGGAAGGGCTTGATCGGGGGCTGACTCTGATTTCCGAGAACTATGGGCGCTCGGTCAGTCGAGGAAAACTGTCAACCAGCGAAGCGGCATCCCGGAAGGCGCTCATCACCGGAAGCACAAATTATGAGGACCTTGCCAAGGTCGACCTGGTGATAGAGGCCGTTTTCGAAAGCATGGATGTGAAGAAGCAGGTGTTCCAGCGACTGGATGAGGTCTGTCGCCCTGGGACCATTCTGGCGACCAATACTTCCTACCTCGACGTCAATGAGATTGCGTCTGCGACTTCGCGGCCTGGAGATGTGGTGGGTCTTCATTTCTTCAGTCCGGCAAACATAATGAAACTGCTGGAGGTGGTCAGGGCAGAACAAACCGCGGATGATGTTATTGCGACCGCGATGGCTCTGGGTAAACGACTCCGCAAGGTGCCAGTGTTGTCACGTGTGTGTTACGGATTCATTGGCAACCGGATGCTGAGGCAATACGCCAAAGAGGCTCAGTTGTGCATGATTGAGGGGGCTACGCCGGAACAGATTGACGGAGCCCTGACGGATTTCGGGATGGCAATGGGGCCGCTCGCAGTCGGCGATCTGGCGGGGCTGGATATCGGCTACAAGGCGCGGCAGGCTCTGACCAGCGAGCAAAAAGGTGATCCTCGTACCTACTGTATTGCTGATGCGCTGGTCGAATCCGGTCGCCTGGGACAGAAGACCGGCGCGGGATACTATCGCTACGATCCGGACACACGGGCAAGGTATTCGGATCCGCAAGTATCGGAAGTAATCAAGCGCGAGGCTTCACGATATGGTGTGTCGCAACGCCTGTTTACCAAAGAGGAAATCCAGGATCGACATATTCTGTCTCTGGTTAATGAGGGCTTTCGAATCCTTGAGGAAGGCATTGCTCAGCGTCCGGGGGACATCGATCTGGTCTATGTTCATGGCTACGGCTTCCCATCATATCGCGGTGGCCCGATGTTCTATGCCAGCCAAAGAGGATTGGGCTCGGTCTTTGATCGCCTTGAGGCATTGGCCGCAAGCTCGGGAGAGCTCTATTGGAAGCCTGCGCCTCTTTTAAAACGTCTGGTGGAGCAAGGTCAGACCCTGGAGGAATGGATGGCCAGCAGAACCTGAGACATGTAGACGACAGACACGAAAGCGGGATGATGATGTTGTCCCGCTGTTCCTGCTAGAGCCGCTTGCATAGCCCTATTGGGGCTGGCATCATCCCGCACCTGATTGTGACCGATTATCGAACGATCGGTTGGTGCTTGTACTATTCAAAGGGATGGATTCGGTGGGTCGCGATAGCGAGGGTAGTGTGTCTGTAGACAAAGAGTTCCTGACGACCTTTGCACGCGGTCTGGAGGTTATTCGTTCTTTCGACACGGACACCCCGTCAATGTCGCTGTCTGCCGTGGCAGAAAAGAACAATCTGTCCCGGGCCGCCGCTCGCCGATTTTTGCTCACGTTACAGAAACTTGGTTATGTCACCCAGGACGACAAGAAGTTCAGGCTGACAGCCAAGGTTCTGGAGTTGGGCTATTCCTTTCTTGCTTCGCTGGATTTTTCGGAAACGATCACGCCTTTCATGGAAGAGGTCTCCTACCAGTTGGGTGAGTCCTGTTCTGCACTGGTACTTGATGGCGTAGATATTGTTTACGTTGCGCGGATTCCACGCCGGGGACTCATTCCCATTAATTTGCAGATTGGTGCGCGCCTGCCAGCCTATGCGACCTCTGGAGGCCGGGTACTGCTTGCCTCGCTGCCGGCCCAGGAACTTGACCAGGTGATTCGGGATACCCGTTTCGAAAAACTGACAGCCTATACGAAAGGCCCTGATGAGCTTCGCGCCGAACTCGAGAAGATTCGGATGAACGGCTACGCGGTTGTTGATCAGGAACTGGAACTCGGCATGCGAGCATTAGCTGTTCCGGTTTTTGATCGAAGGGGCAGGGCACGGTTTGCGCTTAACTCCAGCAGCCACGTCAGCACGGTCTCAATTGACCGAATCATCGACGAGTATGTGCCAATCATGCAAAGCGCCTCTCGAAAAATCACTGAAGTTCTGCCCTGATAGAGTGGCTTTTGGGCCATTCTGACACACCTCTGCTACCGCTCCTGTTTCTGGTTATCACCGCGAGGGTCTGATCTGGCCCTCGTCATATCCTCGCCTGAGCTGTTGCTTCTTCAGGTTTCCCGAACCCGCCGTCGGTGGTTATTACTGACTTGCACATAAAAAATTCTTGCACGCCTGAGATGAATATGTGAGATTACTCCCGCGAACATTATTCGAACATAAGTTCGATATGCGAACAACGAAATGACCAACGAGGATAATCACAAAAATGATCGAATTATTTGGGCTTCGTCTGAAACGTAGTGTGCTCGGCGCAGTAACTGCTGTATCTCTGGCTTGTGGTGGTCTGGCTCAGGCCGAAGAGTGGCCTGACGATAACATTCGGTTGGTCGTACCTTACTCTGCTGGTGGTACGACGGACCTGCTTTCGAGAAAAGTGGCTGACCTGCTTCAGCGTGAGTTGAGCACGGTGGTGGTCGAGAACCGTCCTGGTGCTGGCTCGACGGTTGCTACCGGCCAGTTGGCTCGTGGTGGGCGTGGTTCCGACCATATGCTTCTAATGGCATCCCCGGGGCATACCATCGGCGCGTCTCTGTATCCTAATCTGCGATACGATCCAGTTGCTGACTTTGCGTTCATTCGCAACGTAATCAATATTCCGAATGTAATGGTTGTCCCTGCGAGCAGTCCGTACAACACCGTTGCTGAATTTGTTGAAGCCGCGCGGGAACAGCAGCTTTCTTTCAGCTCTCCGGGGATTGGAAGCTCTATTCACATGTCTGGTGAGCTGTTCAAGAACCTGACGAAGACGCAACTGGTTCATGTGCCTTTCCGAGGTTCCGGTGAAGCGCTGCCAGCCCTGCTGGCGGGTGATGTTGACGTCGCGTTTGAGAATATGCCGACCGTTTATCCGCATATTCAGTCTGGAAAACTCAAAGCCCTGGCAGTTACCACACCACAGGAGTCTGAGTTTCTACCGGGAGTCCCTTCCATGCAGCAGGCCGGTGCCGGGTATGGTCTTGAGGATTACGAAACGTCTGCCTGGTTCGGTCTGATTGCTCACAAATCCTTCCCCGAGTCCGGCCTTGAGAAGTTGGAATCGGCACTGGAAAAGATTATGTCTGGCGATGACTTCCAGAACTTCCTGCCTCAGTTTGGAGCGGTAGCGGGTGAAGAAGTCGGAGAAGACTTCCGCGCGATGGTAAAGAGCGAGCTTGCCAAATGGTCCGAAGTCGCTGAACAGGCGAACCTGAAACGTTAAAAAGAATTGCCGTATCGGGCGGGACAGTGCCATTTGGTCGTCCCGCCTTTTTCTTTGAGGCTGAACTGCAGAGGTCATCATGGAACTGTCAGACGATCAATCTACCCACACTGCTAACGACGAATACGGTCGGTTGAATCCCAACTCGTTACTGGGTGGGCTGTTTTTCGTGGTGTCGCTGGTTTTTCTGTTTTATGTAATTCCCAATTACATCAATTTGCCGCCCTATATGCAGCATCCATTGCTGTCCCCCCGGTTTCTGCCGCAATTGGCGGGCTGGCTGGTTCTCATTCTGGCGTTTGTCCTGATGGTAAACGGCTTGTTGTACCCGCCAAAGCGTGAGGAGGCCGATGAACTGCGGCAGGGTGTGCCCGTTCTTCGTCAGGTTTTGATGCTGGCGGCCGGCGCTATTTACGCGGTTTTCTTCGAACAATTCGGTGCCATCGGAAGCGGAATATTCGCAAGTGTTCTGCTGTTCATGGCCAGCGGTCTGAAAAGCGCCTGGATCTATGTATTAGCAGTGCTGTTTCCTGTTGTTGTCTCGCTTCTCTTTATTCACGTCCTGAATGTGCCCCTGCCCGTGGGAACGCTCTGGGAAGCTCTCTTTCAATTTTAAGGGCTGTTCGCCGGGTGATTTGACCATCCGGTGTCAGCATAAAGCTATTTGTCTGAGGTCAGACAGAACGTTTTAGGTTACTAGCAATGGAAAACATTTCAGAAGTTCTGACGCTCTTTCTGAGTGTTGATAATTTTCTGGCCATAGCGGCCGGTGTGCTGATTGGCGTTGTGGTAGGCGCGATCCCGGGTTTAACAGCGACCATGGCGGTTGCGTTAGCCCTGCCTTTCACTTTTTCGATGGAGCCGGTTACCGCGATCCTTTTGTTGGTTGGGATATACAAAGGGGGCATGTATGGGGGCTCCATTACCGCCATTCTTATAAGAACTCCGGGATCTCCAGCAGCCGCTTGTACATTGCTTGACGGCTACCCCATGGCGCAACAGGGGCAGGCTAAGAAAGCCCTGAAAACCGCTTTGTATTCTTCGGTTGTTGCCGACCTTATCTCCAATGTTGCGCTGATCTTCTTCGCGGCTTACCTGGCGAAAATCGCACTGAATTTCGGGCCGCCTGAATACTTCTGGTTGATCTGCTTCTCTCTGACCATCATTGTCTCGGTGTCGGGCAACTCTGCGATTAAGGGGCTGATTGCTGCCGGGTTGGGCATCATCATTTCCACAATCGGACTGGACGCGGTTTATGGTACTCAGCGTCTGACCTTCGACAATTATAACTTGATGGATCGAGTCTCCTTTATACCGCTTCTCATTGGTTTGTTTGCCATTCCCGAAGTCATCGATTTCTATACCTCCAGGGTCGCGCCCCATATCCGTACAGCGGTATCTGGCGCCTCTCTGACGTGGAAGGAGTTCAAAGGCTCCCTGAAAACCGTTATTCGCGGCAGTGTTATTGGGGTCATCATTGGCGCGATCCCGGGTACCGGGGCAACATCTGCAGCCTTTATCTCCTACAGTGAGGCGAAGCGAACCTCTCCCCGAAAGGATAACTTTGGCAAAGGCGAGGTTGAAGGCGTGGCCGCGGCTGAAGCCGGAAATAATGGGGTCGCCGGAGCAACGCTGATTCCGCTGCTATCGCTGGGCATTCCGGGTGATGTGATAACCGCGATTATACTGGGTGCATTCATGATTCACGGCCTGACACCGGGCCCCGTGCTGTTTCAGGAAAACCTGCCCCTGGTCTACGCGCTGTTCTGCGGTATTCTCGTCAGTTCGTTTGTACTGGTTTTTGTCGGCAACGCCGCTATCCGGTATTTCTCGATAATCGCGGATATTCCCAAAACCATCCTGTTACCTATTGTTCTGATGTTCTGTATTTACGGCGCTTACGCCGTGAATAACAGCACCTTTGATATTGGGCTGATGCTGGCGTTCGGTGTTCTTGGTTTTCTGTTTAATCGAACGGGGGTTGCTGCTGCGCCTTTCCTGATCGGATTTATACTCGGGCCAATGTTCGAGGATAACCTGAGGCGCACGCTTCTGATCAGTAAAGGCGACCCGACCATCTTCTTCAGGGGGCCTATCGCCTGGGTATTTATTTTGCTCACCGTCGCCTCGGTAGCCTTTGCCTGCCGGCGTTACTGGATTGGCCGGAGAGAACAGGCGTGACCACCCGATAGCCCAGACTGAAGGCCGCACAGCAAGGGAACGTTGTGCGGTTTCAGAGAGGCCCTGATGGTTTAGCCGATTGCTGTCAGCTGTATAGCGAATACTCCGAGAGTAACGGTCACACTCGCAAGCAGTGTCGTCAGCGCGATAATGTTCGCTGCCATGCGATCGTTGCCGCCAAGCGCCTTCACCATCACGAAGCTGGCCGCTGCTGTTGGGCTGGCAAAAAACAGGAACATGAGCCCGAGTTCGCGCCCTTCAAAGCCTGCCAGCCAGGCTGCGAGAGTACACAGTGCCGGCAAAGTCACCATCTTCCAGATGGATGATCCCACGGCCGGGCCGCTGTCACTGCGGATGGATTTCAGTGAGACCGTTGCGCCGATACAGAGCAGGGCGAGGGGCAGCGTTAGCGAAGCAAAGTAGTCGCCGCTGGTCATTACCCATCCGGGAAGCCTGATTTCAAGGGCTGCAAAAGGAATGGCCAGCACTACGCCGATGATCAGAGGGTTTCGGGCAATGTCCCGAAGGGTGTTGGTCAGGCTCATGGTTTTACCGGGCTGATACGCCAGCAACACGATCACCGATAACGAGTTGTAGACCACGATCACCAAAGCCAGGAGCAGCCCCCCGGCCGAGAGCCCGTAGTCCCCGTAGAGGTTGGCTGCCAACGCCAGTCCAACGATGCCACAATTGCCCCGAAACGCTCCCTGGACATAAACCCCGCGATCCTCTTGCCGGACCCGCTTTGTTGCCCAGAACCAGACAAGGGCAAAACTGGCCAGGGTCGCCAGGAAGTAAAAGATCAGCATGCTGATGCTGAGGGTGGTATCCAGGTCGGCTCTGATAATGCTCAGGAAAACCAGGGTGGGGAGTGTGGCCTTGAAAACCAGAGCAGAGGCGGTGGCGATGAAGCCCTGGTCAATCCAGCCAATGCGCCGAAGACCGATGCCGATAAAAACCATGGCGAATACCGGCAGCGTAGTCTCCAGCGTGTACAGAAAGGTATCAAGAAGACTGCTCAATGTGTGGTCCTGAAGTCAGCGAATTCCTGAGTGGCGGGCAGTTCCTGGGTTGCAACCTCATCGACCACAGCGCGTTCCGGGCCTTCGTGACACCATTCATGCAGTGCCTTGAGCTGGAGTGGCTCGCCCTCTGCCATGATTTCGACCCTGCCGTCCGGTAAATTTCGTACCCAGCCTGTGAGGCCCAGTTCCCGGGCTTTCTGTTCGGTGGATGCCCGGTAGTAAACGCCCTGTACTTTGCCGCTTACCAGCAAGTGCCAGCGATTGATGGTCATCGTGTTCCTCCTTGCGTTGATTGCAAGCAAAAAGGCCTCCGCAAGGGAGGCCTGTGACACCGAATTATAACGTCTGTCAGTCGAATGTTCTCGACCGCACGGTGTCTGGTTTAAGGAAAGGCTTGTCTCCGGTGTTGTCGTGGTCACCCAGTAACTTGCCATCGGATTCCCGAACCTGACCATACATGGAATGTTTGTGGAAGGTAGGCCCGAATTTTTCAGCGGTTTCCTTCACATCGCCCGTGTAGCGCGGATCTTGTGGTCGCTCCTGGCTGTCCATGTAGAAGGCGATATCCCAGGCTTCCTGATCGCTCAGGGAGTTGGGCTGCCCCAATGGCATGTTGTTCTTGATAAAGCCAGCTGCGGTATGCAGGCGCACAATACCAGCCCCCCAGTTGTTGGACATATCTCCCCAGGGGGCCGGGAATACTGTGTGGCCGTCGATACGCAGGCCTGTCCCATCTTCAGCGTGGCACACCGCGCAGTTTTCCTGATATAGCTTTTCACCGTTGGTGTAGCTCAGTTCAGCCGGCCGCTCGGGCGCCGGGAAACCCCGGCCATAGATGGGCTGTTTGGGGTACATCTCCATACCTGTCGCCAACCACTGATGGTAGGCAGACAGTGCCAGCATATCGTCACTGCCGTACTCCAGCGGCTTGCCGTTCATGGAATAGGTGAAGCAGCCTGCAATCCGTTCCTCCAGGTTGTTTACATGGCCGTTCTTGCCGCGATAGCCGGGCAGGGTGACGGCAGCCGGCCAGATAGGCGCGCTGAAAGGCATCCGGCCTTCGCCCAGATGGCAGCTGGAACAGTTCATATTGTTGAACACGTTCTTTCCACGCAGTTGCTGGGTGTTGGTGAACAGGTCATAGCCCCTGCGGATAACCTTTTTCAGTTCCGGATGGATGTCGGCTTCTTCCAGGTCTGCCATGGACGGCGGAATGTGTACCAGTTGGTTTTCGTTCGGGGCAGGAAAGCCCATGGCGGTGAGCTGATCGATGTAGGCCTGGGTTCTGTCGTCATTGGCCGCAGCGGTTACCGGAAGTATTACGCAGCCGGAGAGGGCGATGGTTAGCAGTGTGCGCATCATGATCTATGTCCCTCAGTTGCTGGGGGTGTTCTGGTTGGCAAGCCAGACGGCGACCGCGTGAATGTCGGTATCGCTCATACGGCGTGCAATGGAGCCCATAAGATCCTGGGGATCGTTCTTGCGGGTACCTTCCTTCCAGGCTTTCAGTTGTGCCTCGATGTAACCCGCGTGCTGGCCTGCAATGCCGGGAAATACGTCGCCAGCACCCTGGTTCCCGGGGCCGTGGCAGCTTTTGCAGGAAACAACGTATTGGGACCAGTCGCCACGCTGAGCCAATTGTTCGCCCCTGGTCAGAAGTGCTTCATCGGCTTTTTGGCCGCCTTCACCAGCGGTGGGTTCAAGCTGGCTGTAGTAGGCCGCAACGTCGGCAATCTTTTGATCGTCCAGCATGTTGACGAAAGGCATCATGGTGGGGCTGGTCCGGGAGCCATCTTTGATGTCATGCAACTGTTTGGCCAAATAGGTGGCATTCAGCCCGGCCAGCCTGGGCCAGGATTCTCCACCTTCGATGTGTTTGCCGCTGCCATCGGCCTGGTGGCACGCTACGCAGAGGTTGGCGACCTCCTTGCCGTTTTGTGGGTCGCCAGATACCGCAGCAGATGCAATACCTGCCGTGGTGGCCAGCCCGATTGCGGCCAGTATCACTGGGAGTTTGCTCACGGTCGATTGTCTCTCTCTTGTTCTGAATAAGTACGCTTTAGCACTGATGGTTATGTGCTTATAGCGGTAGTGTGGCCTCAATTCTTGCTTGACGAAGGTCAATAATGCAAGGGAACCCCTCCGAAAGGCGAAGATGGAGATGCACATTTCGGGATTTTCGTTTACTGTCCTATTCAAAGAATGGCATCAAAGAGCCATCCTGCAAACGAATGAACAGGGACAACTATGGCGACCGTCAATCCATCTCAGGAAGAGTTACAGAAGATTCTTGATGAAATCCCCAAAGATCAGCCTGTTGTGATGCTGAATCTGCTTCGGTTCAGGGACAAGGCTGCATACAAGGATGACAGCGAAGACTGTTCCGGAAGGGATGCTTACAAGCGTTATATGACAGAGGCTGCCCGCAGTGTCTCGGAAGTTGGTGCCGAGGTGATCTGGTCTGGCCGTTCCGTCGGTTCGCTGATTGCGCCGCCGGATGAATCCTGGGATCAGGTGCTGCTGGTCCGCTACCCCTCCATTAACGCGTTTCTGGCGATGATTGAAAGCCCGGAATACAAGGGCGTGGTGAAGCACCGCACGGCCGCGCTGGAAGATTCCCGGCTGGTGGCCAATGTTGAGGGCACCCCCTGATTTTCGGGTGCCTTACAGAATGCCTGATTGCTGAATGGCCATGTAGGCTGCAGTGCCGGCCGCGATAGAAAGCAGCGCGTTTCTGCGCCACAGGTGAACGGCAACCACCAGTAATGCGGGTATCAGCGCATCTGCGCCAGGTGCCTGTGCATGCCAGTCCGCAGACCTCTGCAAAAATACTGTGGCCAGTAATGCCATCACGGCTGCGGGCAGGAAGCGCCCGATGTGTTTGACCAGAGGGTGTTCCGTGTGCTTTTCAAAGAACAGGAAAGGCACCACCCGGGTCGCAAATGTGGCCAGGGCGGAGATGGCAATAAACGCCGCCAGGTAGCTACTTTCACCCACGATTTGCGTCTCCTGCCATGGTGTCTGTTCGATACTTCCGGTAGTGCAGAAGAAGCACTGCAGTAACCAGTACAATGCCTGCTATCAGTTGATGGGTTGCCGGCACCAGCATCATGGCAAACGCAGCTGCCGCCGCCCCCGCCCACACCGGAAACGAATCTCCCAATGCTTTCAATTGTTCGATGGTGAGCACAATAAACAGCGCCACGAGTGCAAACTCAATGCCGGTACTGTTGAAGGCGACAGTCTTGCCGAGTACCGCACCCAAGGTGCATCCGACAATCCAGTAGCCCTGGTTCATGGCCGTGATCCGGAAGTCCACATGCTGTTCCTGTTCGCGATTGGCCGAACGGGGGCGGCTGGTGAGCAGGGAATAGGTTTCATCGGTCAAACCGAAAATCAGATACGCCTTACGCCAGCCGGCGCCACGGAATTGCCCCAGCAGCGACAACCCATAGAAGAGATGTCGAGCGTTCAGTACGAACATGGCAACGGCCACCTCAACCAGTCCGGCGTTGGCAGCCAGCAGGCTGACCGCCAGAATCTGGCCGGCACCGGCGTAGATAACCAGGCCCATCAGGGGGGCAATCCACCAAGGATAATCCAGTTGCGTGGTAAACAGCACACCAAAGGCCATACCAAGGGGGATGTAGCCAAATAAAATCGGCAGAGTGAGTTTGAAAGCGTGGTGATTCATTAGCATCCGAACGGAAATAAAAGAGCGATGATAGTGATTTAGCAGTTATTTTTGAAGATCGCCAAACGTAGTATCGAAAAAATGACGCAAGCAAATACATAAAAGTGTCATAAAACGGGCATACCCTCCGACCGGGTACACCTGATCGGAGTTTTTATGCTGACCACTGTTCGCGCCAGAATCCTGGCGTTTGCGTTGCTGTCGGTGGCTGCTGTTGCCGGCCTCACGTTCATTGCCTGGATGATCATAGCGAAAGCCGAGCATACCTCGCAGGCACTGGTTGGAGAGAGTCTCGAGCAATCCTGGATGCTGGTTGATCTGGAGCAGGACCATCGACTGTTGCAGGATCTGGCTTACAAGATCAAGGCACAGCTTTTACTGTGGGACGAAATCGATCCTTTGTTCACCGAGTTGGAGCGCTCAATTCCCCGGCACTGGCAGAGGGTTCAGGAGAATCCCGGGTTAGGCACCTGGTCACGGGACAATCGCGAGCAATATGACCGGGTCGTGGCGCTGATGGCGGACATGAAACAGGGAATAGGCCAGCGCAGCTACTATGAAGTGGGAAAAATCGTCGATTTTCAACTGTTCCAAGCGTTGGAGCCCATGCTGACGGCGATAACTGAGCGCCAGAGAGCCAGTCGCGATGGCGTTACTGCGAGCGCATCGGAACTGTTGCATTATCTGGCAGACCAGCAGAGGTTCCTGCTTGGTGGCGCCCTGGTCTTTCTTGCGTTGGTCGTGGCGATGACGCTCTGGCTACGGACTTCGGTGATCCTTCGCTTGCAGGCCATGGCCCGGGATGTGTCGGCCATGGAGCAGAACGCTGATCTAACCAAGATCCTCGCGGTAAAAGGTCGTGACGAGGTTGCCGGCGTGGCCGGAGCTATTGAACAACTGGTCCGGCGCTTTGAGGTGTTTGTTGAGGATGTTCGGTCAGCGGCTTCAGGCCTTGATGCACGCTCTGCCAGCCTGGATAACGGAGCGGAAGCACTGCAGCAAACCTCCGAAAGCACTCGTCGCCAGATTTCCGATGTGGCTCAGTCTATGACTTCCATCGCGGATCAGGCGTCACAGATCGAACAGGCCACCGAGCACTCTGCAGCAACGGTGATGCATGCAGTCAATGCCAACAGCGAAGTCCGTGAGGGGCTGGCTAACAGTGAGAAAGGCGCTGACCACACGGTTGAGGTGATTGGACGGGTTTCTGAGTCGATCACCGCGTTGATAGACGCAACCGGAAAAATCGAGCAAGTCACCGGCGTGATCGCCGATATTGCCGAGCAGACCAACCTTCTGGCCCTGAATGCGGCGATTGAAGCAGCCAGGGCGGGCGAACACGGCCGGGGATTTGCCGTGGTGGCAGACGAGGTACGCACGCTTTCGCGTCGGACCTCGGAATCCACCGCCAATATTCGCCAGTGGGTGCAGGACCTTGTCGTGGGTGCAAACAACGCAGACTCACTGTTGGAAGATATGGCGGGCGCTGGCGAAATGAATCGCGCTAATCTGCATGCCCTGAGAGCGCACCTGGAAGGTCTGGCGGCTCAGTTTCATGAGCTGCAGCGTCAGAGTGAGAGTGTGCAGGGTGCGGTTGCCTTGCAGCGGGGTGAAATCGCGAGAGTGGGGCGTCGTGCGGAGGCTCTCGGTGAGAGTGCTGAGACCCTGACTCTGAATGTGGAGGATACCCGCCTTGTCAGTGAAGCGCTTAGGCAGGAATCGGTGGGCATGAAGCAGCTCATTGCCCGTTTCCGCACCCGCTCTCCAGAAACGTGATGATGTGTCTTCATCTGCGGGGGTTCTTGTCTGGCTCATAAAACCGTAACATACAGCGACTGACTGGAGGTTCTATGAGTAACGATGCAGTGCAGCCTTCCGATCCGGACCCGCGAGAAGAAAAATTTGTAGTAGACACGGGTTTGCTTACGGCTGATCAGCTCGAGGGCCTGGCCGAGGAATACTGCACCCGTTATCACGGGTTGAATGACACCGAAAGTCCTCTGGCAGAGCGGGAGCGCGTACTTGAAGCTGTGCGTAGGGGAGAACTGGTGGTCTGGTTCGATCCGGTTGAAAACACCGCCGGCCTGGGCTCCCCTTCCGGCAATAGTCTGTGATCAAGGTGCCCATTTTGGCAGTTTTTTTCATGCCGCCTACCGGCTGACGCTGCTAACCGTTACAATCGGCCTGTTTCCTCATACCTGACGGCGAGGTGAGTTTTGATCAGGGTATTGGTTGTTGATGACCACGAGCTCGTACGCTCGGGTATCACTCGCATGCTGGCTGACAATCCCGATATAGACGTCATTGGCCAGGCTTCGTCTGGCGAAGAGGCGATTGACTGTGTGCGTGAAAACCGTCCGGATATTGTCCTGATGGATATTCGCATGCCCGGTATTGGCGGCCTGGAGGCGACCCGGCGCATTCTTCGTATTGATGATTCCATTCGCGTTATCGTGGTTACCGCCTGTGCTGACGACCCCTATCCGGCCCGTGTGATGCAGAGCGGCGCCACCGCGTATGTCACCAAAGGCGCTGACATTCAGGAAATGGTGCGGGCCATTCGTAAAGCCCATTCCGGCCAGCGCTACATCAGCCCCGAAATTGCCCAGAAAATGGCACTGAAACAGCTCGGGGGTGAGCGGGATGAAGACGGCGAGCTGTCGTTGTTCGAGCGCCTGTCTGAGCGCGAAATGCAGATTGCCATGATGGTGGTGGATTGCCAGAAGGTTCAGGATATCTCCGACAAGCTGTGCCTGAGCCCGAAAACCGTAAACAGTTACCGTTACCGGATTTTCGAAAAGCTGGAGATTTCCAGTGATGTGGAACTGGCACTGATGGCAGTAAGGCTTGGATTGCTGGATGCCGACAAGGTCTGATCCCGAGCAATCTCCCGGGAAGTTCGACAGCCAGAATTTCCTGAAACAACTGACAGAACGCCCCGGTGTCTACCGTATGTATGACGATACCGGTGGCATCCTCTACGTGGGTAAAGCCCGCAACCTTCGCAAGCGCGTCAGCAGTTATTTCCGTAAATCAGGCCTGGCCCCTAAAACCGAAGCCCTGGTGGGCAAGATTGCGGCCATTGAAGTCACTATTACCGGCAGTGAAACAGAAGCGTTGCTGTTGGAACAGAATCTGATCAAATCGCTGCGGCCGCCCTACAATATTCTGTTGAGGGACGATAAGTCCTATCCCTATATCTATCTCTCCTCGCATTCGGATTATCCCTCGCTGACCTTTCGGCGGGGCCGCACCAAAAAGGGTGGTGGCATCTGGTTCGGGCCCTTTCCAAGCTCGGGAGCGGTCAAGGAAAGTCTTAATATTCTACAAAAGGTTTTCCGCATAAGATCCTGTAGTGAAAGCTATTTTAGAAACAGAACCCGGCCATGCCTGCAGTACCAGATCAACCGCTGCACGGCGCCTTGCGTCGGCTTTATCAGCCCTGAGGAATACCAGGAGGATATCCGGCACGCCAGCATGTTTCTGGAGGGCAAGAACCCGGCGATTATTCAGGATCTGATGCAGTCCATGGAGAGTGCGTCACGGGAGCTGGAATTCGAGAAAGCTGCGGCGTACAGAGACCAGATCAACAACCTTCGCCATGTTCAGGAGCAGCAATCCGTAGACGGAGAGGGCGGTGATGCAGATGTGATCGCTATTGCCCAGGATGCCGGGGTGGTCTGCATCGTGGTCATCATTGTTCGTGGCGGGCGGGTGCTGGGTACCAAGGATTACTTCCCGCGCTATTCCCTGGAACAGACCGAAGGCGAATTGCTGGCCTCGTTTCTGGGCCAGTACTATTTCGGTGGCGACACCCGCCGGGAGATTCCTCGCGACATCCTCGTGCCGGTGGCGGTAGAAGGGCAGGAATTGTTGTCCCTGGCCCTGTCAGAGGCTGCTCGTCGGGAAACCCGAATCCGTGGCAATGTACGCGGCGAGCGCCGGCGTTGGCTGGAACTGGCGATGACCAATGCCCGGCAAACCCTGCTGACACATCTCGCCAGCAAAGAAACTGTGTATCGTCGGTTGCTGGCCCTGCGCGACCTGTTGGAGCTGACGGAAACGCCTTCCCGCATGGAATGCTTCGATATCAGCCACAGTCATGGGGAAAATACCGTCGCATCCTGTGTGGTTTTCGACGAGAATGGGCCACTGAAAAGTGATTACCGGCTATATAACATTCAGGACATAACCGCCGGCGATGACTATGCCGCCATGCGACAGGTGCTCACTCGCCGTTATCGGCGGATGGTGAATGGCGAAGGCAAGCGGCCGGATCTGGTGTTTATCGACGGCGGTAAGGGCCAGTTGAACATTGCCCGCGAAGTGTTTGAAGAGCTTGGAATTTCAGACATCCCCCTGATTGGTGTCGCCAAGGGTGTGACCCGGCGAGCAGGGATGGAGCAGCTGATCGATGCTTTAACAGGGGCCGTCTTCAGGGTACCCGCGGATTCTCCGGCGCTGCACCTGATTCAGCATATCCGGGACGAATCCCACCGCTTTGCCATTTCCGGACACCGGGCCGGGCGAGATAAAAAGCGGCGCCAGTCGACACTGGAAGGCATCGAAGGGGTTGGTCCCAAGCGGCGGCGCGAACTGATTCGCTATTTCGGTGGTATCCAGGAACTCAGAAAAGCCAGTGTTGATGAAATGGCGAAAGTGCAGGGCATCAGCAAAACACTGGCAGAGACCATTTACGCAGCATTGCATGACCAATAGGAACACCATGAATTTACCGAACATACTGACCATGTCCCGTATCGTGATGATTCCGGTATTTGTGGTGATCTTTTACCTGCCCATGCAGTGGAGCTACCTGGTCAGCGCCATCATATTTGCACTGGCAGGCCTGACGGACTGGCTGGATGGCTACCTGGCCCGCAAGCTGAACCAGAGTACGCCGTTCGGAGCCTTCCTCGATCCGGTGGCCGACAAACTCATGGTGGCAGTAGCGCTGGCGGTCCTGATCGAAGAGTATTCGGCGGTACTGCTGACTATTCCCGCCACCGTGATTATCGGCCGTGAAATCGTTATCTCCGCGCTGCGTGAATGGATGGCCGAAATGGGCAGTCGCGCCAGTGTCGCCGTTTCCTATATCGGCAAGATCAAGACAACAGCTCAGATGGCGGCCATTGTCGGGTTGCTGGCGTTTCCGCCGGGTAATTTCTGGGCTTATGTGGCCATCGGTCTGCTATACATCGCAGCAGTGCTGACCCTGTGGTCCATGATTCTCTACCTTCGTGCCGCCTGGGCTGACTTGTTTCCGAAAGAGGCAGGTTAATTGGCCGGAGGTTCCTGGGCCATACACTGGTGTGCCCAGGTGACTGTGGTCACGGATGAATGTGCACTGGCATTACTGAAGGCCTCCATCAACTCCCCCAGCGCGGTGCTTTGTGCGTTCGCACTGGCTTCATAACTCCTCACACACAAGCTCCGTCTGGTGCGATTATCCATGAGTTGCTGATGCAGCCTGATCACCACCCGTGTGCCAGTTTCATCATTCTCAGCATGAAATCCGGTCAGCTCGGAGACCAGGGTTAACTGCGACGTTGCCGGGCTGGTGTCGGTCATCACATTTGCGAACGCGCCGCTTGCCCGGAGAGTCTCCAGCAGATGATCGCGAACGACCACGGGAATGCTCTCTCGCCATCGGGCGCCTGCCAGGGCCCGGTATTCGTAAGCTGACGGTTTGATCAGAATACGAGTGCTGTCCAGTGGGTCAGATGCCAGTGGCGTATCCACCCGAAGGCTGGCGGGCAGCGCCTGATCAAATGCTGGCAAGTCGTTCGCTGGTGCCAGCTCCATCAAACGTGGGGATTCGGGTACCGGGAATACCGTGCAGCCGGCCAGAATCAGGCTCAAGGCAAGAGCGAATACTACTTTCATTGTTCGTACTCCTTGATGCCGGCGCCGCCCCACAAGGTTCCGGTGGGGTCCTGTTCCAGCCTGCGCGTAAACGAGTTCAGATTGCGCAAGGTGCTGCGCAGTTCCCGCAGTGCCGGGGTAATTTCTCCCAGACCCTGAAGGCCGGCGTCCAGCGCCAGTTCATTATCGCTGGTCAGGGTGTCCAGCCGGTCCAGAGTAGGCTGAAGGGTAGTCAGCGCCCTGGACATGGCCAGGAGAACCGGTTCTACCCGCTCATCCAGTACCTCTCGGGACCTGTCTGCTGCGGCAGACACCTTGATAGCAGCTTCTTCGGCGCGTATTCCGGCCGCGTCGAACCGGGCCATCAGCGCTTCCAGCTCGTCCCGGCTGGCCAACAGGGATTCACTGGCCTGGCGGGTGTTTTCAAGAATTTCGGTAATGTTGCTCAGGTTGTTCTCGGACATCAGCTGGTTGGCACTCTCCAGCAACTGTTCGGCTTTACCGAGCATGGCTTCGCCGTTGGTCAGCAGGTTACTGAAGGCGGAAGGCTCGGCGGCAATCAGCGGTGGGTTGTCTTTGTGGCCTTCGAGAATGGGGCTGTCTGTTGTGCCTCCGGTAAACTGTATGCTCATGCTACCAGTAATGTTCGCCAGCACCAGGCCTGCGCGGGTATTCTCCCGTACCGGAATGTCCTGGTTCACCCGCACCAGTACCCGCACATGGGCAGGGTTGTCCGGCGCCAGGGTAAGATCAAGCACGTCGCCCACCGGAACGCCGGTGTAGAGTACCGGGTTACCCTTGGCCAGCCCGCCAACGGGGTGGTCAAACCCGATTCGGTAATAAGCCCAGTTGGTGTCGGTAGACGATTTGCCCAGCCACAAGGCAAACAGCAAGGCAGCGCTGACTGCCGCGAGGGTAAAGAATCCGATGATAACGTGATGGGCCTTTGGCTCCATTAACCGGGCTCCTGTTCGGTTAGCCTGTGGTGGGCGGTAATCGCCGCGCGGCCACGGGGGCCATGGAAGTAATCCTGGATCCAGCGGTCGTCGGTTTGTGCCACCTTTTCCAGGGTATCGGCAACCAGTACCTTGCGTTGAGACAGAACCGCGACACGGTCGCAGGTGGTGTACAGGGTATCCAGATCGTGGGTAACAAGAAACACCGTCAGGCCCAGTGCGTTGCGAAGGGTCACAATCAGTTCGTCAAAGGCGGCCGCGCCAATCGGGTCCAGACCGGCGGTTGGCTCGTCCAGAAACAGGATTTCCGGGTCCAGCGCCAGTGCCCTGGCCAGTGCCGCCCGCTTGACCATACCGCCGGAGAGTTCGGCCGGGTACTTCGTGGCGGCCTCTGGTGGCAGGCCGGTCAAGGCCAGTTTCATACGGGCAAGTTCTTCCGCCTCGGCCCGCGACAGCCGGGCATGTTCAATCAGCGGCAGCGCGATGTTCTGCTCAAGGTTCAGCGAGGTGAACAAGGCGCCGCCCTGAAACAGAACCCCGAAACGCTGCTCATTGCGGGAGCGCTCCGTGGCGGATAGTTCCGTAAGATCTTCACCGAACACGGTGATATGTCCGCCGGATGGCGGGTTCAGGCCAACAATGCTGCGCAACAGAACGGATTTGCCGGTGCCGGAGCCGCCGACCACCCCAAGAATCTCCCTGGGGTACAGATCAAGATCGAGTTTCTCATGAACGATGTGGCTGCCGAACCGGTTGTCGAGTGCGCGTACCTGTATGACCGGATGATCTGCCATGCCTTACCAACCCATTTCCATGAAAAACAGCGCTGCCACGGAATCCAGCAGTATCACCATAAAGATAGACTGCACCACGCTGGAGGTGGTGTGTTCCCCGACAGACTGTGCGCTGCCTGCGACTTTGAAGCCTTCCAGGCAACCGATGACGGCAATCAGAAACGCGAACACCGGCGCCTTGCCAAGGCCGACCAGGAAGTGCTTCAGGGCAATGTCCCGTTCGACAATGGCTATGAACTGACTGGGTGGAATGTCCAGTGCCAGAGCGCAGACCATGGCCCCGCCGACCATGCCCGAAATCATGCCAATAAAAGTGAGAATGGGGAGGCTGAACATCATCGCCAATACCCGGGGAACCACCAACAGTTCCACCGGATTGAGCCCCAGGGTGCGAATGGCGTCGAGTTCTTCATTGACCTTCATGGCGCCAATCTGTGCGGTGAATGCACTGGCGGTTCGGCCGGCCAGCAGGATGGCTGCCAGAAGTACCCCGAACTCCCGCAGGAACGAGAACGCCACCAGATCCACGGTGTAAATAGTCGCACCAAAGTCCTCAAGAACCGTCGCGCCGAGAAACGCTACCACGGCCCCAACCAGAAAGGTGAGCAAGGCAACAATGGGCAGGGCATTCAGGCCGGTGTCATGCAGTGCCGCTACAAAGGGGGTCATACGCCAGCGATTAGGCCGGGGCAGAATGTAGAACAGGGTGCCCAGCGTCTGGCCAATGAACCCGGCCAACAACCAGATAAGCTGCCCCAGGGAGGTTATCTTTTTCCCTGTTTCTGCCAGGAACGCCACGACCGGGTTAACGGTTGCGACCTCCGCCGACGGCTGGTTCATGGCTTCAGCAACCGCCTGTATCAGGGCACGCTGTTCATCCGGCAATTCGGCTCGTTCCAGAGCGCTGATCAGAGCGTCGCTGCCCAGTAATTTCACCATCAACGAGGCGCCGGCGGTGTCCAGTCGGCCCAGGCCGGAAAAATCCGGGTTACAGCCGGCTGCGCGAGGTTTCAGGGCAGTTGTTTGCCGATTCAGGGCCGAATAGTGGGGTAGTATCCAGTCGCCGGAGAACGTCAGCGTATGACCACCGAGTTCGGCGTTACCGGGAGTGTGGGCGCCAAGTGGCTGAGAGAGGCCTGGTTCATTTGCCACGGAGTCACGGAGTCCCTGTTTGAGTTCTCTGAAAGCTTAAAGATTCCAGTGGCTATCTGCCAGTATTCTGCGTTCTTCTTCATCGTGACTGGCCAGTAGCATGGTGATGCCCCGGGCTTTCTCTTCCAGCAGCATGGCGTACAGGATCTTCCGGGTCTCGGTGTCCAGGCCCGTCATGGGTTCATCCAGCAGCAGCAATGGTTGGCGCCGCAGGATGGCACGCAGCAGGGCAACGCGCTGGCGCTGGCCACCGGAAAGCTCGCCAGGCATTCTGGGGCCAAAACCCGCCAATCCGGTGCGTTCCAGTCCGGCTTCAATGGCTTGGCGTTGGCTTTCATCCAACTTGAGGCCGGGGTGAATGCCAAGGCCAATATTGGTAAAGACATCCAGATGTTCGAACAGGTTGTGTTCCTGGAAAACGCTGGTGACCGGGCGTTGCCAGGGCTTTAGCGCATGAATTGGCTTGCCCATCCAGAGAATACGGCCTTCGTCTGGAGGGAGAAAACCTGCAATCAGACTGAGCAGTGTTGATTTGCCGGAACCGCTGGGGCCCTGGATGGCCAGACATTCGCCGGCAGGCACGGCAAAATTAAAGCGCCAGAGATGGCCATCAGGGCCATACTCGAAGGCCAGATCTTTGATCTCAAGCATGTTCAGGTTCCGGCAGTGGTTGGCTTGCAGCGGAAGTTGTTCTGGACTTAATGCCGGGAACACGGGAGAGCGACACAAAAATCAGTACCAGTAGCCCCAACAGCCAGAGTCCGGTACCTGCGGCTTCCGCTAATCGGTAACTACCCAGTTGCTGGTAAAGCAAAACCGGGAGGGTAGGTTTGCCCGGGCTGCCGAACAGGGCGATAACCCCAAAGTCACCCAGAGATAACGCAACACCATACGCCAGGGCTAGAGCAACTGGGCGGCGCAGATGCGGCCAATACAGCCATCGCCATCGATACCAGCCCAGGATGCCCAGTTGGTCTGCCTGTTGGAGTGATCCGGCATCCAGGCTTGCGAGAGGTCCGCGCAGTATCTGTAGTACAAACGGCACGGCCATCAGCCCGTTGATCAGCGCCACCAGGAACCAGCCCTGCATGGTATTTCCCAATTGCGGCCTTAACAGAATAAAAAGCCCGGTTCCCAGTACCAGAGGTGGGACGATCAAGGGGAGATAGCCGGTGACAGCCGGCACTATGGCCAGCCAGCGCCGACGAGCCCGGTTGGCGGCTGCCAGAGTTAGCAATGCAACGAGCACCGAGCCGAGCCCGGCTGGAATCGCAATTAACAGGCTGCGGGCGGTGGCTGGCAAGAGCTGCTGGTAAGAAGAAGGAGCATCCGCCATTGGCCATAACGCCGGCAAACCGCGCAGGATGATGGCCAGCAGTGGCGAGACCAGAAAGGCCGTGAAAATCAGCAACAGCAGACCCGCTGAAAACCCTTGCCAGGGCCGTGCAAACAGGGGGGCCGGGCGTGATAACCGGCGGTTTGGCAGTACAGCGGTGTCCAGACGCTTCCGGAAAACCAGCCACCAGAGGCTGCCGCAAATAGCTAACTGAAGAATGGCAAACAGTGCGGCACGGGCGAAATCGAATTCGAAGCGCAGGGCCTGGTAGATGGCGACTTCCAGGGTGGTTGTTCCTGGCCCTCCGCCCAGCGTCATGATGATGGCAAAACTGGTGAAGCAGAGCGTGAACACCAGTGCCGCCACGCCGGGCAGTACCGGTTTGATGGCGGGCCAGTGCACCGCACGCCATAGCCACCAGCCTCCGAGCCCAAGTTGAGAGGCGGTTCGCATTCGCGGCGCGGGTATGGAATCCAGCGCCTGCAACAGGATTCGGGCCGCCAATGGCGCATTGAAGAACGCGTGGGCGAGCAGAATGCCGCTCAGCCCATAAAGATTCCACCCATTTCCAGGAAGCCAGATATTAAGTAGGCCGGTGAACCAGCCCTGCCGACCAAACACCGCGATGATGCCGGAGACTGCCACGATGGTGGGTAATACCAGACTCAACTCCATCAGCCGGAGAATCAATTTGCGACCGGGAAAGCCTGTGTAGCGGGCGAGGGCAGTCGCCACCGGGAGCGCCAGCGCCAGGCTTAACAGGACAGATAAAAAGGCCTGCCAAAGGGTAAAGCGGACCACATTCTGGAAATAGGAGCTTTCCAGCGTACTCCCCATGTCCAGCTCGCCGGCCTCCTGAAGGATGCTCCCAAGGCCGAGTGCCACCAGCAGCAACAGCCCGGTGCCGAGTAAAAGGCCGGGCCAGAGTTGCCAGCCAGGATGGCTGAAGGGGGCGGCTCTCGCGTGTGTTGGCATCACTTCAGTCGGTCAGTGCATCAAGCCAGTCGTTCACCAACTGTCGGCGAATGGTGGCAACTTTCGCGGGGTCTATATACAGGGCTTCGGATGGTGTAATCAGCTTGTCGAAAACGTCTGGCAATTCATCGCCAAGATCAACCGCCGGATACATCACATTCTTCAGTGGAATATGACGCTGGAAGTCCGCGGTCAGCATGAAGTCCAGAAACTCTCTGGCAAGTGTCTTGTTATCGGAGCTTTCCACCAGGGCGGCGACTTCTACCTGCAGGTAATGCCCTTCATTGAAACGGGCCGCCTGATAACGGTCAGTTTTGTCGATAGCCATGTGATAGGCAGGCGAGGTGCTGTAAGAGAGGATCATGGGCGCTTCGCCATTCATGAATAGCGAGAAATAACCGTCACTCCAGCTCTGAGTGGTGGCGAGAATCTTGTTGCTGAGCTGCTGCCACTTTGCTGGCGCCTCATCACCATAGACGGTATGCATCCAGAGCAACAGGCCGAGCCCCGGTGTGCTGGTGCGCGGATCCTGAATAATGATCTTGAGATCGTCTGGCGCTTTCACCAGTTCCTCGAGGCTTGAGGGCGGTTCTTGCAGCTGCTCGGTATCGTAGACAAAGGCAAAATATCCCCAGTCATAGGGCACGAAAGTGTCGTCGTCCCAGTTAACGGGCAGTGCCAGGCGTTCCAGTGATTGGCCGTGGCGGCCAAGAAGACCGGTTTGACGTGCGGTCTCCATGGTGCCGGTATCCAGCCCCAGAACCACATCTGCCGGGGTGGAGCTTCCTTCCAGCCGGAGCCTTTGCAGAATATCGCCGCCACTGTCCAGCACGGTGTAATTCAGGGAACAGCCGCATTGGGCTTCAAACGCCTCTTTAACAGCGGGCCCCGGGCCCCACTCGGCGGCAAAGGATGGATGGGTATACACATTCAGAACGGCCGGTTCTTCGGCAGCGGCCATCGCAGGCAGCGACACGGCGAGAAGCGCAGGAATCAAGCGTGAAAACATACAGCGGCACCTTGTTCAGTAGCGGGGGTGCCATGCCGCGAACACCACCAAAGGTGGTGACTCAATCCCTACGCCGGTATTAACCGGGTCAGGTTCCGCGGGTATGGTCTCAGCCCTTCCAGGCACCCCGTTGAGTTAGGCCAATGTTACCACGCCCGAGCCACACCCCGGAATTCGTATGTTTGATTACCGCTTGTTTATTTTTTGTACGGCGATGACGGGTGTCTCATTTTTTATTGGTAGAATGGGGCATTTTTTGTTCTACGGATTTAAACAGCTTCGAGTTGAGAGGTAAGCTTGATGCCCAAGCATCACAAACTACGAAAGATTTCCGCCCTGTTTGCGGGCGCGCTTTTTTCCCTTGGGTTATCGGCGGCAGGCCACGCCCAATCCGGTAATGATGATATGTTTGGCCGCCTGGCCTCCGCAGCACCCAAGTTGAGCCCACAGGTTCTCGAAGCCGCATTGAAAGCAACTCGTTGTGCCATCAGCAATGGCACGGCCATGCCAGAGAGGCTGGCGGTGATCGACTTCTCTTTGCCGTCTTCCAAAGAAAGGCTGTGGTTGTTTGATCTCAATGAAGGCGAGTTGATTCTTCGTGATCTGGTGGCCCACGGTAAAAACTCCGGTAATGCCGAGGCAACCGCTTTCTCCAATATCGAGGGCAGTTACCAATCCAGCATCGGCTTGTTCAAAGCTGCTGAATCCTATCGGGGTTCCCACGGCTATTCGTTGCGCCTTGACGGACTGGAGCCGGGCTTCAATGACCTGGCTCGCCAGCGGGCAATTGTCATCCATGGTGCCGACTACGTTCAGGACAGCTGGGTCACAAAATACGGCAGAATCGGCCGCAGTCATGGCTGCCCGGCGGTAGACAACCAGATCATCAAAACCGTGGTGGACGAACTCAAGGGCGGGCAACTGGTATTCAAGTACTATCCCGATCAGGAATGGCTCCAGGCATCCAGTTATCTGAACTGCGATTCCGCCGGGCAGCTGGCGGGTGCACGTAACGTAACAGCGCAGGCCGGGGATCGATCCTGAATCGTTGCTGGCTAAACTTTGTTCAGATTGTCAGTAAAAACAGAAAGTTGAAAAAAAGGTGTTGACGGCGAAGGCGGAATCCGTAGAATACGCAGCCGTTGATGAGGCAATGCTTCCGAAACATTAGAGCGGGAATAGCTCAGTTGGTAGAGCACAACCTTGCCAAGGTTGGGGTCGCGAGTTCGAATCTCGTTTCCCGCTCCAATTTCTCCAAGTCTCTCAATGCCTCCTGAGAGCAAAAGCCAGAATCCAGGCTTCCCCGGCGCGGTGGCAGAGTGGTTATGCAGCGGACTGCAACTCCGTGTACGCCGGTTCGATTCCGACCCGCGCCTCCATTTTTACTCCCTTATATCAAAGTCTTGTGATCTTGGGCAGTAGTCCTCGGCTGATACTGAAGGCTCATGTCTTCGGGCATATTCATGAGGGCTATGGTGAGTACCTGCAGGGCGAAACCCGTCTCATTAATGCCAGTACCTGCAACGAGCGTTGTATGCCTGAGAGTACTCCGGTGGTGTTAGACCTATCCCTTCAAAAGGGCTGACCTCAAGGACGCCAGGCTATGTTTGTTGCTCATTAACTGCGTGAAGCCAGGGGCTTCATAAATGCCTCTGCCGCTTTCGCCGGCATTGGTTTGGCGTAAAGAAAGCCCTGGGCGAAATCGCATCCGAGATCCCGTATCAGCTTTGCCTGTTGCTCGGTCTCTACACCTTCTACAAGAATGCTCAAGCCGAGACTCTGGCCGACCGTAACCATGGCTTTCATGATGGCCATGTCGCTTTCGTTTTCCATGGCATAGTGAAGAAAGCTTCGATCGATCTTGATGCTGCATACCGGGAGCTTCCGAAGATAAACCAGGGAAGAGTATCCGGTGCCGAAGTCGTCAATGGATATATGGAGCCCGGCAGCCTTGAGGCGCTCCAGTTGCCTGGTTTGGTCTTCTTCGCTCCCAAACACCTCGTTTTCCGTGAGTTCTACCCCGAGTTGCTCAGGTTTCAAACCATAGTGTTTGATGGTTTCCAGGATCTGGTCAGCCAGGTGTGGATTGGTCAGTTGGCGACCGGACAGATTGACGTCAATGCGCACGCCCGCGAACTCAGTTCGCTGCCAGGCATTGAGCTGCTTGCATGCGGCATCGATGACCCAGTCACCGATACGGTTTATAAGCCCCGATTTTTCGGCAACAGGGATGAACGTCGCCGGCGAGACAAGGCTTGATGCCTTGTCGAAACACCGCAACAGCGCCTCGCAGGAGGTGGTCCCGCCAGTTCTCAGATCTATCTGTGGCTGGTAGTAAAGTTCCAATCCGCCATTCGTCAGGGCTTGTCGGAGCAGGGCCGTAATCTGTTGGTATTTGACGAGCCGGTCGTTGATATCAGAGGTGTAGAAGCAGACCGTATTCTTTCCGATCTCCTTGGCGCGGTACATGGCCGCGTCTGCGTTGCCCATGAGTTCCGCGGCGGTGCCGCCATTGTGTGGGTACAGGCTGACGCCAAAACTCGCCGATACCTGATAGCAATCACCGTGAAGCTGCACCTTGCTTTCGAGTGCCTTGACCAGCCGTTGAAGTAATTCATGGATGCCCTCTGGGCCATGAAAATCGAACAGCAACAGAACGAATTCGTCGCCTCCGAAACGGCAGAGCAGATCGCTGTGTCGTAATTCCTGCTTTAAGGTGTCAGCAACCGATTTGAGGAGGGTGTCGCCCTGATAGTGGCCGAGCGTATCGTTAATCAGTTTGAAGTTGTCCAGATCCATGAAGATCACCGCAACTTCCCGATTGCAACGATCTGCCTCGGCCAGCCGGCTTTCAAGTTCAGACTCCATCAGGCGTCGGTTGGGTAACCCGGTAAGATCATCAAAGCTGGCGCGGCGAACCAGTTCTGCCTTGGCTTGCGTTTGTTCTTCCAGGCTGATGTCGATACAGAACATTTCGCACTCGCCGGTATCCTGCTTGATCATGACATGACTCGAGTAAACGGGAACCTGGTGGCCATCCTTGTGTTTCAGTGCCAGTTCTTCTGCGGGAATGCTGATGTTGTGATCGAGCCAGTTGGTGTGGGCCTCAATAACGGCTTCGCGCATGGCTTCCGGAATAATCAGGTCCTCCAGCCGTTTTCCCTGAGCCTCATTTCTGGAGTACCCGTATAGTCTTGTGCTGGCTTCATTCCAGTAGATGACCCTCCGATTCCGGTCGTAGCCCTGAACGGCAACCATCGGCAGGCTCTCAATCAACTCATGGAACTTTTGTTCACTTTGCTCCGATTGTGACGATGACGACGATCTGTCCTTCTTCTTATCCATGACGGACGAGACTCCTCCCGGTTGGGTGAGAACGCATCTATGCGCTTTCCAGTCGTTCACAACAAGAATAGGAAGCCATTCCTCCGTTTGCGAGCCTGATGGGATATTCCTTGTTAGAATACGCCGGCATTTCCAACGTTTGGACGCTCAGTGAACACCACTCCCTTTGAATCCCTCGCCTGTCCGCTCGACGGCAATCCGCTGCAGCGGGAAGACAAAGTCTGGCGCTGTCCACAGGGCCATAGCTTCGATATTGCCCGCCAGGGCTACGTAAATTTGCTGCCAGTTCAGAAAAAGCGCTCGAAAGAACCCGGTGACAGCAAAGCCATGGTGGCCGCGCGCCAGCGCTTTCTGGAGGTGGGATACTATCGCCCGATTGCGGATGCCGTGTCGGCGGCAATCCTGAACGACGCTGCCACGGGCAGCGAACTCAGTTGCCTGGATGCCGGCTGTGGTGAGGGCTATTATTTGCGCCAACTAGCGTCCCAGGAGGGCGAAATCTCACTATCGTTGCTCGGACTGGACATTTCCAAGTGGGCGGTGCTGGCGGCGGCGCGCATGGAAAAACGCGCAGGTTGGGTGGTTGGCAGCAATGCCAATCTGCCGGTGTTACCAGCTTCAGTCGACCATGTGCTTTGCCTTTTCGGGTTTCCGGTGTATCCGGAGTTTGCGCGGGTTTTAAGGCCAGGTGGGCGACTGGTACAGGTAGACGCCGGGCAGGATCATCTGAGGGAATTGCGGGAGATTGTCTATCCGGAAGTTCGCGCAGACTCCCGTAAAGTGGCTCCGGTACCGGAGGGATTTCGGCGAATCGGCACTCAGGACTTACGCTTTACAGTGCATCTCGAAGGCGCCGAGCCCATTGCCGATTTATTGGCAATGACTCCACACCTCTACCGGGCGAGTGCGGAAGGCAGGGCACGGGCTGCGGCGCTGAAAACGTTATCGGTAACTGTGGATGTCTGCCTGCAAACGTTTGAGCGTTATAATCCTGCCGGCTGATCAGCGCTTTCCATCCCCCAGCGGGTGCCTCTCGCCTTGAGCCGGTAAAATTCCTTGATGATGCCGGCCATGGCCTCAGGGCAGTACTCCCGAAGGCCGCCCAGTACCAGCCGCTTGGCAACCTCGCCTACGGTTTTGCCGGAAGACTGCAGGTTGTATTCAAGCGTTACGTTGCCGCGTTTACCCGCAACTTCCAGATCCGCGTTGTTCAGTTCGAGGTCTGGGTGAGGATTCTCCAGCTGTGTGAGAGCCAGGCTCATGCTCTCATACATCACCATTGGCCGGTCGGGATTGAACATCACCCCGTGTGATTCCATCAAGGGCTTGAGCGTGTGCGGAAAGTTTTTCCCGGACGCCGCAACATAGCACCGACTGAACTCTTCAATCACTTTTTCATCCCGGGTTACCGCGCCTTTACGGGTAACTTCCAGGTAGACCTTACCGGCTTCGTCGACAACTTGGATGGCTTCGCCATTGTCGCTTTCGCGGAACTCAAGAGGAACCTCGGCACCAAGCAGGTTACGGAACTTGAAGGTCATATTTTCTGAGAGCCCGAAACGGGACACCACAATGGTGAACAGCAGGTCGCCGGGCACGCAAAAACGACGGGCGTCCGGATCGTGGATCGGATTGAAGTCCCCGGCGATCTCTTTGGCAAAGTAGCTGGCCTGGGGTGCGGAAATCACAATACGTCCGTCCTGGACGGAATAGAACTGTTCAGAAAACATGGTGGGCCTTTTCTGGTTTGCTGAGCCTCGAGGGCCTGGGGAGTGAATTCACCCGAGCGGGCATTATAGGCCTTAGCGTGGCTCAAGGTGAGCCCGACCATGGTACTAATAAGGATGAATACGGACTAACACGGAAATTCAGGCAACAAAAAAGGCAGCCGAAGCTGCCTTTTTGATCGTACTGGGCTGTTATTTACAGACCAACTACGTTTTCCGCCTGAGGACCTTTCTGGCCCTGAGTCACGGTGAATTCAACCTGCTGGCCTTCTGCCAGAGTCTTGAAGCCGCCGCCCTGAATGGCGCTGTAGTGAACGAAAACGTCCGGGCCGCCTTCACGAGTGATAAAGCCGAAGCCTTTGGATTCGTTGAAGAACTTAACAGTACCGGTAACAGTAGACATATTTTACTATCCTGAATTCAATCATTTAATGTGCTGCCTGGTCTCGTTGTGAGGGCAGGTCAGCGGTGTGCGGAAACATAAAAACTGGCGTGATCAAAAACAGGACGAACACTACTTATAACAACAGGGATGCGTCTTATTGATGAATGCTTTGCTAAATCTTTCCAACGACGGCCACTGTACTCCTGTCTCGATGGTTTGCATAGCTATTTTTTCTAGGCAGATACCCTGATCACCGGAAACCACTCAAACCAACTCGCTCGAATCCTGCAGTTTGCGCGTTAACCGGGACATCAGCTCCCCACCGTGACGCCAGAAGTGCCAGTAAAGAGGAACTTCCAGGCCGCTGCCCGGGGAGATACTAACCAGTCGATTTGCCTCGATATGCTCCCGGGCCTGAATTTCTGGAATCATTCCATAACCCATGCCGGTCAGCGCAAGCTTTACGAAGCCCTCGGATGAAGGGCACAGGTGGTGCGGAAATTTGCCCTGATAGCCCACCTGGGCCAGGAACCGATGCTGGAGTTGATCGTTGGGCCCAAACACAATGGCGGGCGCGGATTGCAGGCTCGCGTTGTTCAGCCCGTCCGGAAAAAAGCGGCGGCTATAGTCCGGTGTGGCCAATGGCTGATACGTCATCACTCCCAGCGGTATGCACCGGGCGCCGGCAACCGGCTGAGGGCTGCTGCAAAGGCAGGCGGCTACATCGCCCTCGCGCATGCGCCGCAATCCGACGTCCTGGTCTTCTACCACCATGTCCAGAAGTATTCCCTCTTCGGTACAGAAGTCGCCGACGGCAGAGGCCCACCAGGTTGCGAGGCTGTCCGCATTGAGCGCGACGCGGAATCGAGTGGCTGGTTCGGCCAGGGAGGGAATGGAACTGGTCAGGTCGCGTTCCAGCAGGCGCACCTGATGAACATGATTGAGTAATCTCTGGCCTGCGGGCGTTGCTCTTGGGTTTTGGCTTCGCACCAGCACAGGCTGGCCAAGCCTGACTTCAAGTGTACGAATTCGCTGAGAAATGGCGGACTGGCTGATGCCCAGCATGTCGCCGGCTTTGTCAAAACCGCCGGCGTCGACCACGGCCGCAAGGGCTTCCAGCAATTTGTAGTCAAGCATAAGAAAAACTTATCAGGTATTAACAGGATGAATTTCAAGTATAGCGGTAACGGGGTAGGCTTTCGCCATTAATCATAAGGAGTGCCGTGGTGTTTGAGAGTTATCTGACAGGCCTGGTTGTGTGTGGCGGCATCATCGTGGCTATTGGTGCCCAGAATGCCTACGTTCTCAGTCAGGCCATTCGTCGCGAACACCATTGGTGGTCGGCCGGTTTGTGTATGACCTCGGATATCCTGCTGTTCACTCTGGGCATGTTTGGTGTGAGTGCGGCACTGATGGCCATGCCCGAGGCGCTGGACGTGCTCAGATGGCTGGGCGTTGGGTTCCTCGGTTTGCTGGCAGGACAGGCGTTCTATCGGGTTCTGAAGGGGAGGGCGTCACTGGCGGCAGGGGAAGCTCGGCGCAGCACCGTCAAAGGCGTGATCCTGACAACCTTGGCTGTCACCTTGCTGAATCCCCAGGTTTACCTGGATACGTTACTGTTAATTCCAGCAGTGGGAGCCCAGCAATCGGATCCGGCCACGTTTGTGGCGGGTGCCAGCAGCGCGTCGGTGCTCTGGTTCGGCGCGCTGGCCTGGGCCGGTTCCCGGCTGGCGCCCTGGTTGGCCAGGCCTGCGGCGTGGCGTGTGATTGACGGTGTTATCGGCCTGATGATGGCTGCGATTGCTATTCAGCTCGCTGCAGGAGGGCTGTAATATATCCTCTTTGCGCCTGAGATCGTTCGTGTAAAGGTTTCGCAAAACCCTGGTCCCCGGCTTCTTTTTCCCGTATCAGTTCTCTATGGTTCGGTCTGATTTGAACTCGTGGAGATATCTGAATGGCCTCTGCTACCCGTGCCGGGCATCGCTGGCTGAAGTGGGTTGGATTTCTGGTTGTACTGTGCGCTTTGGCTTTCGCTGCCTATTGGTATGCCCGCAACGGTAACGGCAATGAGCCGGCGTTGAATACCGTGGCGGTGAGCCGAGGGGACATCCAGAATCTGGTTTCGGCCACCGGCGTGCTTGAACCGAGTAATTATGTGGATGTGGGTGCACAGGTTTCCGGTCAGCTGGAGCTGATTCACGTAAGAGTGGGCCAACCCGTTAGCACTGGCGATCTGCTGGCGGAAATCGACCCTACCGTGTATGTGGCGAAAGTGGATGCCACCCGCGCCCTGCTGAAGAACCAGCAGGCCCAGTTAGCCGATCGCAAGGCCCAGCTGCGGCTGGCGGAGATCCAGTTCCAGCGCCAGCAGAACCTCTCGCGCGAAGACGCGACCACACGGGAATCCCTGCAGACTGCCGAAGCATCGTTAGCGTCCGCCCGGGCGCAGTTGGCCATGCTTGAAGCCCAGATTGAACAGACCTCCTCTACACTGCGGGCCGAAGAAGCCAATCTGGGTTATGCACGAATCTATGCGCCGATGGACGGGGCCGTGGTGTCCATTGAAGCCCGCCAGGGACAAACCCTGAACGCCAGTCAGACCGCGCCGTTGCTTATGCGCATTGCCAACCTGAGCACCATGCGGGTGCGTGCCCAGGTGTCCGAGGCCGACGTGGGCAAGCTGCAACCGGGCATGCGGGTGTACTTCACCACACTCGGCGATGCCGAGCATAAGCTCTACGGAGAGTTGCAGTACATTGAGCCAACTCCCGAAGTAACCAACAACGTGGTGCTCTACAACGCCCTGTTTACGGTCGATAACCAGGAGGGACGGTTGCTGCCCCAGATGACCGCCCAGGTGTTCTTTATTCAGGACGAAGCGCTGGACGTATTGCGGGTGCCAGTCAGTGCGGTGGCGAGAAACCAGGTCAAGGTCCTGGATGCAAAGGGGCAGCCACAGATTCGGGACATCGAAACCGGCATCAGCAACCGGGTATACGTGGAGGTGCGGTCCGGGGTGAGCGAGGGCGATCAGGTGGTGCTCGCAAACCGTGATCCACGGGCCGCTCAGGGTGAGGGCAGATCTGCCTTTCGGGGTATGCTGAGATGAGCCCCCGGCCGTTGATTGAGCTTCAAGGCATTACCCGATCCTTTGGTGAGGGTGAACTGGCGGTTCCGGTACTCAAGGGCATTGACCTGAAGATCTGGCCCGGTGAGTTTGTGGCCATTATGGGGCCATCGGGCTCCGGCAAGTCTACCCTGATGAACATCCTTGGCTGTCTGGATCAGCCAAGCGCTGGCCAGTACCGATTCAATGGCAGGGACGTATCCGCCCTGGACCGGGACGAACTGGCACTGCTTCGGCGTGACGCCTTTGGTTTTGTATTCCAGAGTTACAACCTGCTGCCCGGGATGACTGCCCGTGAGAATGTGGAGATCCCCGCCATTTACGCCGGAATGGCGCCGGCCGAGCGGCACGCAAGGGCAGAACGGTTACTCACCGGGCTTGGGCTGGGCGAGCGTCTGTCGCACAGGCCGGCACAGTTGTCGGGTGGTCAGCAACAGCGAGTGTCTATTGCTCGGGCCCTGATGAACGGCGGCCAGTTGATCTTCGCAGACGAACCGACCGGTGCTCTGGACAGCAAGAGCAGCCAGGAGGTGATCCGGCTGTTAACCGATCTTTCTGAGCAGGGCCACACCATTATCCTGATCACCCACGACCCCGATGTGGCAACCGTGGCTCGTCGGCAAATTCGCATTGCCGATGGTGAGATTGTTGAGGACACCGGCGCAGAAGTACCCTCGGTCCCGATGCCAGCAACCGACCAGAATGGCCGTCGCCGTTCCCGCCTTGGCGACTGGCAGGAAGCGCTGAAAAGCGCGGTGCGTTCCCTGCACAGTAACCTGTTTCGGACGGCGTTGACCCTGCTTGGCATCGTAATCGGGGTTGCCTCAGTGATCACCATGCTGGCGATCGGGGAGGGGGCCCGAAAGGATGTGGTCGACCGAATCAGCACCATGGGCAGTGATCTGCTGCTGGTGCGCCCCGGTGGGCCCGATCAGCGGGGTGGGCGCTGGAGCGTGACCACGCTGGTACCATCTGACTTCAAAGCAATCAATGAGATAGAGGGTGTTCTTGCAGCAATACCTGAACTGACTGGCGGCCAGACGCTGCGCTATTCCAACCGGGATCACTCGGCCGAGATCAATGCCACCTCCTTCCGCTTCCCGGTTGCCCGCCAGTGGCCTGTCGTTGAAGGCACCTTCTTCAGCGCCGAGGATGAAGCCAGCTATGCAGCTGTGGCGGTACTCGGCAAAACCACCGCCAACGCCCTGTTTCCCGACGAAAGCTCCCTCGGCAAACACCTGATGGTTAACAACGTGCTGTTTCAGGTGATCGGGGTTATGGATGAAAAGGGCGCGTCGCCCATGGGGCAGGATCAGGACGATGTGGTGTTTGTTCCCTACACCACGGGTAGCCTGCGCATCTTCGGGCAGACGCACCTGCGCAACATCACCGTGGCTGTGGCCGATATCGATCGTATGGATGAGATCGAAGCCCTCATCCACGACACTCTGATGGCCCGACACGGTATTGAGGACTTCACCATCCGCAACATGGCCTCACTGATTGAAACCATTTCGGAAACCCAGAATACGCTCACCTGGCTGCTGGGTTCCATTGCGGCTATTTCCCTGCTTGTGGGTGGCATCGGGGTGATGAATATCATGTTGGTAAGTGTCACCGAGCGTACTCGTGAGATTGGTATTCGCATGGCCACCGGTGCCCGGGCGTGGAATATCCTGCAGCAATTTCTGACTGAGGCCTGGCTGGTATCTGCCATTGGCGGGTTGATTGGCGTTGTCATCGGAATTGCCGCAACCCAGGTTATCGGCTCCCTGGGAACACCCATACATATGACGCTGCTACCCATGGCTCTGGCCTTCGGTTGCGCTTTCGCCACTGGCCTGCTGTTCGGGTTTCTGCCCGCCCGCAAGGCCGCCCATCTGGACCCGGTTCATGCCCTGGCCTCGGAGTAATGTTATGAGCGTTCGCCATATTGCACTGTTGTCGGTGTTGTTGACTGGGTGCGCGAGCTTTCAGCCGCAACCTATTGAGCAGCCGTTGAATCCGCCAGCCCAATGGCACACCGGGACTGACTCCAGCGAAGCTGTCAGCGACCGCTGGTGGAATACCTTCGATGATGAAGAGCTGAACCGTTTGGTAGACCGGGCACTCTTGAATAATCCGGACCTGGCAGCCACCGCACAGGCAGTGATTCAGGCAGACTTGCAGTTGCGCAATGCCGGAGCTGCCTTGTTGCCGTCTCTGGGTACCTCTGGAAGTACGGGAAAGCAGGCAAGCGAGGTCTCCGGTCAGGACCGTGTCACCAGTGGTTCGACCAGCCTGGGGCTGTCGTTTGACTACGAGCTGGATCTCTGGGGGCGCTTGTCTACCGCGGAAGCCGGGGCTCTTGCCGATTTCCAGGCTACAGGGTATGACTACGATACCGCGCGAATGACGCTGGTGGCCTCGGTAGCCACCACCTGGTTTGAGTGGCAGGAGTTGCAGCAGCGCGTGGATATTGCGCGCCGGAATCTGGAACTGGGGGAAAAGACACTGGCCCTGGTCGAGGCCCGGTATCGCAACGGTGTGGCCGATCGTTCGGAACTGTCCCGCCAGCAAACCTCGGTTCTGAACCTGAAGAATGCGGTGCCGCCACTGGAGTATCAGGCCCGGCAACGGTTAGCGGCCTTGCGGCTACTGACCGGGGATTATCCGTTTACGGAAGAGATTCCGGAGGCTGGGCTACTGGGGCTTCAAGTGCCGGAGATTAACCCGGAAACCCCGGCCAGCCTGGTGACCCGAAGACCCGACCTGGCGGCAGAGGAAGCGCGTCTGATGGCCGCCAGTGCTGACGTCGAGCAGGCCAGGGCGGCCTTGATGCCATCGGTGTCGCTCAGTGGCGCGGTTCGCCTCTCTACCAATAGCTTTGTAAGCCTGGCGGACCCACTGCAAACCGCCAATGGCCTGATTGCCCTCAGCCAGACTCTGTTTGATGGAGGCCAGCGTCGCAACAATGTTGCCATTTCGGAATCCCGGCGGGTGGCGTTGTTGGAGAATTACCGTGCCAGCCTGCTCTCGGCATTCCAGGAAGTCGGGGATGCACTCGACAGAGAAGCGCTGTACCTGGACCAGGAGCAGCGGTTACAGAGTATTTTGACTCAGGCGGAAGAGACTTTGCGGTTGACCGAAGTGCGTTACCGGGAAGGGGCAGATGACTTGCTCACCTTGCTGGAAAGCCAGCGAACCGTGTTTGACGCCCGCCAGCAGCTGAGCCGGGTGCGGTTGAATCGGCTGATTGCAGCGGTGGATCTGTACAAGGCGCTGGGAGGCGGCTGGCAGGCCGATCATCAGGAGAGAGAAACGGCAGAAGCTACGGCGCCGGCTGAGGCAGTTCCCCTTCGATCAGAAACTGGTTCAGGCTGAATTCGTAAACCTGTTTGCTGCCATCCGGTTCCGACAGGCTCATGGACACCTGGTTGGGCGACGTCACGGCAATCAGTTTTTGATAACTTCTGGGTGCGGCGTCCCGGAACACGCTGGCATTAAACAAGGCCACATTGACGCCCTCAACGCCGTTGTCCGAATGGAATGGAAGCTCATAGAGGCCTGCCTGCAGAGCGCGGGCTGAGAGAAACTGGAAGGCGCCGACTTGCAGGCTACGCATGTCGGTACCCATGGCCTGGCTTTCCCGGTAGCTGACTGGATCTGCCAGCGTAAGGTGCAGATCCTGCCAGTGTTCAGACTGTAGCCGGACACCTCGTTCCGTGCGGAATCGGGCGCTGAAAACCGTATGCAAGGTGGTTAACGGGCGCTTGAACGGGATTTTCAGGTGGCTCATGAACACAAACCGGTAAAACGCGGTTTCCGCCAGGGCGGTGGGAATGGCCATGGCTCCGTAGAACAGGCTTGGTTCGAAACTGCGGCCAAAACGTGAGCCGTATTTCAGGGGCGGGTAGCGGAACGGGGTGGTCAGCAGGTAATGGCGTTTTCGGGCCGTGCCGGGCACCGGTGGTTTGTTGCTTTCCAGCAATTCCTCCAGTCGATTCTGTTCCTGCATACTGTCTACGATGCGGGCCGTCGCGATGTCTTCCTGACTTTCCACCACCCGGAACAGGCTGCCTTGCAGCGGTGCGATGGATTGGGCAATCCGTTCCCGATAATTCAAATCCGCCCCCGCATGGCATCCAGGTAGTGAACCACCCGAACCAGGCCTTCCGTGCTCTGGATCATCTGTCTGGGTGTATCATCAAAATAGTGGTTGGGAGTGTTCAGCCAATGGGTCATGGCCTCCCGTTCACCGCCGGTCAGTGCATAGACGCTACGGTATAGCCGGATAAACAACAGTGCCAGTTCACCGGACTTACTGGCCGGGTCAATGCCGTCACGGGTCAAACCTGTGCGGTTGCGGCCAACCACGGCCGCGATTTCCGCTTGTGGCAAACCAAAGGCTTTGGCTGCGTTCAGCAGGGCTTTGGACAGCAGAGCTTTATCGCTGGTTTCCGGTGCTGCGCTAACCGCTTCTGACATGCCCTGACCTCCCGTGATGAATTTTCATCAGTATAGGCTCTATTGAATAAAATGTCACCATTGGGGTTAGCGCGGGTAGCCAGTAATCTCCCGGATCTTTTTGTACAGTGGTTGCAGGCGGGGATACATATCCTGATAAACCTCCCGGTAGAGACGTTGATAAAGCGCAGATGCTTCCGGGTTGGGCTCGAATACCCGGCCGGTTCTGGTCATAGCCCGTACCGCCGTGTCGAAATCCGGGTGTAATCCCAGCCCCACGGCGGCATCAATGGCTGCTCCCAGCCCGGAGGTTTCATAGGTATGCGGGCGTTCCGCCGGCAGGCCAAATATATCCGCCGTCAACTGCATGGCAGCATCACTCTGGGAGCCGCCGCCTGCTACTCGCAGCCGCTTGATAGCCTGGCCGCTGCGTTTCTCGATGCGTTCCTTGCCTTCCTTCAAGGCGTAGGCCAGCCCCTCCAGTATGGCCCGATAGACGTGAGCTCGTGTGTGCACGTCGCCAAAGCCGATAATGGAACCCTTGGCCTCCGGGCCAGGTTGACGCACGCCGGGGCTCCAGTAGGGCTGTAGCATCAAACCCATGGAGCCTGGCGGCACCGCAGTCACCAGTTCGTCAAACAGGGCTTCGGGTTCAATGCCTTTCTGTTCTGCCAGCTTTTGCTCACGCAGCCCGAATTCCCGTTTGAACCAGCTCACCATCCAGAAACCCCGATAGATCATGACTTCAGTGGAGTAGTGTCCGGGCAGGGCAGACGGATAAGGCGGCATGAACCGGGTGGGTTCCACGTAGCGGGCGTTGGTGGTGTTGATGGTGGCTGTGGTGCCATAGCTCATGCAGCCAGTCTCCGGAGACAGACCGCCGGAGCCGAGAATTTCGCAGGCTTTGTCCGATGCCGCGGCGATGACTGGCAAACCGGCGGGCAGGCCAAGGTGCGCTGCAGCCTCAGGCAACAGGGTTCCGATCTGCTCACCAGGTGGTATCAGTTCAGGCAGCATGCCCGGGGTCACCGGCATCACCTGCCATTTGAAATCCCGGGGGCCGGCCCAACGCTGGCGTTTATAATCAAAGGGCAGGTAGCCCACCTGGCTGCCGGTGGAATCCCGGAATTCACCGGTCAATCGATAGTTCAGATAGCCTGATAACAGAAGGTACTTGTGGGTTTTCGCCCAGATGTCCGGCTGATTCTGCGCAATCCAGTTCGCCTGGGTTTTTTCCCGGAAGCGGCTAATGGTGTCCTCCAGGCGGGCAAGCTTGAACAGCCAGCCCCAGGGGCCTTTCACCGGCCCATCCACCCGGGCATGCCGCTGATCCAGCCAGATAATGGCGGGCCGCAGGGGCTTGCCCTCACGATCAAGGTTGACCACCGTGCCGCGTTGCGTGGTGACGGTCACGCCCATCACCTGCTCCGGGCGGGCACTGGTGGTTTGCCAGAGTTGCTGGCAAGCAATGCCAAGGTTGTCCCAGAAATACTCCGGATGCTGTTCTGCCCAGCCGGGTTGCTCGGAAAAGTAAGGTTCGATTTCCTGTTTACCTTTGCCTAACAGGTTGCCCTGGGGGTCGAAAAGCAGGGCGCGGATGCTCTGGGTGCCGTTATCGATCGCCAGAATTAGTGGAGTCTCAGGCATCCCGGGCGTCCTCGCCCAGCGGGAGCTGGTATGCCTTACGGTAGGTCGTCAGGTACCGCTCTTGCTCCTGTTGCCAGCGGGCATCATCCCAGCCAAGCAGGCTCTGGCACCGTTTCCGGATGTCGGAAAGTAAACTGGCAGCCCCGTCAGGCAGGATCAGCCCCAGGCGGGTTCGCCGCAGCATCAAGTCATCCAGATGCAGAACCTGCTCTTTCTCACAAGCCCACTCCAGTTCGGCCCAGAGCAAACCGGTACCCGGGATTTCGGTGGCGTCACCGTTGTTCAACATAGCCTGGCGAGCCGGGCCGTAATAGCCGCCCAGGCGATGCCAGGTCAGTGCCGGCATGTCATCGGGCTTATGGTCTTTCGGTGTGGTCGCGAATACCGGTTGCTCGTCGCTCCGAAGCCGATCTTCATGTTGATCACCGAGGGCCACGGCCAACGCCTGTCGTGCCATCTGGCGGAAGGTTGTGAGCTTTCCGCCGGCGATGCTGATCAGGCCCTTGTCGTGTCGGATGGCGTGTTCCCGGTTTTCCCGGGACGGAGCTTTGTCTTCGCCGTCAGTGACCACAGGTCGAACGCCCGCCCAGGTGGACAGCACGTCGGCCCGTTCAATGGTCGCACCTGGGAATAAACGGGTAGCAATTTTCAGCAGATAATCGACTTCCCCACCGGTGATGCCCGGCTCCTGGTTCAGATCTTCGGCATGTTCGAGATCGGTCGTGCCCAGAACTGTGGCACCTGCCCACGGGAAGGCAAAAACTGGTCTTCGGTCATCCGGGTGCATCAGGGACACCGCGCAGGTCACCGGCAGCTTCTGCCAGGGGATTACCAGATGGCTGCCTCTGAGCGGTCGGATGGTGAGCGGGTTATCCGTCGCTGATTGTTTCTGTAACCGATCGGCCCAGGCGCCGGTGGCATTAATGACGCACCGGGTAAGGATTGTGATCTCGCCCTGTTCTGAGGCTTCCTCTGGGTTCAGGCGCAATCCGGAAACCTCACCATCACTGTCCCGGTTGATGGCGGTTGCGGTTACGTAGTTCAGGCACACGGCGCCATCGCGCGTGGCTTCGGCAATCAGCCTTTGAACCAGACGGGCATCGTCCGTCACCGCGTCGGTAAAGCGGCTGGAGGCGCGCAGGTTGTTGATGTTAAGGCCCGGCACCCAGTTCAGGGTTTCTGCCGGCGTATATTTCTGGTGGCTGCGGGTACCAGCCAGGCGGTCGTACATGGCCAGCAGCACCTGGAACAGGCCTGGGCCCGGGAAACTGCCTTTGTAGTGCGGCATCAGAAACGGGAGCGGGTCGACCAGTCCGGGTGCTTCCTGCATCATCCGTTCACGTTCGCGCACAGCATCTCGGGTTAGCCCAATGTGTCCGCTGGCCAGATAGCGAAGTCCACCATGGACCATCTTGGAGGAGCGGCTGGAGGTGCCCCAGGCGAAATCCTTCTGTTCCACCAGCAACGTCTTCAAGCCGCTGCCCGCGGCTTCCCGGGCAACGCCGGCGCCGGTAATACCGCCGCCGACCACTACCACATCGAAGGTCTGCGTTTCGCCTTTCAGGTTTTCCAGTGTCTGTTGTCGATCCATGAGCACCTCAATCCAGCAGAGTTTTGGGGTTCAGGCGCTGATCCGGGTCAAAGCTCTGGGTGAGCGAACGAATGGCGCGCATACCCAATTCGCCCTTTTCGATGGGGAGGAAGGGCGCATGATCCTTGCCTACGCCATGCTGGTGGCTGATCGTGCCCCGGTTGCGCACGATCAGGTCTGAGGTGGAGTTTTTCAGATGTTGCCAGCGGCTAAGGGTCTCGTCATAGCTATCCGCAACCCGGAAAACATAGGTTGTGTAGATGGAACAACCCTGGCCGTAAAAGTGGGACAGATGGGTAAAAACGTGGGTTCGCTCGTTCCTGCCTGCCAGCCCTTCCCGGAGGTTGGTTTCGATCCGGCTCATCAGGTGATCAACGTTGTCCCAGTCGGTTGCGGTTTCCAGGGTGTCCACGGCGTAGCCCATTTGCCACAGGGCTTCCCGCAGGTAGGGCATGGTGAAGCGTTTCTCCGCCCACTTGGCGCCGAGTTTGGTGCCGGTATAGACCCCTTTATGGTCGCTGCAGAATTTGCGGGCCTCCGTCAACGCTGAGCGGCATTGGGCTTTGCTGCCCGTTACGCCAAAGGTCATCATGCATTTGCCATTATCGGCGCCGCGGAAGGCCAGGAAACGCTCCAGCAGCCCGATCAGTTTCGGATGTCCGGCTAGCGCCAGCTGGGTTTCGGTTTCAATGGCATTGCTCAGCCGCAGCATGGAGAGCTGAACCCGGCTCTGAACCAGCTTGCGAGCGGCGGTTCTGGCCTGATCCCAGGTGGGAAAGAACACCACATGAAAGCTTTCCTGTTCCGGCAGGCGGCTGATGCGGGCTTTGACTTCGGTGATCAGCCCCAGACGGCCTTCAGAACCCAGGATCATTTCCCGCACATCCGGGCCGGCGCTGGAAGCCGGAATGGTGGGAATGGTCAGGGTACCTTGCAGGGTTTCAATCCGTCCGCCGGCGAACAGTTGCTCTATGCGGCCGTACCGCAGCGACTGCTGGCCACTGGAACGGGACGCCACCCAGCCGCCAATCGTGGAGAGTTCGAACGACTGGGGGAAGTGCCCCAGGGTGTAGCCATGGGCTCGCAGCTGGGATTCCACCAGCGGGCCGGGGGTGCCTGCTCCGAATGTGGCAATCTGGCTTTCCCGATCCAGATCCATCAGCCGGTTAAGATTCGCAAGGCTGACAGTCAGAACCGGCTTTCCCTGATTCACCGGGTTGATGTGGCCGGCCACGCTGGTACCGCCACCGTAGGGGATCAGGTGAATATCCTTGTCCTTCGCGTAACGGAGCAGGGCACGTACATCGGTGCTGGTATTCGGGAAAGCAACGCCATCAGGGAACTCGCCAATATCACCGCTACGCATGGCCAGCCAGTCTGGCAGGCTTTGGCCCCGGGCGTGTCGGACCCGGGTCTCCGGGCTGCGGTCGATCAGATCGTCAACCCGGGTATCGGAGGGCAACCGGGATTCCGGAACCTGCTCACAGGCTGCATCCAGTGTGATATCCGCCAGCGGCGAGCCGCTGCCTACACGGTCTGCCAGAAATGCCTGACCTTGCTCCGGTAATTCCAGTGAGAACTGATCGTCACCCCATCCATTCCAGCGTCGCATTCTGTACTGCTCCATCTTTTATCGAATTGCGGGCATTCTAACGGCTGGCCGGCCGTTACCAATGTCAGAGAGCGACAAGCGCACTGTCATTTACCGACAATCGGTATTCAGAGGGCGATCACCTTATGGGCGCAGGGCGTCGGTCAGCCTTTCGTTGAGATCCCGCCAGTGGTCGAGCTTCTGGGCATCGCCGATTCTGGCGTTATCGCCGGATGTGCGATTCAGCCACAGGCCTTCACCGTTGAAGCTGTACACCGGTTCAAGATCGCTTCTTTGGGAAGCAGGTTTAATGTCATTGATCAGGTTGTCGAGAATCAACGGGTCGGAGCCGGGCGTTTCATACCAGGCCAGGACCATATGGGCCTGGTTCAGCTCCAGTGCCTTGACGTAGATAATTCGCAGTTGGTCATCCGGCACACCCATGGACTTCAGGGTGAGATACTTGGCGATCGAGAAGTCTTCACAGTCCCCGCCGTTGGTGGTGAGCAATTCAACGGGCGTGGCCCAGTAATCTTCCTGACCCCAGTGGCGGATGTCGCTGACGAAGGACACCCTGTTGAAAAAGGAGTTGACCAACCGAAGCTGGCGATCTATCGGTGCGTTGCCGGCCAGTGCATGCAGGCGCTGCCAGTTCTCAAGCCGCTGGTGTGCAGCCTCGCCAAATTCTTCCAGCACATAGGTCATCAGGCGGTTGCTCAATTCAAGCGCGCTGACAACAGACACCGCAAGGATAAGGGGAAGCAACAGGGACTGGCGACGTGTGAACCTGCTTGCCGCTTCCATGGCGGGCCTCAGTTATTGTTCTGAAGCCGCTGGCGTAACTGTTCCAGCCGTTGACGGATTTCCTCACGCCGTTGTTGCTGGTCGGCCGATGAGGCGCTGGATTGGGCGCGCGCTCTTTGAACCTGCACCTCTTCCTGTGGGCGGGCTTCGTAAGCAGGCTCGTCATTGCTGGCGAAGTCGACTCCGGAGCGATCTTCGGTTTCCGGGAAGTAGAGGTTTTCCAGTTTGCCGGATCGTTCAATGATGACCCGATTGGCAAATACAGTGCGAAGTGTGGCATTTCCGGGCAGTTCATCACCCACCAGAAAGGCCTCGGTTTTGCCTTTGTCATCCTCGATCAGGGCGCTGCCGGGGAAATCCCCGTCTGCCGCCAATACTCCCCGCAAGGACAGGCGCAGATTGGTTTCCGGCAGGTTCTCCGTGTTGGTATCTTCAGCCTGGGGCGTGGCCGTTGCGGAACCGAAGACCTCGAGATCCGACAATTGAACATCGGGTACTGTTCTGGCCCGATCTGCACCGTCGGCGGCTTCCCGGGCCGGCTGGGGCAGGGTACGGTGGGTTTCATTTTGCCAGAACTGATAGCCTTGCCAGCCGGTCAGCGCCAGCATGGCCACTGCTGCGGCTACCGCCAGTAGCAGTGGAGTCCTTCGATCGATTGCAAGCATTGGCGTTCCTGAATGCATTGGGAAATCGTAAAAAGCTCACAGGTTATCAGACTGCAATGAATTAGTGGCAGTATAGTGTATAGAGTTGTTCAGTGGTTCCCATTCCTGTGGTAGCCTTTTTGCTTACGCTGACAACGTTGAGGGCCGCCGCAAATGGTGGCCCCATAAGAACAATCAGTGATCAGACGGATTTAACGAGGACGAGCTTGACCACCCAAACCGACATTCAGCCGCAGGATGCGCCGCTGGGCAGACTTCCCTTTACTTTCGCCAAGCGTAACGGAGTCATCCTTACCCGCAACGAAGAGGGCGAACCGGTCATTCTCGTGCGCCCGGGGGCTTCCCATGCCGCACTGGCCGAGGCGAACCGCGTTAGCGGTGGCCGGGCGAAGTTCTCTACCGTTGAGTCAGACCGCTTCGACCAGGCCCTGAATGCCGCCTATCAGAACGATTCGGCGGAAGCCATGCAGATGGTGGAGGGGATCGGTGACGACATGGATCTGGCCTCTCTGGCCGATTCGGTTCCGGAAACGGAGGATCTGCTGGAGCAAGAGGACGACGCTCCCATTATCCGCCTGATCAACGCCATTCTTACTGAGGCCGTTAAGACCAACGCCTCGGACGTTCATATCGAAACCTATGAAAAACAGCTGATTGTCCGATTCCGGATTGACGGTGTGTTGCGGGAAGTGGTCCAGCCTAAACGGGCGTTGGCACCGTTGCTGGTTTCGCGGATCAAGGTTATGGCGAAACTGGACATTGCAGAGAAGCGGGTGCCCCAGGATGGCCGCATTGCCTTGCGTGTAGCAGGACGAGAAGTCGACATCCGGGTGTCGACCATGCCGTCGTCCAGTGGTGAGCGGGTGGTACTGCGTCTGCTCGACAAACAGGCGGGCACCATTCGCCTGGAATCTCTGGGTATGGCCGGCCAGGACCTGAAAACCCTGCGCAAGCTGATATACCGCCCTTACGGCATACTGCTGGTGACCGGCCCAACCGGCTCCGGTAAATCCACCACGCTTTACGCCTCGCTGCAGGAAATCAATGACCGCAGCCGCAACATCCTGACGGTCGAGGATCCCATCGAATATAACCTGCCGGGCATTGGCCAGACCCAGGTAAACCCGAAGGTGGATATGACCTTCGCCCGGGGATTGCGAGCCATTCTGCGTCAGGACCCGGACGTGGTGATGATCGGTGAAATCCGGGATCTGGAAACCGCAGAGATCGCCGTTCAGGCCAGTTTGACCGGTCACCTGGTGCTGTCCACGCTGCACACCAATACTGCCGTGGGTGCCATTACCCGTTTGATGGACATGGGCATCGAGCCTTTCCTGATTTCCTCCAGTCTTGTCGGCATTGTGGCGCAACGGCTGGTTCGGGTGCTCTGTAGCCACTGTCGCGAGCCCTATATTCCTACCGAAGAGCATTGTGAGTTCCTGCAGCAGGATCCGGCCAACCCGCCCACCATTTTCCGCGCCAAAGGCTGTGAACATTGTAACCAGCTGGGCTATCGGGGCCGGATTGGTATCTACGAAGTGGTCGAGATCACGGAAGAAATCAGCACCCTCATTCATAAACGGGCAGGGGAGCTGGATCTGGAGCGGGAGGCTCGCCTGCACAGCCCGAGTATTCATGCCGATGGCGTTCAGAAGATTCTGGATGGCGTAACCACGGTGGAAGAAGTACTGCGTGTGACCCACCGGAGCCAGTAATCCATGCCGGCCTACGAATACAAAGCACTGGATGCCAGAGGCAAGCAGAAACAGGGCGTGCTGGAAGCCGACGCGCCCAGGGCGGTGCGCCAGCAACTCCGGGAAAAGGGTCTGACCCCACTGGCGGTGGAAGCTGCCGTTGAAAAACAGGCCCGCAGCAACCCACTGAGCAGTCGCGGTTCTCTGGGCGCGGCTGATCTTGCCCTGGTCACCCGGCAGCTGGCCACGCTCATCCAGTCCGGGATTCCGGTCGAGCAGGCACTGAGCGCGGCCGCCCAGCAGTCCACCAAACCCCGAATTCGCAGCATGCTGATCGCCATCCGCGCCAAAGTGATGGAAGGCTACACACTGGCGGACAGCTTCGGTGAATTCCCCAAGGCGTTTCCCCGGCTTTACCGCTCCACGGTCGCGGCTGGTGAGCACGCAGGGCATCTGGACCTGGTACTGAACCGGCTGGCGGACTATACAGAAAGCCGCCAGGAAGCCCGCCAGAAAATCCAGTTGGCTGCCATTTACCCGATTATCCTGAGTGTCGTGGCCATTGCCATCGTGGTGTTTCTGCTCACCTATGTGGTGCCCGACATTATTGAAGTCTTTCTGAAACAGGGGCAGGAACTGCCTGGCCTGACCGTAGCCATGCTCTCGGTGTCGGAATTTCTCGGCAGTTTCGGGGTCTACCTTCTTGTGTTGCTGGTGGTGGCGGTCATCGGATTCCGGTTCGCGTTAACCAAGCCGGCTGTGCGCCTGAAATTCCACAAACGGCTGCTGCACCTGCCACTCTTTGCAGGCATGGTGCGGGGCGTGAATACGGCCCGCTACGCCAGTACCCTGAGCATTCTGACCACCAGTGGCGTACCGCTGGTTGAAGCCATGCGCATTGCCGGGGAGGTGCTTTCCAATGATTTTCTCCGGCAGGAACTACGGGAGGCTGCCCGAAAGGTGAGTGAAGGCGGGTCGTTGCACCGCTCACTGGACCAGACCGGTTACTTCCCGCCGATGATGTTGCATATGATTGCCAGTGGCGAGGCCAGTGGCGAGCTGGACAGCATGCTGGAACGCACGGCCAGGATGCAGGAAAACACCCTGCAATCCAAGATCGCCGCTATCGTGGGGCTGTTTGAACCCATGATGCTGCTGTTCATGGGGGCGGTGGTGCTGATTATCGTTCTGGCGATCATGCTGCCGATTCTCAACATGAGTAACCTGGTGGGATAAAGGCCCGCCGCCTGGCCAGCAAGGAAGCCAGAAAACCTTTCTGAAAGCGACGAGAAACAACGGATCCAAGATGAGTGAAACTATGAGCATGAAACAACCTAAAGCGCTGGCCCGCAGCAAAGGCTTCACCCTGATCGAAATCATGGTTGTGATGGTCATTCTCGGCCTGTTGGTGGCGATTGTGGCGCCGAACATCATGGGGCGCAGCGACCAGGCTAAAGTCACAGTTGCTGAAACCCAGATCAGCAACATCGCCAACGCACTGGACCTGTATCGGCTGGACAACAGCCACTATCCCTCTACCCAGCAAGGCCTGGAAGCGCTGGTGAACAAGCCCAGTGGCAGCCCCGAGCCGAAAAACTGGAATCCGGACGGCTATCTGAAAAACGTTCCGGAAGACCCCTGGGGTAACAACTACCAGTACGTCAGCCCCGGTGTAGACGGGCCCTACGATCTGTATTCCTACGGTTCTGACGGCCAGGAAGGCGGTGATGGCGATGCGGCTGATATCAGTGTCTGGGAAAGCGGGAACTGATTGATTGTGGGCCGCAGGGCTGACCAAAACGGCTTTACGCTGATCGAGATACTGGTAGTCCTGATTATTGTCGGACTGCTGGCGGCGCTGGCGGTGTTCAATATGGCCGGCAGTTCCCAGCAGCGTGAACTGGAAAACCAGGTGCGGGAACTCTACCTGCTGATGCAAACGGCACAGGAACAGGCGGTTCTCAATAACCTGGAAATGGGCTTGCTACTGGAAGAGGACGGCTATCGGTTTGTGGCGTTTCAGGATGCGACGGGCGAGTGGAAATCCTCAGGTGAGCGTATATTCCACAAGCGAACCCTGCCGGAATGGCTGACCGTCACACAGTACATTGAAAGTGACGCCCCGCGTCTGGCCTCAGCCGAGGATCGGCTCAGGCCAGACGTGGTGTTCTTCTCCAGCGGTGAAACCACACCGTTTGAAATCGAGTTCACCCTGGGCCGAGATACCGACCTCATGCACGTGGTTGCTTCAGATGGCGTCTCGCCATTGGAATGGCGAAAGCCCGGTTCCGGGGATGAGTCATGAATAAGCGCCAGCGTGGTTTCACCCTGATTGAAGTGCTCGTTGCGCTGCTCGTGTTCGGGCTGATTGCAACGGCTGCTGCTGAAGTAGGCGGGAATTACATCACCAGCTTCGAGCGCATACGGGACAAGACGCTGGCAGGCTGGGTCGCCGAAAACCGGATTAACGAACTGCGGCTTCAGGATGAATTGCCGGGGATTTCGGAAAACTCTGAAGACACTGATTTCGGCAATTTCCGCTGGCGGGTCACCACCGTTGTTGAAGCCACGGCAGAGCCCACCATGCGCCGGGTTGAGGTAACCGTGGCCAAATACTCCGGGGCGCAATCAGAACCATTTGCCGTTCATACCCTGGCCGCCTTCCTGGGGGAAACCTGATGGGCTTGCCAGCGCGCCAGCTTAAGATATCCGGGGAGTCTGGCTTCACGCTGATGGAGGTACTGATTGCTGTCACCATCACAGCGGTGATCGGGCTGGGTGTGTGGCAGGTGGTGAGCAGTGTGATGAACTCCAGGGACCGGGTGGATGAGGTTGCCCAGGCATTCGACGGCTTGCAGAAAACCATGCTGCTGCTGGAGCGGGATATCACCCAGATCATCAACCGGCCTGCCCGGGATGTGTATGGTGACTATTCTCCGTCCTTAACCTCCCGGGACGATGCGTTTGTGTTGATGTTGACCCGCCAGGGCTGGCGCAATCCGCTCGGTCTCCGGCGCAGCGGTCTGCAGCGCGTGGGCTGGGAATACACAGGGACGGAACTGCGCCGTCGGTACTGGCCTGTGGTGGATCAGGGGCAGGAAGACGAGAGCCTGGATATCCTGATGCTGGAGCAGGTTCTGGAGTTTGAAATCCGGTTTCTGGATGAGAATGGTAACTGGCAGGAGCAATGGCCCGAAGAGGATACTCTGGCCCAGATGACGCCCGGAACCCGGCCCGATATCTCTCTGCCCCGGGGGATTGAGATCACGCTGGAACATGAACGATTTGGTGAGTTGATCCGTACATTCAGTCTACCGGATTTTGAACCGTCGCAAGCCCAGGCGGTGATCAATCAGCAACAGGAAACTCAGACCGAGTCGGAAGAAGAAGCGGCTGAGGAAGGCACTGGCCAGGCCGAGGGCGGGGTGTCCGGTAATGATTAGGTTTGCCAGGAACCGGCAGCAGGGCGTTGCCCTGATCATGGTGCTGCTGGCGATGGCCCTGGTGGTTCTGATGGCATCGGGCATGACCCGCCAGCAGAGCCTGCGAGTGTTCAAGGCCGGCCACTATCTGGCGCAACAACAGGGCCAGAGTATTGCCCTGGGGGCTGAAGAATTTGCCAAGCGCATTTTGGTTCGGGACTACGAAGAGGACAAGGAAGACAGTGTGATGGTCGATAGCCCGGATGAGTTCTGGGCCATGCACGCTGCCATTCTGCCTCTGGACGACAATGGCGTTGCCGAGGTTCAGATCGATGATCTGGGAGGAAGAATCAACCTCAATGATCTGGTGACTGCCAGCGGAGAAGTGGACCCCATCACCAAAGACCGGCTAACCCGGTTATTTCGTGCCCTCGGTATTACCGGCCTGACCGTAGACCCGCTCATTGACTGGATGGACGCCGACGACCAGACCGTCAGCGCTTATGGCGCAGAAGACGGCCAGTATCTGATGGCAGACCCGCCGTATCGCACTGGCAACCAGCCCTTTGTTTCAATTACCGAGTTGCGGCTGATTGAAGGCATGACCGAGGAAATCTACGCCGCGCTGCGGCCTCATCTGGTGGCGTTGCCAGTCTCCGGTGTCGGCATTAACGTGAATACGGCGACGGCGCCGGTATTGATGACTCTGCACGAGGATATGAACGAGGCTCAGGCGGAATCGATTATTGCCAAGCGCGAAGAAGAACGATTTGAAAACCTTCAGGATTTCCTGGCTCTGCCGGAGTTCTCAGGGATGGGGCTGAAAGCCAACGGGTTAACGCTTCAGACCCGTTTTTTTGAAGTTGTCTCGCGGATTACCTACGATAATCGTGTCGTTAATATGGTCAGCACCGTGTATAGAAACCCGGAGGGCGAAGTCCGGACGGTTCACAGGGATACCGGGCAGAAGAATCGCATCACCAAGGAACCTTACACTTTCTCAGAAGGATAACCATGTCTTACCGCCTTTTTGTCCGGCCGGTGCCTCCGTATGCGGACCCGGACCAGAGCCCCGATGCCCAGCTGTTCAGCTGGGTGCTTCAGGATGCCAGTGGCGATGCCCAGGCCAGAGGCACGGCTGATACACGGGAGCATATCGAGCAAACGCTGGCACAGAATGCGCTGGAGAAAGTGCTGCTGATTGGGCTGATTCCCGGTGATGAGGCGGTTTTCTGTCTGGCAGATATACCGGCGAAACAGACCCGTTTTATTCAGCAGGCCCTGCCGTATGCCGTTGAGGAGCAGTTAGCCCAGGACATTGACTCGGTTCATCTCGCGCTGGGGCCGCACACGCCTGAGGGCTACCGGGTTGCTGCCATCGATCGCGAGCAGATGGCCCGCTGGCGGCAACTGTTTTCTGGCTGGTATCACGCGCGCTTGGAGGCCATTTATCCCGATGCTTCGCTGTTGCCTGCGGCGGAATCCGGATGGGTGATCTGCCTGGATGCGGATTCAGCCCTTCTGCAGAGCCAGCGGGGAGAGTGGCTGCGCATGCAGGCGGACAATCTTCCGCTGCTTGCAGTTACACTTGCCGCGCCATCGTCTGACGAAGTGGTGGCGGAAATTCCGGTGCAGCTCTACGGTGCAGAGGCGGATCTGGACGCGAGGCAGACCCTGGTCAGCGAGCTTTCGGGAAGCACTGGCCACATGCGTATCGAAAAGAAGCCGTTGGAGTTCTCGGTAACCGAGTTCCTGGCCTGGTCGTATCACCATCACCTGAGCCAGCCCGTTAATCTGTGCCAGGGGGCGTTCTCGCTCAAGGCCGAGGGCAGTAGCCCCCTTAAACCCTGGAAACCTCTCATTGCCGTGGCTTCTCTCTGGTTTGTGATCCAGATGGGGCTGGAGATCGGTATGGGAGTCTATCACCAGCAGCAGGCGGAGCAGCTTGAAAGCCAGGCCATGTCGGTTTACCGGAATGCGTTTCCCTCGGACCGCCGAACCCATGCCGGAAACGTACGACGTGTTATCGAAGGCCAGTTACGGGTTGCTGGCTCCCAGGGCCCGGAAGTGGATTTTATCACCCTGATGAAATACACCGGCGACCAGTACGGCCGGTTACAGAATCCCGGAGCGGTTACCTTTAACTCCATTAACTACAGCCGGAGCCGGGGTGAACTCGTGGTCGATATCCGGGCTGACAGTTATGATCGGTTAAGCCGTCTGCGTAATGGATTGGCGAGTGAGGGGCTGCAGGCCCAGATCGGTTCGGTGGTCAACGAATCCAGCGGCGCCCGTGGCCGCCTGACGGTTTCAGGAGGATAAGCCCATGTGGTCACGTATCAAGGATCAACCGGCCGTCGGCAAACTGATTGCCCGCTATGATCAGTTACCCACCCGAGACCGTCAGGCATTGACCGTTCTGGGCATTGCCCTGTTGCTGGCATTGATTTATCTGCTGATCTGGCAGCCGATTACTCAGTTTCATGATCGGGCGGCCTCAAGCCGTGAGAATGCCGCAGAGCTGCTGGCCTGGATGCAGGCCAATGAGACGACCATTCAGCGTCTGGGCACGGCCGGTGGCGCAGCCACAACCGCCGCAGGAGCTGATAAACCGGAAGACGGACGGGCTCTGATGGCCCTGGTGACTCGTTCAGCCGGGGAAGCCGGGCTTTCCTTGCAACGGTTCGAGCCCAGCGGAGAGGATGCCATCCGGGTCTGGCTTGAAAACGCCTCCTACGCTGACGTGGCAGCCTGGCTTGAGCGTTTGCACAGTAATCATGGCGTGGTGATTGACCAGGCCGCACTGGATCGGGGCAATGGGCCCGGGCAGGTATCCGTGAGGCTTACGCTGGCAATCTGACAGGCAAGCGTAGACCCACACTAGTGAGGGAGCAACACAATGGCAGACAACAACAATAATGCTGAAGCTGTTCTGGTACGCCTGGACGAGACCGCACGAAACGAGGCCCAATCGGTGCTGTTTCATGCCTACCGGGAAGAACCTACATTCCAGTATCTGTTCGATCACCGGAAAGCCGGTTATAGCCAGCGGGTGAGGGCGACCATCCGGGAACTGATCGACCTGTATCTGGAGCTGAATCAGGATGCCATCGGTGTGATGGTGGACGAAACCCTGGTCGCGGTTGCGTTTGTGGGTGAGCCGGAACTCAGGCTGAACCTGGCAGACCAGCTCGGCTGGCGGGTGCGTATGGTACTGACGGCGGGCTTCTCATCCACGCGCCGGTATCTTGAGTATCATCGCAGGATTCGCGACCTTTTGCCGCAGAGGCAGGCGCATCAGTTGCCGTTGATGGGGGTCAACCCAAAATACCAGCACAAGGGGTATGGTCGGATGTTGCTGCAGGCGGTCGAGCGCCTGTGTGAGGAAAATCCCCGGGGCAGCGGGCTGGTACTCGATACCGGGAACAGCCGCTACCTGCCGTTTTATGAATCCGAGGGATTCCGCAGCCTGGGCAAGATCCGGCTTGGTGATTTTGAAGATCACGTGTTGTTCCGGGAAGTTCTTGCGGCCGATGATCATTCGAGCGAGCCGCTGCAACAGCAATCTTGAGGTAGACAGGAGAAACAGTGTCTGAGAGCCATGATTTTGATCTGATCGTTATCGGCGCCGGGTCCGGCGGTGTTCGGCTTGCCCGCATGTCGGCCCAGCGCGGTGCCCGGGTGGCGGTGGTGGAATCCCGTTATCTGGGGGGCACCTGCGTTAACGTGGGATGTGTTCCGAAAAAACTCTTTGTCTACGGAGCGCACGTCAGGGAAGAGCTCGAAGATGCACATGGATACGGCTGGTCTGTGCCAACAGGCGATGTGACGTTTGACTGGCCAACACTGGTGGCCAACAAGAATGCCGAGATTGAACGTCTGAATGGCATCTATGGCCGATTGCTCGAGAACGCCGGTGTTACCATCATTGAGGGTACGGCCAGTATCCGCGACCCGCATACCGTGATGGTTGGCGAGAAAGCCTATTCGGCCGCGCACATCACGGTCGCCACCGGCAGCTGGCCGGTGGTTCCGGATATTCCCGGCAAGGAGCTTCTGCTCACCTCCAATGAGATGTTTTACCTGCCACAGTTACCGCGCCACGCCGTGGTCTGGGGCGGTGGCTATATTGCCGTCGAATTTGCCGGCATTCTCGCAGGCCTCGGTGTGGAGACTACACTGCTGTATCGCGGCGAACTGTTCCTGCGGGGGTTTGACGAGGATATCCGCAAGTTCACGGAACAGGAGATGCGCAAGAAAGGCGTGGATCTCAGGTTCAATGTCACCATTGAATCCGTCGAACAGCTCAATGCTCACTACCAGGTCAACCTGAGTGACGGCAGCAGCCTGGAGACCGGGCTGGTTATGGCGGCGACAGGTCGCCGAGCTCTGGTGGACGGATTGGGGCTGACGGATCTGGGGGTGGAGCTCAATGCCTCCGGCCATATTGAGGTGAACGATCATTTCCAGACGGCGATACCGTCCATCTCAGCCCTCGGTGATGTCATCGGAACGCCACAGCTAACGCCGGTTGCGCTGGCGCAGGCCATGGTGCTGTCCCGGCGGCTGTTTGGTGATGGCCAGGGTGATATGGACTACAGCGCCATACCCACGGCTGTCTTCTGTCAGCCTAATATCGGAACGGTCGGGTTAACCGAGAAAGAAGCGCAAGACGCGGGGCATTCGCTGCGGATTTACCGTTCGGAGTTTCGCCCCATGAAGTACACCCTGAGCGGCCGTGATGAGCGTTGTCTGATGAAGCTGATTGTGGACGATAGCTCAGACAAGGTACTGGGTGCCCATATGGTTGGGCCCGATGCCGGTGAAATCATCCAGGGACTGGCGGTGGCTATTAAAGCCGGTGCCACCAAGGCCCAGTTTGACGCCACGATGGGCATTCACCCGACATCCGCTGAAGAGTTCGTCACCATGCGAGAGCCGGTGGCCTGATACTTCGATTAGCGCCGGAGGGTAAACTTGCCAGCTCCGGCGCTTGAGGTTACACGCGAATCCAGCGAGAGAGCACGTCCCGGAGCGTATCCCTGCGCACGGGCTTGGTCAGATAGTCGTTCATCCCGGCCTCTTTGCAGGCTTTCTCGGTTTCTTCCGACACGTCTGCGGTCAGCGCGATAATGGGTATACCGCTCTGACCATTTCCCTGTTCCCAGTCCCGGATCATTCGGGTGGCGTCATAGCCATCCATGACTGGCATCTGGCAGTCCATCAGAATGACATCGTAACCTTCGTGGTCATTTTTAATCCGGCTAACCGCATCGGTGCCGTTGCTAACGCACTCGGTCTGGAACCCGAACTTGCGCAACAGGGCTTCCGTTACTTTCTGGTTGACCAGGTTGTCTTCAACCACCAGGGCCCGCGCAGTACCAGCAACCTGTTCCCGTGGCTCATCGATTGGGGGATTCTGATAGGCCATTTCGAACGGCAATTCAAACCGGAACGAGGAACCCTGGCCGATGTCGGACTCCACTTGTACGTGCCCGCCCATCAGTTCGACCAGGCGCTGAACCAGCGACAGCCCGAGTCCGGTGCCACCGTGAGCCCGGGTGTCACCGGCGTCCAGCTGCTCAAAGCTGTTAAAGACACTTTGCAGGCGCTCCGCCGGAATACCGGAGCCTGAATCTTTAACTGAACACTGGACGAGCACGCAATGATTTTCCAGCTCAAGCCAGTTCACCCGAATGCCGACAAAACCTTCGCTGGTAAACTTCAGGGAGTTGTCGATAAGCCCGGCAAGGATCTGTCTCACCCGCGGCGCATCGCCAATGACGGTAGGGTGCCGTGGCCATTCACCCAGGAACTGGAGATCCAGGCTCAGGCCCTGCTTTTCTGCAGCGTGACGGTAGGAGGCAACGCAGTTGGTAAATAGACTGTGAAGGTCAAAGGGCTGCTGATCCAGTACCAGGTTGCCATTGTCCATTCTTGCGTAATCCAGAATATCGGAGATCACGGTCAGCAGGTCTTCCGTGGATTGGCGCGCTGTGGTCAGGTAGTCGCTCTGACGTTTGGTCAGCGGCTCTTCATGAATCAGGTCAACCATGCCGAGCACCCCGTTCAGGGGCGTGCGAAGTTCGTGGCTCATCGTGGCGAGAAATTCTGACTTGGCCTGGCTGGCGTGTTCCGCTTTCTCCCGGGCAGTCTCGGAAATTGCCAGGGTCTGGTCTCGGGCCGACCGAAGCTGCTCGAGGTGCGCCGCGAGCTCGTTCAATTGTTGCTCTATCTCCGAAATTTCCCGCGCACTGCCCTTGCTGGAAACCGGTTGCGTGGTGTAATCACCAACAATCAGCTTGCCAACGCGGTTCGACAGCTGTTGCATGGGTTGAAGAATATTGCTCAGGAAATGGTTCGCCAGCAGCAGGCTGAACAGCAGCAAGGCAAAGCCCACGGTCAGGGAGCTCCAGAGAATATCCTGTTGTCGGGTTTCCAGAACGTCGGGGTTCACCCCGACTTGCACCAGTCCGACCCGAAGCGATCCGGAGTTCAAGTTCCAGCCGCCCGTAAACCAGTCACCGGCGCCAGCGGAGCCGAGCTCAAGGGGTTCTTGCAGAATCTCGGCTTCATAGATGTCGAAGGTCCCCGATGTCGTGTCAGAAGCCTCAATACCACGGCTGACAAAACCTAGCTCCTCGCCGACCACGTCGGTTACGCGAATCCAGTCCACCTTGCTGCGCTTCAGTGACTGCTCGAGGACCTGTTCCAGAGCGGTCGAGTTACCCGCTACCACGGCATACTCCAACGCCGGGGCGAGGCTATCGGCGAGCATCTGGCTGCTGTCGGTCAGGTCGCGGCGGGCATCTTCGAGGCGGGCTGACGTAAAGAAAACCATCAACGCCACAAAAATCACAACCGCTGGCAGGGCGCCAAGCAGGAGCAGGCGACGCGACAGTGACATGCCGGGAGTGCTGGCTGTGTTGCTCATTGGCCTGCCTCCTGGTCGTTCTCGTTAATCATGTTCTGTACCGCCTCGGCAATCCACTCTCTTTTTGGCAGTGGGATATTCAGGGATCGAGCGACCTGCTGGTTTACTTCAACCCGATATTCTTCCGAATAGGTCGGCGCCGGGAAGGATCCGTTTTCGAAATATGCTATCAAGTGGCTGGCTGCAAGCTCAGCCATCTCATTGAACGGCGCATAGCTGGAGGCGAGGGCGCCGGCCTTCACATAGGCCTGGCTCGGGCCGATAAGGATCTTGTTCCTACGATAGGCTGTCAGCAGAATGTGTTTGATATTCCGGGGGTTATAGATGGCATCATCCGGGCCGGCAAGCAGGAAGTCGCCGAAGCTGAGAGCTCGAATCAGGCTTGGAATAAGCTGATCCTCAGTATCGGCAATAAACACCTTGGCTTCCAGGCCATAGGGGGCCAGTTGATCAATCAGGGGCTCATAAAGCTCTACGCTTTCGGTCGTGGCAAGCATGGCCACGCGGGTTGCCTGAGGCAAAATGACCTTGCCGGTCAGTGCTTGACGCAACAAAGGTACGTCGTAATACACCGCAGAAACCTGGCCGGCAGAGCGCGTGGCATAGCCTTCGATAAACTCCCTTTCAACCAGTAATGCCATTATAGGCAGATCCCTGTTGGCTTGGCGTACCCGTGAGAATACCGCAGGCCCGATCGCGATAACCGGTACATCTTTCAGGATAGCGATCTGGCTCTCAACCAATGGCTCCAATGCTATTTGGTCGCCCAGCTGTTCTGATAGAAGCCGGGCAACATGATCATCCAGCGCAGCGTTTCCCGAACCCGCGATATAGGCTGATTTTGTGTCCGTCTCCTGGGCCAGAGCGAGGCCTGGATTAACGAACAACAAAGCCGCTAGCCAGGCCAGCGTATAGGTTATTATGGCTACACTGGTTGAACGGCCTGTTGCACCGTTACGGTTGGAGTTGAGCATCGTCAGACAGCTGGTCCATTCCATTGACTGTTTAGTTTCCCGTCCTGCAGACCGTCAGAAGCGAATACCGGCTTCAACAAAAAACTGATTATGATCTTCGATGTTGTTGTCTGAGCTTAGCTCAGGATCCCGGTTCAGGTAGTGCTGCATGGATAGCGCGATTTCAGCTGTATACCGTGGCTGAAAGACCTGTTTTACCAGCCGTGTGTCAAAGCGTTCAAACTGGGTATTAAATTCGTCAGCCCAATAAAATGCGCCAGACCATTTAAAGCCTGCGGGTAGATCCTGAATGACGGCCAGGCTGCCGGAATGCCGGACAGACATGCGCTCCAGTAGTTCGGTCATGTAGCGCTGCTCGTTTTCATTTATCGTACCGTCGGATTCCAGAATCGGCGCGCCCGTATACCAGGTCTCCTGATCGAGATAACCGTAGCTTGCGCGAAGCAGGGTTCCGGGGAAATCAAGACTGGCTTCAACCTCGAAACCCTTCTGATCAACCGCAACGTTGTTTTCGAGCGTCCATTCTTTGAGCTGGATTACGCCACTGATCATGTCTCTGAGCTCATCGCGAAAGCCTCTGACTTCCAGCGAGAACAGCGCTTGATCCAGAGGAAACTGCCCGAAGTAGCTGATTTCGTGAGAGGTAATGGTCTCCTCCTCAAGATCGTTGCCAAGCGTCAGGATACCTGTTTCCTGGGCGGCATCCTCAATGGTGACACGACGGCCTTCGAGGTCAGAATAGATTGCCGGTCTGACATTACGCAGGGTGTATCCCCAGTCAGGGCTTTGCTCAAATCCATCAGGGGTTCTGACAGCCTGAGAGAACACAAACCTCAGAGCGTGGTTATTGTTCACCACGAAGTTTGCCGCTGCCCTGGGAGAAAAGTAGCTATCACCCGTGGTACTGGTTCGCTCCCAGTTACCTCCGGCATTAAAGGTCACCCACTGCCATGGGCTGAACTCGACATTGCCGAACAGACGGGACTGGTAATTGTTTCCCCGTCCGTTGAAGTAGGTTTCTGAACGGAAGATATCCTTGCGGAAACCCGCGCCAGAAACCAATTTCAGGCTGTCGCTGACAATAAGCGTATCCTGCGCTTCCAGTTCAATCCGGGTATCTTCAGAATCCGCATCCACTTCTGCAAAAGCCTCTGGACCGCCTTGGGATATGAAGCAGCGCCGTTCCCGCCCGTCGGCCGTGTAAGTGTACTCGTACAGTGGGGTGTTGTTGCGCAGGCATTCCACCGTGCTGTCTGGAAAGCTGATGGCATATTCCTGGCGCCGGTCAAAGTTCTCAACGCTGGCCTGCAGGTGGATAAAATGCTGACTTGAGAAACTGTGGTTGAGCTTGCTCTGCAGATAGTAGTCCCGGACGTCGATGTCTGGGTGATCCAGCGGATTGAGTTCGCCGCTTTTGTCCTTGTCCTGGTATTTGGTGCCATCGACCACACCGGCGTGAAGTTGCAGATTGCTCCTTGATGTAAATGTCAAACGAGAATCATAGATAAAGGAATTGATATCGTGGCCATCATTGAACGGGAAACGTTCATCGTCATCGACCTGATAATCAAATCCGTCGAACTTGCGTTTCTCGAAACTCAGGCGCCAGTCGTAATTCGAATCCGCATTGCCGGTGGAAGCAAACGTGCGAAGGTAGCCCCGAGACCCACTGGTCACTGTGGTCTCGAGATTGGCGCTGTCAGCAGGGTCCCGGGTAATGATATTGATGGTGCCAAGAAAGGCGTTGATGCCATAGGCCGCTGAGTTTGGCCCGCGGGCCACCTCTATGCGTTCGATCAACTCCAGAGGCACGGGCATGGTTTCCCAGTCCATGTCGGACAGGGTTGCCCGGTGAGCCGTCCGGCCGTCCACCAGCACCTGCATTCTGCGCTGTTCGTAGTGGACTGTGCCGTGGTAGGTGGTCACCGGTTGATGACTGCCGACAAAATTCACCACCATGCCGGGCACCAGACGGAATACTTCGTACAGGTTCCGTATACCCAGGTCCCGAATCAGGTCTCCGTCAATCACCGTGGTACTGCCGGGCACACGGGTTTTGGGCTGACGTAGGCGGGTGGTGGTCAATACCTCGGGGATGGTGCCATTGAGCCCGGGTATGTCATCATCAAAACTGGATTCCAGGGTCTGGGCGGTGCCGGGTATTGCCACCCCAATCAGGGCCGCAGAGAGGGAAACCGACAACCACAAGCGTCCTTGCAAGCGATGAAGAGAGCGTTGCTTTGCAAACAGGTAATTCGTAATGGCCATGTGTGTCGTTCTATAATTTGCCGAGATGAAAATATTGTTATGGTTCTCAACTAATCCTAAGTGAGAGAGCCCGATTTGTCTCCATAAAGAATACAGATTTTCCATCATCGGAGTTGCTGTTGTATGAATTGTTGGGATCTTCTCGGAATCGAGCCGACCGGCGATCAGGATCAGATACGCCAGGCCTACGAGCGTCAGTTGAAGTTTGCCTCCGGTGACGAGGCCCGGGCACTGGAGCAGGCCTACCGTGAAGCAACCGGTGGCGCCGAGCCCCAATTGACTGCCAATGCGCCGGACGGAGCCCCGTCATCTGGCCTGGCCGACAAGGATTCCGGGCAACTCCGCTATGAGGACGCTAATTCCCGGGCGCTGACGTCCGAAGAAGCCCAGGTTACTCGGGAAGTCATTATCCAGATCAAGGCGTTGATGAACGATAATTACCGTCAGCAGGACGTTGGTATCTGGAAGGCCATCCTGTGTGAACCCCCGGCAGATCGTGTTGATGTTCGCCGGGAGATCGGTCGCCAGCTGGAGCCCCAGGTTCGCCCGCTGGCAGAAAATGGCGCGCTTCCGGCCCCGGTCGCTCGCTTTCTGGGTGACTGGTTTGAATGGTTCAGCCTGAAAGACGTTGCTGCCGAACCGGATCCCCGCGCTTACCCGGAATCGGACATGATGTCTGGCCGAGGCATGGGGGAGGGCGAAAGCGATTCCGCCGACCAGCCCCCACAAATGGTGAATTTCTGGCCGGCGGTTATTGGCTGGATTGTCGGTTTAGCGATTCTGGCAACCATTTTCGGAGGCATGGGCGGCGGCTGAATTCGCCTGTTCAATTTTTTCTCGATACTTCTGGGCAAGAATGGCCCCGACAATCACCTGGATCTGGTTGTAGCACATGATTGGCAACACGATCATGCCAAACCCGGGATGGCCAGAGAACAGCACTTTGGCCATCGGCAAGCCGGATGCCAGGCTCTTCTTGGAGCCGCAGAACACCACCGCGGCCTCATCCTCCAGGCTGAACCCCAGCTTTCGCACCATCAATCGTGCTATCAGCATAAACAGCCCCAGCAAGCCAAAGCAGATCAGAATGGCCAGGACAATGGCCTGGATCGGAAGGTTCTGCCACAGGCCACTGACCACGGAATGAGAGAAGGCCGAGTACACGATGATCCAGATCACGCACTGGTCATAGCGCGCCATCAGTGACTCATTGCGGGACAGATAGCCGCCGAGCCAGGGACGCAGGGCATGGCCAACCGCAAATGGCAGCAGCAGCTGAAGCACGATGTCTTTCAATGCCTCGGCAACAGAGAATTCTCTGGCGCCCGAGGTGGATACCAGAAGCAGCAACAGGAACGGTGTCAGCATCATGCCGAACACGTTGGATGCTGCCGCACTGCAGATGGCAGCCGGTACGTTGCCCCGGGCCATGGCGGTGTAGGCAATCGAAGAAGATACTGCGGATGGAAGCACTCCCAGGTAAAGAAAACCCAGCCCCAGGTCTTTGGGCATCCACTCGGGTGCAATAGAGCTCAGACCATTGACCGGCAGGACAGCAAGGGGAAAAAACACGAAGGTGAGGGCGGTGATCAGAATATGTAACCGCCAGTGGGTGGCGCCATCGATGATTTGTTGCCTGGACAGGGCTGCCCCATGAAAGAAAAACAGCAAAGCCACCGCGATGGTTCCCGCGGTTGCGAGCGCTTCCGCTGCCTGTCCCGTTACCGGCAGGAACGAGGCAAGAACAATGGCGCCGAGTAACAGCAGGGTAAAGGTGTCTATCCGAAAATTCACAGCTTACTCCTTGCCACTGAGGGCATTCAGACTCGGCGTCAAAAGCGCTCTGGAAAGCGCCTCCGCTTTGTCCGTGTCTTTACGGCGAATGGCCGCCAGCAGCAGTTCGTGATCTTCCTGGCTGGGTTCCGGAAGGTCTGAATCCATTTCAGTGCGCTCGATGGTCTGGCTGACCGCGTGAGAGAAGTAATCGTAGAGTTCGATCAGGGCAGAGTTGTGGGAGGCACGTACCAGCGAGTGATGAAACCACTCATCGTGTCGGATACGCTCTTCAATGGCCTCTCCGGCCGCCGCTCGCGCATCCAGGGCCTCGGTCATGGCCTTGAGATCCGCATCGGTGCGGCGCCTCGCCGCCAGGCGGGCCGCTTCTGTCTCCAGCATAATCCGTACTTCAATCTGTTCGGCCAGCTGGCTTCGGGCAATGCGCCGGAGTGTTTCTCCGGCATCCCGATTGGCGCGCACGTAAGTGCCGTCTCCCTGCCGGGTTTCCAGCATGCCAACGTGCACCAGAACCCGCACGGCTTCCCTGATTGTATTGCGACTGATGCCCAAAGCCTCCGAAAGCTCTGCCTCGACGGGTAAGCGAGTACCTACCGGCCATTCTCCGCTCTCAATCGTTTTTCGGAGACTTTCAATAGCGGTTTCGACCAGCGAACCTTTACGGATTGGTGTCAGCATAACGGATCATCCTTCGATATGGTGATCCAATCATCCTATGTTTAATTGTTGAATTCAACTCCTCTAGAAAACAATGTGCAAGAGACCTTGGCTGGGTGGTTCCGCGCTGCGGGATTCAGGCTTTTACCGGATCAAGGAACTGGTAGTCCGCGGTATCCACCGATCGGGTAGCGAACCGGTAGCTGAAGGTAAATCCAGGCCAGTTCACGGTGTTACGGCCATGCTCGTCCAGGTACCAGGAGCTACAGCCAGCATCCCACACACTGCCTTCCAGTCCGCGCTGAACCAACTGGCAGTATCGGCTCTGGCGATCTTCCCGCACATCCATAGCCGCACCGGGATAGCGTGAAAGCGCGTCCAGGGCGCTTAGCACGTATCGGTATTGGGATTCGAGCATGAACAGAATTGAATTGTGGGCCAGGTTGGTATTCGGGCCATAGAGCATGAAAAGATTGGGGAATCCGCTGACCGAGATGCCCTTGAAGGCTTTGCTGCCGTTGGCCCACGCCTCATTCAGTGCCAAACCATCGCGGCCGGTAATGTGGATGGGCGAGAGAAACTCGCTGGCCCGGAAGCCAGTACCGAAGATGATTACGTCTGCAGGCCGGTGCTCGCCGGTTCCAGACACAATTCCGGTCTCGTCTATGCGGGCGATGCCGTCCGTCAGCAGGTTGACGTGGGGCTGATTTACCGCCCGGTACCAGTCGTTGGAGATAAGGATTCGCTTGCAGCCAATGCGGTAATCCGGGATCAAATGTTCGAGTTTATCCGGGTCCGTCACCCAGCGGCGGGCTTCTTTTCGGGCCTGATTGGCGAACAGATCCAGAATCCAGGAGAAACGAGTAAATGCCAGTGCCCGGGATTCGTTTTTCCAGTAGATCAGGCCCCGGTAGAGACGATCCCACAGCGGCAACTTCTGAAACAGTGTTTGTTCAAGCCGGGTAAACGGCCGGTCCGGCTTGGGTAATACCCAGGCGGCTGAACGCTGGTAAAGGTCAAGCTGCCCGGCCAGCGGCGTAATTTCCGGCACGAACTGGATCGCGCTGGCTCCGGTTCCTATCACCGCAACGCGTTTGTTGCGAAGCTCGGTATCGTGGTTCCAGCGGGCGGAATGAAAGCAGGTGCCCTGAAACGTCTCGAGCCCCGGAAGGTCCGGCATGGCTGGCCTGTTCAGCTGGCCAGTGGCGGTAATCAGCACATCGGCGCCAAACGTGTCGCCGGTTTCGGTCACCACGCGCCACTGGTTACATTGATCGTCAAATGTTGCGGATGCTACCGCCTGATTGAACCGGATGTGAGGCTCCAGGCGGTATTTTTGCACACAGGATTCCATGTATTTGAGGATTTCCGGCTGGGCTCCGAATTTCCGGCTCCAGTCGTGTTTGGGCTCGAATGAGTAGGAGTAGAGATGGGACTGAACATCGCAGGCCGCGCCGGGGTATGTGTTGTCACGCCAGGTCCCACCCACACCGCTCGCCTTTTCCAGCAGGGTCAGTTCCGTGAATCCCGCCTCCTTGAGCTTGATGGCCATACCGATTCCGCCGAATCCGGTACCGATAATCAGAACAGAGGGTTTTCGGGTGCGAGCGTGGGCCATGGATAATCCTTGTTATTGTTGTACACCAACGACTATAACGGCCTGTTTGCGTAATACATAGGCCGAATCAACCAGATTGATTGTCCGAAAAGGTCAGTAACTCCTCCGCTTTCTGCGCCATCAGCTCCCGTAATACCGGCGACTCAAACTGGCGCCGGATACGAATGGCGTAGAACTCTTCGAATACGCCAGGCAGGGCGCCGTAATCCTTCAACTCGCCGTTTCTCAGCTCATCCCGGACCACCACCGGAGGCAGAATGGCGTAGTGCCCGCTGTCGCGGGTCAGCAAACGCATCATGGCCATATCGTCGACTTCAGCGATCACCACGGGATGAATGTGGTGGTGCTCACAGAGCTGATCGAAGGCCTGACGGATGTTGTTGTCGGGCCCGGGCAGAATCAGAGGGCGGTCGCGCAGGATATCGGGAAAGCTGGGGGCATCCTGACTGCCCGGAGGCCCAATTACGCCGACCGACTGGCGGGCTATACGGCGTGAGCGCCAGGGCGTTTCTTCGTCACCTTGTACTGGCTGATTCGACAGAATCAGATCGAGTCGGTGCGCTGATAAACGGCGAAGAAGGTCGTCAAGGCTCCCGCTTTGCAGCTTGAGCTCCAGATCTTTTCGTCCCAACAGGGGCCGGAGGAAGCCTTCCTGAAAATTTCTGGAGAGGGTTGCGACCGCACCGACTTTCAGAGTTTCCCGGTTGGCCTGACGCCCGGTACGAAACAGCGCCTCCAGCTCCTCGCCCTGGCGAAATATCTCTTCGGCGTAGGTAAAAGCTACCCGCCCGGCTTCGGACAGGCGCAGTCTCCGGCCCTCCCGGACGAAAAGATCGTAGCCAAGGCTTTCCTCCAGCTTTCGTATCTGGCCGGACAGTGCGGACTGAGAGATATGCAGTGATTCTGCCGCGCGGGTCAGGTGCCCGGTCCTCGCAACGGTCCAGAAATAGTAAAGGTGATGGTAGTTCAGGCGCATGGCGGGCCCTTATCTGTTCTTTAAAAGTGAACGGTTTGATCTTTATAAACCATTTTATGTATGAGTGCATTAACGGCAAAGTAGAGGCGAACCTGAAGGAGCCCAACATGACAACACTAACCACGACTGCTTCGCTCGTGCTGTTGATGGCCTGGCTGGCCCTGCCTGTTGCCCTGCTGGCGCTGGCTGGTTTTGCCAACTGGACGAAAAACTCTCTCAAACTCGCCCATTGCTGGCGCCTGGCCGAAACCGGCTTCCGGCTGTTGCTGCTGGCAACCGCGGTTATTGGTGCGACCCTATTGTTTGACCGTTTGGTGTTTGATACCGGTCTACCGGAGCTCGGCATTCGACTGGGGCTTTACCCGGACGGATTGGCGGTGTGGATGGCGCTGATGGTCAGTTTTATCGCCTGGGTCATCCTTCGCTACACCCGGGATTACCTCCGTGGTGACCCTGCCTACAATGCTTTTTTGCCCTGGTTCCTCACAACGGTGGTCAGTGTACTGGTGCTGGTGTTTACCGATCACTTGCTGGTCCTGGCCGGGGCCTGGGTTGGCGTAAGCCTGTCATTGCACCAGTTGTTGACGCTGTACGCCGAACGACCTCAGGCTCGGCTGGCGGCGGCCCAGAAGTTTATTGCCAGCCGGCTTGGCGATACCGCCATTCTGGCCGCGGTGCTGCTGATCTGGAATCACTACGGCAGCTTCCGTATTCCCGAAATCTACGCGTTGGGTGACCAGCTCGGCCGTGAATCCCAGTCGCTGACCATCGCTTCGATATTGCTGGCGGTGGCTGCCGCGCTCAAGTGTGCTCAGCTTCCGTTCCACGGCTGGCTGATACGCGTGATGGAAGCGCCCACCCCTGTATCGGCGCTTCTGCATGCGGGTGTAGTTAACCTGGGCGGCTTCCTGTGGCTGCGCCTGTTCCCGGTGTTTGAGGGCTTCACGGCCGGCCACATGGCATTGCTGATTGTTGGCGGCGGCACCGCCATCGTCGCCGTGTTCACCATGATGACCCAGAATTCCGCAAAACATGGTCTGGTCTGGTCAACCAATGCCCAGATGGGGTTCATGCTGTTCGAGATTGCACTGGGCGCCTACACTCTGGCCCTGCTGCACCTGCTGGCCCACTCCCTGTACAAGGCGCACTCGTTCCTGGCCGTTGGCCGTACCGTCAAGGTTTCCCGGATCGCGTTTTCGGAGCATATCAGCAAGGCTCAGGTAGTTCTCGCGCTGGTGGCTTCTGGCCTGGCCGCCGGGCTGCTGTGGCAGGCCCCGCAACTGGTTGCCCACAAGCCGGTGCTGGCGGCCTTGCTGGTCTTCGCGGTTGGCGCTGCCGTTCTGGGTACGCCGGGCGCCAGCCAAAAAGGCGCCCGCGTAACCGTGTTGTTGTTGGCCGTTGCCCTGGTACCCCTGTACGGGGTACTGAACTGGCTGCTGAGCACCGCGTTGCCCCAGACCGCTCACGTGGCATTGCCGGTGACTGCGGAATGGTTCGCCTGGCTGGTTCTGGCCGTGCTGTTTGTGCTGTCACTGTTGCTCTTCACGCGCCCGCAGGGAATGCTGGCACAGAAACTCCATTGGCACTTCAGCCAGGGGCTGTATCTCGACAAGCCCTTTGAAAGCCTGACCCGAAGCTGGGCGCAAAGTTGGCTTAACGCCCACAGTAAACCGGCCGATATCCGGCTCCGGCACAGGGTTCTGACTGGAGAGAAATCATGAACGCACCTGTTACGAATCCCGTTTCCCATGAACAGGCTATTCCTGCGGTGGTCACTGGAGCGTGCGAACGAATAGCGCCCATCTGGCCTCTGGATCGCTGGATTGCCGTCAACCCCTGGTGGGGCAGCAGGAATAAGCCCGTCGAACAGGTTTCCCGTGAGCTGGACAATCTGTTCGGGGCCGGGCTGTTGATGCCTCCGGCTTTCTATCGCGAAGCCTGGGATGGCGGCCGCATCCAGCTTCCCCACTTGAAGCAAGCTGCCCGAGAAGCGGGTTTGAAAGATGATGGCCAGGCGCTCCTGGCCCAACTTTCTGGAGCCACACCAACCCAGCCTGGATTTGTGTCCGCTCTTGGTTACGCCCACCGGGGTCAACAGGATGCGGCCCTGGTGTCAGTCCGGGATGAGATTGGGCGAACCTGTGCACGCTACTTCGACACGCGCCAGAATCGCTGGCGGGTTTCCGGCACATCGCAGGATCTGTATCAGTTCTGGTATAGCCAGTCTGGCCGCTCACTGGCCGCAAAAGCGGGCGCAGAAGTATTACTGAAGCCTACGTGGCAGGAAGCTGCGGCAGCTGCGGCAAGGAACCTGCCTTACAGTAGCCGGCAGCTCCCACTGGTGATTCACCACCTGCTCGGCCAGCTGCTGGGCTGGGCATCCTGGTGCCGGGGTGTGGACTGGCGTGCAGCACTGGGTGACTCGCACGAAAGCGGTAACGAGCAGTTTTGCGCCCAACTGGCGACCATCTGGCTCATTCATGAGGCCGATGCGCTGGCCCGCATGGCTGAGAGGGAGCGTGATAGCTGGCAGAATCGCTATGTGAACGCGTTCGAGCTGGCGCCGGCCTCCGGTAATGAACAGGCACTCTGGGTCTGGCACCGGGCCTATGAGCTGGCCTGGCAGTCCCGGTTCCTCGACAACATCCGCTCCGGTGAACGGAACCCGCCGTCGGAACCGGATACCGTGGCGGAAGTTCAGGCTGCTTTCTGTATCGACGTCAGATCTGAGGTAATCCGTCGACAGCTGGAGCAGGTTTACCCCGAAGTAAGAACACTGGGGGTTGCCGGCTTTTTCGGCATGCCCATCGTTCACCACCGGCATGGCCCAACCGATGATGAAGCCCGGCTGCCCGGACTGCTGGCGCCGGCGTATAGATACTCGGAAACCCTGGGCAGCCCGTCAGAGGATCGGGAGCTGGACCGGAAACTGGACAGCCGCGAACAGGTTCGGGAGTCCGTACGCCGGGCCAAGTACTCCAGTCTTTCTACATTCACATTGGTGGAAACCACCGGCCTTGCCTGGGCATGGAAACTGGTTCGCGACAGTCTGAACAGAAACTCTGCCAAAGCAGAAGTAGTGGAACCTGGCAGGCTCCATCATTGTGTGGACGGTTATCCGTTGTCAGATCCGGAGCGGGTAAACCTGGCAGAAGGTCTTCTAAGGGCGATGTCTCTGACCAAGGGCTTCGCTAGCGTATTGTTGCTGGTGGGCCATGGTGCCCATACGGACAACAACCCCAACGAAGCCGGCCTGGCCTGCGGAGCCTGTGGCGGCAAAAATGGAGGGGTAAATGCCAGAGTGGCTGCCGAGTTGCTGAATGACCGGCAGGTGAGGGCGGGCCTGGCAGAGCGCGGCATCATTATGCCCGAAAGCACCATTGCTCTGGCGGCTGAGCATTGCACGGTCACAGACCGGGTAACCATTTACGGGCAGGACCAGGTGCCCGACAGCCACCAGCGGGTACTGAACACACTGGCTGAGAAGCTTGAGACGGCGGGGCGCGCCTGTCGCAGAGAGCGAGCCACCAGTCTTGGGCTTAATGGCAAGAGCGATGACGACCTGCTCGCCGAACTCAAGCGCCGGACACGCAACTGGGCGGAGGTGCGGCCGGAGTGGGGCCTGGCCAACAATGCCGGGATGGTGATCGGCCCGCGCTCACTTACTCGCTCTCTGGATCTCGGGGGGCGCTGCTTCCTGCACGACTATGATCCGTCGCAGGACCCATCCGGAGAGGTTCTGACTCTGCTGATGTCTGCGCCCATGGTGGTGGCAAACTGGATCAACCTGCAGTATTTCGGTTCCGTTGCGAGGCCGGATATCTTCGGTGCTGGCAACAAATTGCTGCACTCGGTCGTTGGCGGCAACCTGGGCGTGATCGAAGGAAATGGAGTCGATCTCAAGATCGGGCTGCCGCTGCAGTCGGTGTTCGACGGTGAGCACTGGCGCCACGAGCCGATGCGCCTTGCGGTGGTAGTTGACGCTCCGGCGGAACGCATTGAAGCGGTGATCCGGGGTAACGCGGATGTCCGGGCTCTGGTGGAGAATCGATGGCTCTGGCTGCACCGAGTGGATGGCGACCAGACTCTGCGTTACGACGACGGCAGGTGGGTAGCCACCTGACCGCCCGTCACATATTGCTGGCGTTGGCCGCCTCGGTGTATTGCCAGTCGATCGTTCTCGGTTGAACGCTGTCGGCGACAAAGAGGTGGCCAACGTCTGGTACCGCGTACCAGAGCTCACCACGGGTGGGGTTCTGGCGCGCAAACTCCGCATGGCTCATGCCGATTTCCCAGATTTCATCGCTCTGCCAGCCTTCCGGGGCAAGTTCAATACGCACTTCCGAGCCGATCAGGCTGATGGCCTCAATGCGCAACGGCAGGCGGGCCTTGGCCGCGGGGGATCGGGACAGCTGAACCTCGTGGGGGCGCAGGTAGAGCTGGGCTTCCTGATCCTGGCGAATCCCCGGCAAGGATACCCAGGCATCGCCCTGAACCAGCTTCTGACCTTTCACCAAACCCGACAACACGTTGACGTGGCCCAGGAAGTCGAAGACGAAACGGCTTTCAGGTCGGGCATACAGTCCGGTCGGTGAATTCACTTGCTCCACCTGACCCTGACTCATAACCACCACCTGGTCTGACAGCTCCAGCGCCTCTTCCTGATCGTGGGTCACGAAAATGCTGGTGAAATGGTATTCGTCGTGCAAGGCACGCAGCCAGCGGCGCAAGTCCTTTCGGACTTTGGCGTCCAGGGCGCCAAAGGGCTCATCCAGCAGCAGAATACGAGGCTGGGTTGCCAGTGCCCGGGCCAGCGCAACACGCTGTTTCTGACCACCAGACAACTGCGCCGGATAACGTTTGGCCAGTTCCGGCAATTGAATCATTTCCAGCAGCTTGGCCACCCGTTGGCGGATTTCCGGTTTCGAGGGGCGCTGCTTTTTGGGGAGCGACTCCAGGCCGAACGCGATGTTCTCGGCAACGGTCAGGTGCCGGAACAGTGCATAATGCTGAAACACAAACCCGATGTTGCGGTCGCGAACGTGTAACTGGCTGACATCGTCACCACCGAACAGGATGCGGCCGGAATCCGACGACTCCAGCCCGGCAATAATCCGAAGCAAAGTGGTTTTGCCGGAACCAGAGGGGCCGAGAAGGGCAGTGAGCTGGCCTTCGGGGATATCCAGAGACACATTCTTCAGTGCCTGAAATCCTCCGAAGTTCTTGTTGATCTGGTCAATGGTGATACTCATGTCACGCACCTCCTTCTTCGGGCGTCGCGTGTTCAGCTCGGGACTGACGCCATTCGACAAATGCTTTTGCAATCAGTGTCAGGATGGCGATACCGGCCAGCAGCGAAGCGCTGGCAAAAGCCCCGACAATGTTGTAATCCTGATAAAGCAGTTCAACATGCAGCGGTAAGGTATTGGTTTCTCCGCGAACATTCCCAGATACCACTGAGACCGCACCGAATTCGCCCACTGCGCGGGCGTTGGTCAGCACCACCCCGTAGATCAGGGCCCACTTGATATTAGGCAGTGTGATCTTGCGAAAGATCCGCCAGCCGGAAGCACCCAGCACCACGCCGGCTTCCTCTTCCTCGCTGCCTTGCTGCTGCATCAGCGGGATCAGTTCTCTGGCCACAAACGGGCAGGTTACGAACACGGTTACCATCACGATGCCGGGCCATGAAAACATCAACTGAACGTCGTAATTGCTTAACCAGCTGCCCAGCCAGCCGTTGCGGCCATAGAGCAACAGATACAGCAGACCGGCAACGACCGGTGACACCGCAAATGGAATATCGATCAAGGTGATCAACAGCTTGCGCCCTGGAAAACGGAACCGAGTGACAGACCAGGCGAGGGCTGTCCCGAAGACAAGGTTGAGCGGCACCGTGAGTGCGGCCACAAACAGAGTCAGGCCGATGGCATCCAGGGTGTACTCATCCAGGACATTGCCGGCAAATGCGCTCCAGCCTGTGCTCAGCGCCTGCGTAAAGATCACCACGACCGGGATGACCAGCATGATCAGGGTGATCGAGAGGGCTAGCCCGATCAGGCTGCGGCGCACCCAGGGTTGGTCACCAATACGGCGGTTTTGCGCAGCCATTTATCGACCCTCCAGCCTGCGCAGGTAGCGACCCTGCCAGAGGTTGATGGAGAACAGCAGAATCAGCGAGGCCAGCAACACCAGCGATGCGATAGCACTGGCGGCCGCGTAGTCATACTCCTGAAGACGGATGAAGATCATCAGGCTGGTGACTTCGCTGACATAGGGCGTGTTGCCGGCGATAAAGATAATCGCACCAAATTCTCCCAGGCTCCGCGTGAAGGACAATGCGATTCCGGTCACCAGGGCGGGCCAGAGTGATGGGAATATAACCTTGCGGAACACGCGCCCGTCAGACGCCCCCAGGCTAACGGCGGCTTCTTCATCGGCTGGCGACAGCTCCTCAAGCACCGGCTGCACCGTACGCACCACAAACGGGATACTGGTGAAAGCCATGGCCACCACGATGCCCAGCGGCGTAAACGCAACCTCCACACCGATTTTGGCCAGCCATTGGCCGTACCAGCCATTCTGGGAAAACAGTGTTGCCAGGGTGATGCCGGCGACGGCAGTCGGCAAGGCAAAGGGCAGGTCCACCACAGCGTCAACGATCCGCTTGCCCGGAAATTCATAACGAACCAGGACCCAGGCCAGCAGCAGCCCAAAAAGGCCATTGAACAGAGAGGCCGCGAGGGCCGTCCATAACGTGACCTTGTAGGACTCCACCACGCGCGGATCGGTGATGGTGAACCAGAACTGGTCCCAGGTCATGCCTGAGGTTTCGACGACCAGTCCTGTCATCGGAAGCAGTAACACCAGGCTGACAAAAAACAGCGAAATGCCGAGGCTCAGACCGAACCCCGGCAATACCCGTTTGTTACGACGACCAAGGCGCCGCACTGGGGCGACGCCTGCTTGAGCGGAGGTGGGCATGGCTTGCTCTTACCGGCGCCGCTGCAACTGGTCCAGCTTGCCGCCACTGCTGAAATGGGTACTCATGGCGTTTTCCCAGCCACCGGCAATCTCTTCAATGGACAGTAGTTTCAGTTCCGGGAAGCGATCGGCATTCTCGGCTTTCACGGCGTCGTTGTGAACACGGTAGTTGAAGCCTGCCAGCAGGCGCTGGGAGTCTTCGGTATAGAGGTGCTCCAGGTACTCCTTGGCCAGCTCGGCGGTGCCATTCTGTTCAACGTAGTCGTCAATCCAGGTCACCGGGAATTCGGCCAGGAAGCTTACCTTCGGCGTAACTGCCACGTATTCACCGTTTTCGAAACGGTCTGCAATGTTAAGAACCTCAGATTCGAAAGTCAGCAGTACATCGCCAATGCCGCGCTCAACGAATGTGGTAGTAGCACCACGGCCGCCGCTGTCAAAAACGCGTACCTGACCAAGCAGGTCCGCCATGAACTGATCAATTTTTTCCTGATCGTCGCCAAACTGATCCTGGGCGTAGCCCAGAGCGGCAAGGTAGGTGTAACGGCCGTTACCGGAGGTCTTCGGGTTCGGCATCACCAGTTGAACGTCTTCGCGAACAAGGTCGTCCCAGTTCTTGATATTCTTTGGGTTACCCTCGCGTACCAGGAACGCCATGGTTGAGTAGTAGGGCGAGCTGTTGTTCGGCAGGCGATCGGCCCAGTCTTCAGGAATCAGGCGACCGCGCTGGTGCAGGATGTCGATGTCGGTTACCTGATTGAACGTCGCAACATCCGCTTTCAGGCCCTGGATAATGGCCTGCGCCTGCTTGGATGAACCTGCGTGGGACTGTTTGATTTCGACCGTTTCGCCGGTTTTTTCCTGCCAGTGCTTTTTGAACTCTTCGTTGTAGGCAGCGAACAGTTCGCGAGCGATGTCGTAAGAGGTGTTGAGCAGCTCCCGGTCTGCAGCCAGTACCGGTTGGGCGGAGAGCAGGGCGGCGCCGAGCGCGATTCCCTTGAACAGTTGCTTCATAACGAGCTCCTCAGAATGATGGTTCTAATCTGAGGAGCAATCTAACAAAAGGTTTTAAGAACGAAAAATATTAAAAATAAATATTAAAAGGCTTGCTTGGCATATAGGGGCCAGTAATTAGTAGCGTAGCAGTGCCGACCCCCAGGTGAAGCCGCCGCCAAAGGCTTCCAGCAGAACTACCTGTCCACGCTGGATTCGACCATCGCGGACGGCTTCATCCAGCGCCAACGGGATGGATGCCGCCGACGTATTGCCATGACGATTGACGGTCACCACCACCTGATCCATAGGCATATCCAGCTTTCGGGCCGTGGCAGCGATAATCCGCAAGTTGGCCTGGTGCGGAACCAGCCAGTCGATCTCGGATTTCTGCATCTGGTTGGCTTCCAGGGTTTCATCGACAATCCGGCCGAGCGTGTTCACCGCCACCTTGAAGACTTCGTTGCCTTTCATTTCCACAAACGCCTGGCCGGCTTTTACCGCATCAAAATCGTTAGCGATACCGCAGGGTACGTGCAGTAACTCCTCATACCGGCCATCGGCGTGCAGATGAGTAGACAGAATGCCGGTCTCCTCACTGGCCTCGAGCACAACCGCACCGGCGCCGTCACCAAAAAGCACGCAGGTGGTGCGGTCTTCCCAGTTCAGAATCCTGGAAAACACCTCGGCGCCAATCACCAGCGCCTTCTTGCTTGAACCGGTACGGATGAACTTCTCTGCGGTGGCCAGGGCATAGACAAAACCGCTGCATACTGCCTGGATATCAAAGGCAGGGCAGCCCTGAATGCCGAGCCGGGCCTGCAGGATACAGGCGCAACTGGGGAATACCTTGTCTGGCGTGGTGGTGGCAAAAACAATCAGATCAATATCGGTAGTTTCAATACCGGCGGCTTCAATGGCCTTCAGGGCCGCTTGCTCAGCAAGATCCACCGTGCTTTGTCCGGGCAGGGCAATATGCCGTTGCTCGATACCGGTGCGTTCGCGAATCCACTGGTCAGAGGTTTCCACCTTCTGTTCCAGGTCGCGATTGGTAACGATGTTGTCCGGCAGATAGGAACCGGTTCCGGCAATGCGTGCAAAGGTCATGGACAATTTCCAGGGGTTTATAGGGTAACGATAGACCCATGCTAAACCTTTGCAACCGGATTGGTTATTAGCGGATTGTCAAAGACTGCCCGGGCGACACATTGGTCACCCGGGCAAGGGGAGGGAGACTAGCCTTCTTTCAACGTTTTCATATCAATGACGAAGCGGTACTTTACATCGCCTTTCTTCATGCGAACGTAGGCTTCGTTGATGTTTCGGATATCCAGCATCTCGATATCGCAGGTAATGTCGTGCTCAGCGCAGAAATCCAGAACTTCCTGGGTTTCCGGCATACCACCAATGAGAGAACCAGCCACCACACGGCGCTTGGTCACCAGCAGGCCGGCCTGAAGGGCGGGCTCAATTGGTGTGAGCAAACCCACGAGGATATGCGTGCCGTCGTACTTGAGGCATTTCAGGTACGGATTGAGATCGTGGGCCACCGGAATGGTGTCGAGCAGAAAATCGAAAGAATCGGCGGCGGCTTTCATCTGCTCCTTGTCGGTGGAGATGATGACGTGGTCCGCGCCCTGCTTCTTCGCTTCCGCCACCTTGGCTTCGGAACGGGTAAAGATAGTGACTTCGGCACCCAGCGCTTTGGCGAATTTCACGCCCATGTGGCCCAGACCACCCATGCCCAGCACGCCAACCTTGTGGCCTTTGCTGACCTTGAAGTGCTTGAGGGGGGAATAGGTCGTGATGCCTGCGCACAGAATGGGAGCCGCACTGGCCGGGTCGAGCTTTTCCGGCACCCGGACGACAAAGCGTTCGCTGACAACAATCCGCTCGGAATAGCCGCCGTGAGTGACCGAGCCATCGTGGCGGTCCAGGCTGCCGTAGGTCATGGTGGAGCCTTCAATACAGTACTGCTCCAGGCCGGAGTCGCAGGCGGAACAACTGCGACAGCTGTCTACCATGCAGCCCACGCCCACTAGGTCGCCGGTTTTGAAGTGACCGACCTCCGGCCCAACGGCGGTGACCCGGCCAACGATTTCGTGGCCCGGAATGACCGGATATTTTGAGCCACCCCAATCATTTTCAACGGTGTGGAGGTCACTGTGGCAGACACCGCAGTAGTCGATCTCGATCGCAACGTCGTCTGCACGGAGCTCCCGGCGATCAATGGCGTAGGGGGCCAGGCCGGAATCCGGTGCAGTGGCGGCGTATGCTTTGGTATTGGCCATTCGTTCACTCCTTTTCAGTTTTAGAACAAGGATCACGGTTCTGCCGCGGCAGGACAGTTACCTTGTGTAACTCAGCACATTTCAATTGTAACCTACGTATTCCACTCCATCAGGGATGACCAGATGACAAACACGCAATCTCTCAAAGCTGTGTGGCTGGTGAGCGCAATCGCGCTGGGCTCGGGCCTGGTCAGCGGTTGTATGCCGGGCACCATTGCCACCGGCGTGGGCACCGGCTTTGTGTATGAACAGAAGCAGGACCATAAGCATCGCCATGAAGTAGAGCGGGCGGTGGATCAATACGTTGAGGACCACGCCAATTCTCCGTGCAGGCACGGTGAGGACCGGGTAATGGAGTCTGCGGCGGAGATTCTCAAAGAATACCGGTTAACCGGTTTGAAGGAAGTGCTGGGCCGACTGGATAAGATCTATCAGGATGAAAGCCAGCCGGATCGCATCCGGGCCGGTGCCCTGTACAACATGGCAGTCCTGCAGTCGCGCCGCAAGGAACCCAACAAGGTGCTCGCGCGGGAGTACTTCAAGCGCCTGTATGTGGAATTTCCCAACGAGTATCGCTGCATCTTTGAAGAATCAGACTGGCGGGATTCGATGATCGAACAGCAATTACTGCTGCCCGGAGAGACGGTTGAATCCTTCCTGAGAGATGCGAAAGCTGATGTGGAACGCATGAAGCGGCAGGACTGAGCCTGCCGCCTTCAAAATCAGGCTATCCAGCCGAAAAAGAAATCAAATAGCCAGGAGAAGAAACCGCCGCTGCTCTGAGGGCGCGGTTCTGTTTTCGTTTCCTGGTTTGCAACCGGTTCGCTGGCGTTCGCCGCTGGTGCATCGACAATCACGGGTTCTGGCTCGGTCGTTTTTGCGACAACAACCTCTTGTGCCGGCTCCGTTTCCGAAAGCTCGGACTCTTCCTCAACGGCGAGCGGCTCGTCCGGGCCCGCTGCGGTGGGCTCGGTAGGCAATTGGGCGATCAGCTCTTCGTTATCACCAGCGACCACCTCGACAACTTCTGCCGACTCTTGAACTGTGGTGGCTGGCGCTTGACTACTTTCGGAAACGGATGAAGAAGTTTCAGTAACACGCTGTTCTGTTTGGCTTTCAACCAGGTTTGGTTCAGGGTTTTCTGCTGGGGCCGATTGCTCTGCCAGCTCCAGGGCCGCCACCTGATTTTCTTGCGGTTCCGCAGTATCCACGACCTCCGGCTCGACTGTTTCCGGTTCAGGATCCTGAACTTCGGGGGCTGGTTCCGGCTTGGGCTCTGGTGCGACAGCGGCAACGGAACGGGCGGGAGAGCGGGCATTTGTCGTAAGCCCAAGTTGGTCACGTGCAGCAGACCGGGAAGCCACAGAGTTGCTCTGGATCGTCAGGGCCGGAGCCGCCTCCACACCAAGGGATTTGAGCGTGGCTGAATCCAGATTTCCGCTTGCTGAGAGCTCTGGGCGATCGGACTGATACTGACGAATGGCAGTTCGCAGCTTGGCGTCTATCCAGCCGTCGGCCGTGCCGATATCGTAACCGGACCCATAAAGCGCATTTTCCGCAGCAAAGACGGTATGGGTGGGAGAGGCTGCCTGGGCCCAGCCACAGATGGCAATGCTTGAGACAACGGCCAGACTTTGCGCGGCGGTTTTGCGGCGTCCCTGCAACGGTGAGCGTTTCATGGCGAATCCCTCCAGAGGCTCTTTGGTATTGTTGTTTACATATTGTTACCGAGTGTCTTCACGGTATCAGGGATTAATAGTTGCGCCTATGAAGTGGTTAACAAGTTGGCGCAAGGTGCCCGTAGGATGTTGCGGAGGTTGCTGGTATTGTCACAACCCATCATGCACAGAACGGGCAGAGCACCCCCGGCAGTTTTGGCAGACCAAGCATGCAAAATCTCGATTATCGCGTTATACAGCAGGCCATTGACTGGCTGGAGCAGGGGCACACGATCTGGCTATGCACTGTGCTGTCCACGTTCGGCTCTTCACCCCGGGAACCTGGAGCGATGATGGTGGCTAAAGCCGACGGGGCGCATTTTGGTTCACTGTCGGGCGGCTGTGTGGAAGAGGATTTTCTGCATCGGCTGGTGAGCGGGGAATATACCCTACCAACCGTTGTCCTTCGCTATGGCGGCCCCAGCCAGGATAGCGGGAATCCGTGGGTGAAGCTGCCCTGCGGGGGGGTGCTGGAAGTGCTAGTGGAAAAGCGGTCTCCGGGGACTTATTTTATCGATCAGCTGCGGACACTGCTGCAAGGGCTTTCAAATGGTGAAGCCCTGGAGCGGGAGGTAAGCCTGGCTCATGGCCACACAAGTCTGCACCCCGCCCATGATCACGGTAGCCGGGTGATATGGGAGCAGGGAAGCGAGACCATAAAGATTGTCGTCGCACCTGTGGCTCGATTGATCCTGGCCGGATATTCAACCGTAGCGGACGCCTGCGCCCGGTTTGCTCTGAGCCTGGGTTATGAGGTGGTGATTTGCGACCCACGGGAAGACATTACAAGCACCCTCAATTTGCCCGAAGGTGTCGAGTTTATTCCCCAGCTGCCCTCGGTATACCTCGGCAAAGACGGTGCCTGCACACCCTCGACAGCCGTGGTGGCCACCACGCACGATCCACGGATTGATGACCTGGCGATGATGGCCGCGGTCAAAACACCAGCGGGCTATATCGGCGTCATGGGCTCAATGAGCACGTCGAAAGCCCGGGCGGAACGGTTGAAGCGCAGTGGTGGGCTCACCGAGGCCGAGATTCAACGCATCCATATGCCGGTGGGGCTGGATATCGGCAGCAAGACACCGGCCGAGATTGCCCTGTCGATTATGGCCGACGTGGTTCGCGCCCGGCGCCAGCATTTCGGGGCGATCAGCTAACGTTCTCGGTTCTAGGTTCTAGGTTCTCGGGTTTCGGGGGTAGTACCGGTCGGGTAGCCGCTCGATGTGGGGGAAAAAACGGGTGTCCTTGTAGGGCATCTTCATATATCCCGACACGCCAAGCCCGGTGATCTGCTCCACCGCAGACAGGATCTCGCCCAGCAGCGCCCGGAATTCCGCCTCCCGTTCGGGGTCCAGCAACCGGTAATGGCTGTGGATCTTCAGGTGCCGGGGCAGAGCTTCGAAGATGATCATTCCGGTGTGGTGAATGTCGTTCAACCGTTCCAGTGCCCGGATAATCGTCTCGGGTAATACCAGGAATTCTTCCGGGTCGGGGCCATCCTCAAAATAGGAATGCACGCGGCTTTCATCTTCCACTTCCGGCGCTGCGCTCACTTCGTAGTGTAGATTCATGCCGGGGGAGACCAGAAACGGCTGGCCCGGATCTTCACGATCAATGTGCAGGGTGTTACGGGCGTTGAACAGGCAGCTTTTGAATATCCCTTTGCGGTAGATGGCCTGGGCCAGGTACACCATATTGTTGACAGCCTGGACAAAGGCCGATTTCAACGTCGGATCATGCAGGTTCAGAGAGGTATCGATATAGATGCCGTCGGTTTCCCAGCGTACCGCCAGGCCACCTTCTACGGGGTAGCGCCCGAGCCGACTGACCGCCGCCAGAAACGCTTTCTCGGTTTCCCCCATGCCCTGCATGAAGTTCTTGTAGTAGCGGTCGAGCTGGACATCGTTGACATCATTCAGGGTCTCCGGCGCGCCTTCCTCCCGCAAAAACGACTTCCGGGAACTGTATACCACGGTATCAATTTCCTGCCCGGATGCCCGAACCCACACCGGTACCTGCGGAGTGGTTGGCCGTTCCGGCAGGTCAATCATGACCGTGCGGGCCATTCGGGGCATTTCCCGCAAGTAGTAATCACCAGCCTTGCGGCGAGTCTCCGGGTCGGGCGCCAACATGCCATCGAGCATACGGGCAAATTCCATGGGCAGCCCCAGAGACGTGGCCGGAATAGCCCGGTGGCCGAATCGACAGGATTGTGCAGAGGCGAGGGCGTACAGGGTTCCGGCGGCGCCCTGTTCATCAAAGCGGGGCGAGGAGAGCCCGCCATTCAGCTGCTCCTCGCCGATGAAATAGACATCACCCAGTCTGGCATTGGTCTGCTGAAGGTTATCCGACATCAGCTCCATCACATTCGCCGTGACGAACTGTTGATTGGCATCCAGCTGGGCGAACACCGAAGACCCCCAGTCAATCAGCGCAATATTTTCAGTGCGGGCGTCAAACACCAGGTTGGACGGTTTGATGTCACCGTGAACAATGGGGCGGCCGGCGGGCCCGTTTTCCCGGCGCAGGCAGCGCAGAATATCTGCCAGTTGGTCCGCAATTCTAATAACAAGTCGGGGCTTCAGGCGGCCTTCCTGCAGGGAGACTTCTTCCAGATTGAGCCCCGCGGCTCGCTCCATGACCAGGATAGGTTGGTTGTTGGCGCGCTGGAAGGCGATCAGTCGCGGCACTCTGGGGTGATGCACCTGCTCCAGAATGAAGGCTTCGTCTTCCAGGCGATCCTGCAGGTGCTGGGGCAGGTTGATGCGGGTGAATTTGAACACATGCTCCGGGCCCGGTGTATCCAGGCCGGGAAAGCGGCCGGCAAACACAAACCCATAGGCGCCCTTGCCAATCAGTTCAACATCCCGGTAACCCAGTTGGCGGAGCTGGGCAACGCAAAGCGCCACCCAGTCCTTGAGCTTCTTGGCATCATCGTGACTGAGCAGGTAGATCGACTGCTCTTCCGGTATATAGAATTGCTGAAGATGCTTTTCCTGCTCCATCACAGCCCGTTAGCCCATATGTAACAGCATGGTCTGGGGCGACTCCAGATAGCTCTTCCAGAGATTGCAGAACCGCGCGATGGTGCCGCCATCAATAATGCGGTGATCGCCGGCCCAGCTGATCGTCATGATCGCTCGCTCAACCACCTGACCATTGGCATCGAAACGCGGTAGTTTCTGGGTGCGGCCCAGCGCCACAATCGCCACTTCCGGTGCGTTGATGATGGGCGCCGCGTAGGTGCCGCCCAATGCGCCGATATTGGAAATGGTGATCGTGCCGCCTTTGAGGTCATCCTGGCTCACGCGGCCGGAACGGGCGGCTTCAGTCAACCGTGCGATTTCCTCGGCAATACCCAGCAGGGTGAGCTGTTCAACGTGTTTGACGTTGGGCACCACCAGGCCAGCCTTGCCATCTACCGCCATGCCGATGTTGCAGTGGGGCAGGTAGCGGATTTCGGTCACATCCTCGTTCAACTGACTGTTCAGTACCGGGTATTCCTGAACAGCCAGGGCCATGGCTTTCATAAAGAATGGCATGAGCGTGAGCCGGGTGCCTTTGGCTTCGGCCTCCGGCTTCAGCTGCTCCCGAAGCTTGAGCAAGTCGGTTACATCAATATCCTCACTGTAGATAAAGTGAGGAATGGTGGTTGCCGACTGAACCATAGTCCGGGCCATGGCCGCTTTCATGCCCTTGATCGGTTCCACTCGAACTTGCTGATCGCCGTCTGCGTGGCGGCGTGGCGCCGCGCTGTGTTCAACCTGGCGGTCATTGGCGCTGGAATCTGATTTGGGCTGCTCCAGGTGTGCCAGAACATCTGACTTGAGTACCCGACCATCCTTACCGGAACCCGCGATATCGCTCAGGTTCAGCTCGTGCTCGCGCACCAGCCGACGTACCGCAGGGCTTGCCGGAATCCGGGCCCGATTGCCGGTTGCCACCGGTGTGGCTTTTGCAGGCGCGGCGTCCGCCGACGGCCTGGATTCAGTCTTTGGCTGAGGGGCGTCTTCGCGATCCCGCGGGATGAATGCAAACAGCGGTGAATGCACCCGCGCCATGGATTGCTGCTCATGGTAGAGCTTGGTGATTCGGCCGGCCTTGGGGGCGGTGATTTCAACCATGGCCTTGTCGGTCATGACGTCCACCACCGGCTGATCTTCTTCGATCTCATCGCCCTCGGCCACGCGCCATTCAACCACCTCGCACTCGACAATACCTTCGCCGATGTCCGGCAAAATAAAGTCTTCAGTCGCATTATCTTCCCCGCTTTGTGCGGGTTCCGGCTGGGCTTCAGTTTCTGGCGCGGCTTTTACCTGGGATGGTTCTGCAGTGCTAGCCTGTGCCTGCGCCCCGGCATCGTCACTTTCATCCACGAGCTCGAACAGTGGCGCATGCACCTTCGCGATATCGCCTTCCTTGTAATAGAGACGCGTAACCCGGCCCTTGTAGGGAGCGGGTATTTCCACCAGTGCCTTATCGGTCATTACTTCAGCCACCGGCTGGTCTTCCTCGATGACGTCGCCTTCGGCTACCAACCATTTGACCAGTTCACATTCCACGATACCTTCGCCGATATCGGGCAGAATAAAATCACTCATGCTTGTTCTCCTGTCCTGATATCCGCCTAGAATTCTACGCTTTCCCTGATGGCCTCGTAGACCTTCAGGTGATTCGGCAAGTGCTCTTTTTCCAGCACCAGCGGGAAGGGGGTGTCCATCCCGGTAACCCGCGCAATGGGAGATTCCAGGTACAGGAAGCAGCGCGCCTGAATGGTCGCTGCAATTTCGCCGGCAAAGCCGCCGGTGAGCGGCGCTTCGTGGGTGATCACCAGGCGCCCGGTTTTGAGCACCGAGTTGGCCACAGTTTCCACATCCCAGGGTAGGATGGAACGAAGGTCAATCACCTCACAGGAAATGCCTTCCTTCTCAGCGCGCTCAACCGCCTGGTCAATCACGTCCATCTGGGCGCCCCAGCCAAGAATGGTCACGTCGGTGCCTTCCTTGGTGATTTCCGCTTCACCCAGGGGCAGGCGGTAATCTTCATCTGGCACTTCGCCCACGGACGCCCGGTAGAGGCGCTTGGGCTCAAAGAACAGTACCGGGTTGGGATCGTGGATGGCAGCCAGCAGCAGCCCCTTGGCCTGGTGTGGGTTGCGCGGCACCACAATCTTGAGGCCCGGGGTGTGGGCGAAATAGGCTTCCGGGGACTGTGAGTGGTAGAGGCCGCCGGCAATGCCGCCGCCATAGGGCGCGCGAATGGTCAGTCCACCGACGTTGAAGAGGTTACCCGAGCGATAGCGGTATTTCGCCGATTCGTTCACGATCTGGTCGAAGGCCGGGAAAATGTAGTCGGCAAACTGAATTTCCGCCACCGGCACAGAGCCCTGGGCGGCCAGGCCGTTGGCAAAACCGATAATGCCCTGTTCCACCAGCGGTGTGTTGAAACAGCGGGACTTGCCGTATTTCTGTTGAAGATTACTGGTAGCGCGGAACACGCCGCCAAAAACGCCCACGTCCTCACCGAAACACAACACTTTCTCATCGGCCGCCATGGCGGTATCCAGGGCATTGTTGATGGCCTGGAGCATATTCATCTTGGTCATATCACGCTCCTCCCTTAACGTGTTCGGCGCTCTTTGGGTACTCATCCGGATATCGACGAATGTGGGCCTTCAGTTTTTCAAACTGCTCGGCCAGCATGGGAGGTACTTCGTCGTAGACATCGGTAACCAGGGTTTCGAGGGCTGGTGGCGGACGCTTCTGGGCCCGCTTCATGGTTTCCAGCACTTCCCGGCGCATATTTTCCTGAAATTGTTTTTCGTCGTCCTCACTCCACCATTTCTTGCTTTCCAGCCACAGGCGCATGCGCAGGATCGGGTCTTTCTCGCGCCATACCGCTTCCTCGTCTTTGCTGCGATAACCCGACGGGTCGTCGGAGGAGGAGTGGGCCGCAAGGCGGTAGCTCATGGCCTCGATCAATACCGGGCGATTGTGTTTAACCGCCAGTTCCCGGGCGGCACTGGTGGCTGCGTACATGGCCAGTACGTCGTTACCGTCTACCCGGATAACGTCCATCTTGTAGCCGTAGGCCCTTGGTGCCACGCCGTCGGCTGCAAACTGTTCGGCTGCTGGCGTGGAAATGGCATAACCGTTATTCCGGCACAGGAAAATAACCGGCACCCGATGGACCGCGGCCATGTTCAGGGCGGCATGAAAGTCACCCTCGGAAGCGGCGCCTTCGCCGAAATAGGTGATGGTGCAGTGGCCGTCTCCTGCCAGTTTCTGACCGTAGGCATAGCCGGTGGCCTGGGGAATCTGGGTGGCCAGGGGCGATGAGATGGTCATGTAGTTCAGCTTTTTCGAGCCATAGTGCACGGGCATCTGGCGGCCCTTGCCGTAATCAAGCTCGTTGCCGAAAAGCTGGTTCATGAATTCGTCGATGGAAAAACCGCGATAGGCGAGGGCGCCTTGTTCCCGGTACTGCGCCATGATCATGTCGTTATCATCCAGCGCGGCGGCGCTGCCAATCACAGCGGCTTCTTCACCGGTGCACTGCATGTAGAAGCTCAGACGACCCTGGCGCTGGGCTGCCAGCATTCGCTCATCGAGAATCCGGGTGGTGACCATGGCCCGGTAGATGCGAAGGGCTTTATCCTTATCGAGATCCGGCGCCTTGGCACTCTTATAGAGCTTGCCGTCCTGCTTCAGGAGCTTGAACGTGGGAATGCGGAATTCCGCACCATCGGTAAACGAGGGGGAATACACAACTTTCGGTTTTGTTGTTGTCATAGTCCTCTTCCTGGGGTATTGGCCTGAGGAAACAAAACACGCCTTGTGGGCGTGTCGTTAATGTCATTGTAGACAACCTGGGGGAATCTGGTGTGGATCATTTCAGGCTTGCCTTTACCTTAACGTAAACTGCATGTCTCGGGTAGACCCAAAACGTGGATTTTTATTTAACTGTGCCACACCGATGAATTTTCCGTGTTTGCCGCAAGCATGCTAACGTCAGTACAGGTACTCTATTGAATAGCTTCAGTAAACGGACTTGGGCGGGCAAGGCATATGAATGTGATTGTGATAGGTGCAGGAATTATGGGAACCACTTTTGCCACCCTGGCGAAAGAACTGGCGCCCGAGCTGGACATCACCATTCTGGAGCGACTGGACAGCCCAGGCGCGGGCAACTCCTGGTCTTTCAACAATGCCGGCACAGGCCACGAGGCCAACTGCGAGCTCAACTATACGCCGGTGGATGGCGAGGTGATCTCGGTGGAGAAGGCCTTGAAGATTCACGCCCAGTTCAACGTTGCCAAGCAGTTCTGGGCCTACCTGATACAAAAAGGGGCGATAAAAGACCCCACAAGCTTCATCAACCAGACCCGCCATTGCACTCTGGTCTCCGAGCCGTCCATCGAGGAACTCAAGCTACGCTTCAAGGAAATGTCCGCTCACCATTTTTTTGAGCGCATGCGCTTTTCCGAGGAGTTTGACGAGATCAAGAGCTGGATTCCCTACACCATGGACGGCCGGCCCCGGAATGAAAAAATGGCAGCGACCGTTGTGGAAACGGGAACCGATGTGAATTTTGGTGCCCTGACTGAACAGATGGCGGAATACGCGACGAAGCAGTTGGGCGTAAAAGTCGAGTATGGCGTCCATGTAAAGCGGGTGCACCGAAACCCAGCGGGGAGCTGGTTGGTAGAAACACAAACCCGGGGCGCTGCCGTTCAGCATCGAGCCGACATACTGTTTGTTGGCGCGGGCGGGGGTGCCTTCCCCATTCTCAAGAAAAGTCATTTGCCGTTTGCCCGGCGGTTTACTGGTTTTCCGGTGGGCGGGCGTTTTCTGCAGGCGGAAATCACCGAAGAGCAGGCTCGCCAGTATCGCGCAAAAACCTATGGCAAGGCGGAAGTTGGTGCACCCCCTATGTCCGTACCTCATCTGGACCTGCGGGTGGCTGACGGCCGGCATTATTTGCTGTTTGGCCCCTTTGCTTCGTTCAAGCCCGTTCTGGAAAAAGGGCGCGGATTCATTGATTACCTGAAGGCCATGCGCCTGCACGATATCCCCGGCCTGCTAAATGTGGCGATGGAGCATTTCCCGTTGGTGAAATACCTGGTTTCTGAAACCTTCAAAGGCGAGAAAAGTATGCTGGAGTCGCTGGAGAAGTTCGCCCCGGGCCTGAGCTCCAGGTTTGACTGGAAGCCCATAGAGGCTGGCCAGCGGGTTCAGATCATCAAGGATGGGGATCTCCAAATGGGCACAGAAATTATTGTGTCCAAGGACAAAACCTACGGCACTTTGCTCGGGGCGTCGCCGGGCGCCTCGGTGTCACCTGAGGTGATGTTGCGGGCCCTGGAGCAATTGTTCCCGACGGTATTTGCCGGAGAATCCGCAAGATCCAAACTGAAAGAGATGTTCCCTGAAGACAATCTGGATACACTGATCAACAATCCGGAGCGGTATCGTGAGATTCGGGACGCCGTGAACTCAACCTTGGGCATCCAATCAGAGATACCAGCGTAGCCGAGCGTTCTCAGGGACGAATACAAACAGTGAAAGCACTCGAACTCAAAGTTCCCCCCGTCGTTCTGGCCATCCTTTTCGGGGCGGCCATGTGGGCAATTTCGAGACTGTTGCCGTCGGGCTACTTTGCCGTCCCGGGCAGGCTCATCCTTTGCACAGCGGTGTTGCTGGCAGGCGCCGGCGTTGCCCTGGCAGGCGTTCTGGCGTTTCGCTCGGCAGGCACCACCGTGGATCCTCGTACACCCCACCAGTCGGCCAGCCTGGTGATTGATGGCGTTTATCGCTATACCAGAAACCCCATGTACCTGGGTTTTCTGCTGATGCTCATCGCCTGGAGCTTGTATCTGGGCAGTGTATTTGCCGCACTGTTACTGCCACTGTTCATGCTGTACATGAATCGCTTCCAGATCAAACCCGAGGAACGGCACATGCGGGCGTTATTCGGTGACGACTATACCCAGTACGCCTCACGGGTTGGGCGCTGGTTCTAGCCGGGTAAGGGAATAAAGTCTTCTTCATCACCGGGTACGGTGGGAAAACGTCGGTTCTGCCAGTCATCCTTGGCCTGTTCGATACGTTCCTTTCGGCTGGACACAAAATTCCATTCAATAAACCGTCGGCCCAGGGGTTCACCTCCGACAAGGGCGAGCCGGGTATCCTCAATCGCCTCAACAGTCACGCCTTCGTGAGCGGCCAAAACGGCCATGGAATATTCCGGCACCTCCGTTCCGCCTGCCAGCAGCTTTCCTTTGGCAACATACAGGCCGCGCTCCTCAGCGTCCGGCAGGGTAAGCTTCTGCCCCGGTTTCATCCACGCCTCTATGTACAAAGTGTCGGCAAACGTCTTGACTGGTGACGTGGCGCCGAAAGCGGTTCCCATCATTACCCGCACCTGAACGCCGTTCACGGAAACCGATGGCACTGTACCGCCGGGATAATGATAGAACGCAGGTTCGGTTTCTTCGTCTGCCTCCGGCAGCGCCAACCACAACTGCAAACCGTGGAGCGTGTGGTCGGCGGCTGTGATTTCCGGGCGTTCCCGCTCCGAATGGACAATCCCCCGCCCGGCCACCATCAGGTTGATGTCCCCGGGGCGAATCGGCTGCAGGCTGCCCAACGAATCACGGTGCAGGATTTCACCTTCAAACAGGTAGGTGACGGTCGCAATGCCAATATGGGGGTGAGGGCGCACGTTAATGCCATCCCCGGCCGCAAAATGGGCCGGCCCCATATGATCAAAAAAGATCCATGGTCCGATCATTTTCCGGCCAATTACCGGCAGAACCCGCCTTACCGAAAAGCCCCCGAGGTCACGGTTTCTGGGCTGAAGAAGCTGGACTATAGCGCCACATTCATCGGTAATGGGGCAATCCAGTTCAGTGTCGGGCGCGAGATTGCTCATGATAAACTCCGGGCGCGATTGAAAGGTGTGGTGTTTTTAAAGCTTCGTACCAGCCTGAACAGGTGTCAAATGGCACCCCCGCCGGACTACCTCCAGGTTGCGGGGTGTCGTGAATGCTATGAGACGAAGACAGCTCAATCGTTGAGCATGAGACCTCTATGAAAGTCGAGCCTCCGAGATACCAGGTTCTGGAAGAAAAACTACGAGAAGGCATCCAGCAAGGTCGTTGGCAGCCTGGCGAACGCTTGCCGTCGATTCGAACGCTGTGCCAGAGCCATAGTCTTGCCAAGATCACCGTTCAACATGCGCTGCAGCGTCTGGAAGCGCAGGGGTTGGTCGAGGCTCGTGAACGCAGTGGCTTTTTTGTGTCCATGGCGCCAAACCGATTTGAGAGCCCAAGTCATCCCGTAACGCTGGAAGCGCCTCAGCCCGTATCCGTCAGTCAGGTTTTTCAGGACATTATGAGCCGAAGTGCGGCTTTCGATCTGCTACCGGGCTCCGACAAGAATGAAGTACCTGCTGGCATCGTGCAGCTGAATCGCTCTATTTCCCGGGCATTGAGGCGCCAGCGCGGAGACTTTCAATACTATGATGAGCCGGCAGGAGACCCTTCGTTACGGCAACAGATAGCGCTGCGGGCGGCAAAACGTGGTTGGCAGGCAGAAGTAGATGAGCTTTGCATCACGTCTGGTTGCCAGCAGTCACTGTTCCTTGCGCTGATGGCGGTATGCCAAAAGGGTGATGTCGTTGCGGTTGAAGCACCCGGTTTCTATGGCGTTCTTCAGTTGCTGGAACAACTGGGGCTTCAAGTAGTAGAGATTCCGGCATCGGCGGAAACGGGACTGGATGTCGGTGCTTTTGAGCAAACATTGCAGCGTTGGGACATCAAAGCCTGCGTGGTCTCTCCGTCGTTTGCTACCCCCACTGGCGCTTCAATGCCACTGCATTCCCGAGTACATCTGATAGAGCTCGCAGAACGCCATGACCTGGCGATCATAGAAGACGACATATACGGCGAGTCTGGCTGGCTGGTCGTGCCGGATACACTGAAAGCCGTCGACCACCCGAACAGGGTCATCCACTGTAGCTCGCTTTCCAAAGTGCTTTCCCGGGACCTGCGTTTGGGCTGGATATCCGGAGGGCGATGGCACGACGACATCGTTCGGCTGAAGCTTACATCACAGCTTGCCAGTAGCCGGTTCATTCAGCGCGGAGTTGCAGATTTTTTCGCGGATGGCGGGTATGCGGCCTACCTGCGGCGATACCGCCAGCAACTGCAGCGCCAACGAGACCAGTTGCTCGATTTGCTGGGTACATGGCCCGTCCCGATTCGGGCAACTTCTCCGGCAGGAGGGTTGGCGCTGTGGCTGGAATTGCCAGAGCATGTTGACACCATAAAGCTGTATAACCGCGCCTTGGAGGAGGGTGTCGTGATCACTCCAGGTGAGCTCTTTTCGATGTCCGGGAAATTCTCAAACTGTTTACGGCTCAGTTTTGCGCACCCCTGGACGAGAGCCAGAGCTGAGGCATTAATGCGGCTCCCCAGTCTGATGGCCTGACACAAACCCTCATCTGTCCCTATCAATTTCAAAAAATGTGGTCCTGCCCCTAATAAACCAATACCTCTATCCTGCCGCCACTCGATCACATCCGATGACAGGTAAGGGGTGCAGCGGTGACCCAGCTCATTTCCGTAAAACAGCTCGACCAGGCGCCTGGCGCCAGAGGAAACCAGAAAATACAGCCACGATCCTTTACGGGCCTTTATCGACGCTTGAGGCTCTGCGGAGGAGCTGTACTGTTCGCCCTGTATTTTGGGGTCGCCTGGCTGAACTGGAATGACCGTCAGGCCGTGCTTTGGGATCTGGCGGCGAAAGAGTTCCATATCTTTTCAGCCACGTTCTGGCCAGAAGATCTCATTCTGTTATCGGCAATTCTTCTGATATGCGCATTCGGACTCTTCTTTATCACGATGTGGGCCGGCCGTGTGTGGTGTGGCTATGCCTGCCCACAAAGTGTCTGGACCTGGGTATTCCTGTGGGCAGAGCGCTTAGCCGAGGGCGATCGCTCCCGAAGAATCAAGTTGGACAGAGCCGGGCCAAGTGTAAATAAAGCAGCCCGAAGAGCCTGCAAACATGGCCTCTGGCTCATAATCAGCCTGATTACCGCGATTACGTTTGTTGGATATTTCACCCCGATCCGGGCCCTGGTTGGAGATTTGGTGAGCCTGGAGGCGTCTGGCTGGGCTGCGTTCTGGGTCTTCTTTTTTACCGCAGCCACCTATTTGAATGCGGGCTGGCTCAGGGAGAAGGTCTGCTTTCACATGTGCCCTTATGGCCGCTTTCAATCTTCCATGGTCGATGCCGATTCGATGGTAGTGAGCTATGACGCGGCGAGGGGAGAGCCCCGGGGTTCTCGTCGAAAGGGTGAGCAGCGCGCCCCGGACGACGGCCTCGGAGACTGCATTGATTGCCAGTTGTGCGTTCAGGTCTGCCCGACAGGTATCGACATTCGCGACGGACTGCAAATGGAATGCATTGGCTGCGCGGCCTGCATTGATGCCTGCGATTCCATCATGGACAAGATGGGGTACGACCGGGGACTGGTTCGCTATGCGAGCGAGCGGGAACTGGCCGGTGGCCGGACACATGTTCTCCGACCTCGTCTGATCGGCTATTTCCTCCTGCTGGTTTCGACGATCGCCTTGTTCTCCTGGGGCGTCGCGTCCCGGCCGCTGGTGACCCTTGATGTAGAGCGGGATCGAGGGATGTACCGGTTTACTGCAGACGGTCAGATTGAAAACAGCTATCTGTTGAAAGTAAGAAACAAGGACAGCGAGGCGAGGTTTTTTATACTTGACGCAGTAGGACTTGAGCATGGCGAATATCAGGGGCCAGGCAGTCTGGCGCTGGAACCCGGGGAAAAAGCCGAGATCCCCGTATCCGTCACCTATCCGCCTGAATCTCTCTCGAGCGCCAATGTGAGTATTCAGTTTGAAGTCAGCTCAATGGACAGCAAGGGAGCGCCTGTCACCTCCCGATCAACCTTCCTCGGGCCCAGGTAATGCCTGGCCGCGGCGAGCATCATCTCTCTTGCCGTCACTGCGTGCCAAATGCTGGCATGCCCGAAAGGGTGTGCCAGTTATCGGCATGGCGCGTCACTTGTGCCAGCAGCTGGCATCGCTATAATTGGCGCCCGCTTTGGCGTGCCCAGGCTGCGATTTTACCGCTCGCCCCCGGCTACGCCAGAAACTGGCACCGGCAGAAGCTCGTGCCACTTGTTGGCATGACGCTTCCAGAGAGTCTATGTACCGCGATTTCAAGACCACCCTTGAGCTCATTACCACCGTGCTGGATAACGCTGATCTGACTTCAGATGAGATCCGAAGACGTTATGCCAACATGCCTGACCGGACATTCAAGCGACACATGGCGATTGCCCGTAAACACGGCGCACAGATGGAATGTGTCTCTGATCCTGCCGGCCGCTACACCTGGATTTGTCGCAACAGAAATCAGATAGAGAGCCGGGTCCGAACCTGGCTGATCTTTGAGCGCGAAAGAACGCTGGTGGGCGATTCCCAGCTAGACCTTTTGCATCAGTCTCTGTAGTGGCTTTCATTTGCCCGAATGTGGCGCATGCCGAAATCGCCACCATTGCCTCGATTTTGCTAAGCTTTCAGGGAGCAGGGAGAAGATGCAATGGCCTTCCATAACCCGGATCCGAAAATCCGTGAAATCGAACGTGACAACGCCCGACTACGTGCCAAATTTTTCGCCGAACTGTTTGGCGGTGCCTGGCGTGTGTCTCGCCGGGTTTTGTTGCGCTGTCGGGTCCGCCAGCCGCGCGTTTGTTGCGTGAAAGCTGAGTGCGCACCCCACGAAAATTCTGATCAGCGAAGTGCAAGCTGCTCACAGGTACCGCGCTGACATTTGCCCCGCATACCTGACGAACAACGACGAGGTGAGCATTTTATGGCTGCGGCAACCGAAAGTGAGCTTCGGAGTAACAGATATATGCACCCGGTGGTGGCGACGATTGCGGTGCTTTTCAGGAACGATGAAGTGTTGCTGGTGCGCCGTGCTAACCCGCCGGACGCGGGTCGCTGGGGGTTTCCGGGTGGAAAAATGGAACTGGGAGAGACGATCGAAGCCGCCGCTGTCAGGGAACTGTTCGAGGAGACCGGCATTCGGGCGACCGCCGGCAGGGTATTCAATGCCGTGGATGCCTACGACGTCGGGGATGAAGGGCATCTTCGTTCCCACTTCGTCCTGATCGCCGTTCTCTGTCATTGGGAGGAGGGTGAGCCGATAGCCGCCGACGATGCACTGGATGCGGCGTTCGTTCCGATGGCGACCCTGGGCTCAAGCGACCTCGCTCTGAGTCTTGATGTTGAGGAGATCGCTCGGGAGGCTTATACGTTGCTTCGAAACCAAAAACGCACCGTCCCTGGTGCCAAGACGCAAATGAAGCAGCTAAAGCTCAACCGTGGCTTTCGGGCTGAACCTGGCCGCGGATAACAATCTGACCACTGTATGGGGCCGGTTTGGCTGCATGGCTCTCCGCGTCGCGATCCTGAATTTCACCGCGAATCACGATCTGTCCGCTATAGGGGGCGGGCTGAGCCTGCTCCGAGCGGCCCTCATCGGATTTGCGGTCTGCCAGGGTTGCGTTGGCGGGCAGGGCTGCGGCTGCAAAGAGTGAAACCAGAGTGATGAGTACAAATTTACGCATAACACGTTCTCCAAAGTTCGATGGGTTAGTGCTCATACCGGTGTCGCCAATGGACTCGATATCAGATGGAGCGAAGTATGGAGCTGTAAAGTCGAAACAAATAATTCCCAAACGGTATGCAATACATCATGTTTGGTGATGAGTGTTGATGCTTTCAGGTCATGGAGTGCACGTATAACTACTTATCCATAAGCATGAATAATATTTTGAGTGAGCGCGCTTGATCAGCCCCGAGCGCAAACGGGAAATTGACCAGGTTTCTCGGCACACTTTTCGGAGTTGGCTGTGATTTCCCGCTGTCTGGTGCCGGTTGGGGTGGCACGTAGCAAGCGGTTGTAAGGGGCAGGCTGGAAATCATCATTGCAGGAAATGGAACTTATACAGTCCTGGAATTGGTTTTCACGGGCAGAAAGCTTCAATGTTTGAATCAGGTTCAAATGGAGGAGATTTGCCGATGACCAGCATAATAGAAGTAACCGATGTGAATTTTGAGCAGGAGGTTGTGAAGAGCGATCGCCCCGTGCTCGTGGACTTTTGGGCGCCCTGGTGTGGCCCCTGCAAGACGGTTGCACCAATGCTTGAGGAAATCGCAGACGAGTTTGGTGAACAACTGACGATTGCCAAAGTAAACGTGGATGACAGCCCGGACATTACTGCCAAAATGCGTATCCGGGGCATTCCGACTCTGTCCCTGTTCCAGGGCGGCGGTGTTGTTGCCCAAAAGACAGGGGCTGGCAGTCTCAGTGAGCTACGGGCATTTGTAAAAGGCCACCTTTGATGCACATAAAAGCCTCCTGAACGGGGGCTTCTTCGTTTGAGTGGTGAACATCGCCTTTGACGGAATGCCGCAATTGCGGTCGAGTCATTTGCCAGCCAGAATTGACCGGTGCTCAGGATCAGGAACGTTAAATGAAGACACAAGAACTTCAGCTGTTGTACATATTTGACGCCATTATGACTGAGCGCTCGGTGACCCGCGCTGCAGACCGGCTTGCCATGACCCAGCCTGCCGTATCCAATGCGATCTCAAGGATGCGCCAGATCTGGAACGACCCGCTGTTCGTGCGAAAAGGCCGAAACATCGAACCGACATCCTATGCGCTCAGTCTGTGGCACCAGGTTGGCGATCACATGTATGCGCTAACCAATGCGGTGAGTGCGACTCAATTCGATCCGGCCACATCAAAGCGAAAGTTTCGCATCGCCGTAACGGATGTAACTGTTGAAATGATCTGGCGCCAGTTGATTGAATTGCTGGAACGTGACGCGCCGGGAGTGGACGTCCACGCTGTGCCGTACACGCCGGAAGGTACGTACGAGGATCTGCGCGAAGCCCATGTGGATCTGGCGGTAGGTATGCTTACCCAGCACGATCACAGCTTGCGAAGCACCTGGTTGTTTGAAGGTGGATACGTTCTGGCAATGCGTGCCGACCATCCGCTTGCCGGCCGGCAGATCACCATGGAGGAATTCCTTGAGGCCCGACACCTGCTTGTGACAATGTCAGGGGATGCCCATGGTTTCGTGGACAGTTACCTTGACCAGAAGGGGCTCAGCAGGCGCATTGCTGCCACAGTTAACCATTTTTCGATTGTTCCCCAGATTCTCAGGGAGTCGAACCTCATTACTGCAGTTCCGGAGTTGATCAGCCAGGACTGCGGCTTCGTGGACGGCCTATGGATGGGGCAATTACCGTTCGAAGTAGATCCGACCAGTCTTTACCTCATTTGGCACACCCGCCACGACCGTGACCCCGGAATTGTCTGGCTGCGGAACCACGTTGAACGGCTCCTTCGCGAACGCTGGCATGACATTATGACCAGCTCGCCATGTGGCCATTCGACCGTAAAAGCGATTGCCTGAAACGTGTAGAAGCTGAGTCATCACTTTTCGTGATGATAAAGATACCGCAACAGAATTATTCAGCCTCCCGAAAACCTCCAATAATCCTGTGCAGGTGTCGCAAGTCGCGGCATTGGCAAAGGGTTGGTTAAACCGCAGTTTATGCGGTCGGCTTGCCCAACAACCTGCATATCCTGCAATTTGGAGGGGGAATGAGCGGCCAAACAAACTGCCCATCTGTTGACTCACGCTGGAATTCGGCAGCACTCGATGATTCCGGTAGCCAGAAATGGTACAAGCCAATCGTCTCTGTAAACGTCGATAACAGCGGCAACAGGCACATTTACAAGGCGTTCAGATTCTCCCGGGGCCTTCTCGGGAACTATTTCAGATTTCTCGCATCTCACGAATTCAGGATGTTGAGAAGAGTAGAACACCTCGATTTCACGCCTGATCAAGTCTCTCGGCCATCAGACGTCTCGCCCACAGTCCATTATCGCCTGATAGAGGGGCGGCCTATAAAGAACGTTGCGGAAAGCGGCAATGTTCCAGGCGGCTTCTTCTCTCGACTTTTCAGTGATGTGAAAACCCTGCATCAGCATGGAGTGGCGCACATGGACCTCGGCAATTCCGGAAACATTCTGGTTTCGGAGCACGGCGACCCTGCGATCATTGATTTTGGTTCCGCTATACCTTTGAGCTGGCTTCCATCGTCTGTTCGAGCCTGGGCCTGTCGCAAGGATATCGTTGGCGTTCTTAAGCTCTGGTATCGCTTCGATAGGGGGTCCATGCCGCTGTTCCTTCAGCACTATTACGAGAGCAATTATCGCAAAAACATCTACACGCCAAAGCGTTTTCTGAAAGCGTTAAGGCGGTGGCTATGGGGTGGCGCTGACACAGATGGTGTTTCCGGATTGACGATTGTGATCAGTGTGTTTTTCAGCCTGCTGGTGTTGGTTTCATTCACCTGAAGAGCGGCAAGAGAATATAGAGCTGGGCAGGTTGCTGGAAGTTCTGCCGAAGGTGAACCGCCCGGACCTCACGTTATACGCGCTTTACCCGAACCGGCAGTATACGCAGCCAAAACTGCTTAGCTGCATTGAGTTTCTTCAGTCCTGGTTTCTGTCTCGGGGTCTGGATTAGGGGTGGTTTTTCATTGAGGGAATCAGGGCCGACTCAAGGAGTCCTTTGGCAGTGATCCATCTACCCGGCAACCCTTCGCATGAGCGCTTCGATTGGCCCGCGCTTGAAGAATCGATGCCATATCAAGGCATAGATTGTTGCGACCACACAGAACAATGCGGACGCGAAAAGCGCGGTTACAAGGCTTTGACCGCCTAGCATGCCGAGTCCCTCCAGCGTTCCCATTCCCACCAAAATGTGAGCGATGTAGAGCGATAAAGTCTGGCGCCCCGCCGGCGTCACGACATGCAGCAAACCGAGTTTTTCCAACTGGCCTGAAAACCGAAGACAAAGACCAATCACTGCACTCGCGGCTCCTGATCCTGCCAGAAGATAGAGAGGCATTGGCGGTACGGGCTCGGTGGTGGCGAATATGCCAAGCTCTGGATCAATTGCGTTGAGAGCGTCCGTTAGCGCCAGGCTCAATGCCTCAGCGACAACGAAGGCGGCGACCCCGAACAGGATCAGACGATGCTGGACACCGCGCTCCGCAAGCTTGAGCCTGCTGAGTACAATGCCGAGAAGCAGAAAACCTAGCCACGGAATCACCGGGTGCCAGCCGTTGAAAAACAAGTTACGGATAAATCCCGCCGGCGACCAGATGTCGGAATAGGTATAGTCGTCCCAGTTCCAGCCTTTGTCGTAATCGTGCGACAACACCATGACCACGAACAGAGTACTCAATAGCACAATACTGGTGACCAGCCAGCGATTGCTGAGCGATAGCAGCAACACACCGAAGAGAAAGTAAAAGGCGTAGTAGTGCAGGATGTCCGCATTGAAAACAAGAGAATTCAACAGCCCGATAACAAACAGGAATATCGCTCGTTTGATTGTCACAGATACCGTCTGTTCCAGATCGCTGTGTAATGCTGCCAACCCCAGGCCAATGCCCGCTAAAACGACAAAAGTTGCTGCAGCGCGCCCTTCGAGAGCGCGAGTCAGAAAACTGAGCACGCCAGTGTCGCTTTCGGCACCCATAGCAATCTTGAAGTTAACGATCACCATCCCAAAAAACGCGACAAAGCGCGCAAGATCCAGGCCATCGAGGCGAGGGGAGGCGCTCTTGTCAGGCGTCAGAGTTCGCTGATTATTAGACCTCGATGAGCCCGACAAATCCGAGATTCCATTCTTTTGAGGCCGCATGCTATTGAGCCTATCCAAAAAATTCGGCCCATTTTAGATCAGAAAATCCGGCATGACAGAGTCTTGAGCAGGAAATTATGTCCTGAAACGATCCCGTTGCAGCGAAGAGCAGATTGCCTTCGCTCTGAAGCAGGAACAAAAAAGCTGCCCGAAGGCAGCTCTTGATTTCAGGGCGCGCAGGGAGGGTGGCCTTAACGGCGGTTCTCCAGCTTGTAGTTGGCGGGAACCTCAAAGCGGCTTGCCCGCTCAGGCTGAACCTGTGCGCTGGTGACATCATAGATGTAGGTGAAAACCGGCTTATCTTTGCCGTATCCCATGTAGTCTTTGGCTTTGTCTTCAGCCGCGTTTTGCAGCATGTTCCCGGCCAGTTTGCCAAGGGAGCCGACAGGATCGCTCACGTCAAACCCGCCAGTGCCAGACGTCGCCTGTTTCTGTTGCTGACAGGCCTGGTTGTCGGCGAACCATTCCAGCTTAATGGATACCGGGTAACCCTCCAGCTGGCTCAGCCCTTTGAGAACTTCGGAATCTGAGTCCAGTTCCTGCTTTTCAATATCACCTGAAATCATGGCGACGACTTTATACACGTTGTCCGTGAAGAACTTCGACAAGGGATTGTTGGCGTCGGCTACGGCCTTCAGGTAATTATCCTGAAACTGGCCATTGATGCCCCAAACGTCTTGCATGGCGGGATCGGTCTGAGTCATCCAGAAATCCATGGTCATGACATGCTTATCTTCACGCCCCAGTTCATCCTGTGACACCATCTTCCACTGGGCAACAAACTGGTCGGCTGAAAAGCCGTTGACGACTCGGCCTTTATCCTTCGGCGTCACCGAAAAGCTGAACTCAGACGTGGTCATCTGGCAGGCATCGCCGCCCGAGGGATCGTACATTTCCTCTTCTTCACTGGCTTCGCCGTCTTCCAGTTGTTCCCAGATACTTTGGTCGCTGCAGCCCTTGAGGGGGCATTCGACGTAGTTCTGCCGGGTGTGATCGACCTGCCACTGGAGGTTTTTATCCAGGCGAGCGATATCCGCTTCGTGGGTTTCTCCAAAGATCTGCCGGGACATCCAGGAATCAAACTCGACGGTATTTTCGATGGTGCGACGGTCGGCCAGGGTGTAAGTAACCTGCTCTCCGTGGGAATCCGGAAGGATGTAACCACCAATGATGTACTTGGCTTTGACAACGCTTGTGTCTACCAGCGGCGTATTATCAACCACTTTTGGGGTGGAACACCCCGCCAGCCCCAGAGCCACAACGGTGGCAGACAGCAAGGACAATGAATACTTCACACAAAACTCCCTTTATGGATCTTCATTATAAGGCGATGAGACTGACGGAAGGCCTTGTCAGTCATATGGCCACCAGGAACCAACCCTGATGCGCCGGGGTAGAATACCGGAGAGAGGTGTCTGATTGGTATGAATTTTTTAGTTTGGCTGGAGCTGAGAGGCCCGGTTATCGAGCACTCTCTTTACCGAGTGTTGGAGAGGCTGCCGGGACAAGCTCACCGCGCGCCCCGAAGGTGAAGGTGACCTCCAGTGGTTCGGCCGGGCAGCAGAGCGGGTCTTCAGCCGCATAGCTAAATCCGGACAGGACGAGGCCTTTTCCGGTTTCGCGAACGCCAGTGAACAGACGGTCACCTTTGCCCCCAACGAGACGAATAGAAAGCAAGCGGTAGGTCTTGACCGGCGACATACCAGCAATACTGTCGTTGATCGCGTACAAGGCAAGGTACTGATTGTTGGTTGCTCCGCCTCCCCAGCCCCCCAGAGTCATGAGCACGGCAACACCGTTGCTGTACCCGGGGCCACTCAGCGATGAGAGGGGGAGGTAAGAGGCACTTTCGGGATAGAAAACCGCTCGCCCATCACTGAGTATGCCTCCTAGCATGCCGGCCTCCTCGGCAAGCTCGTCTGGCAGGGAGGCAGGGGCTGCTGCCAGAGCAAAGCCGCTCCAGAGCAGAAACAGCAGCACTAGAAGGGGATTCATGAACGGACGGACTCCTGCCAATAGTGATACAGATCCCGGATGTTACCAGAGCAGAGTAATGGCATCGCAGTCTGAATGTCGTCCAGCGGCTAGTCCCACTAGGTCATCAGCCTGCTGAAAGCCATTTGAGGCACCGGTGAAGGCGGCTTCTTCTGCCATATCCAAGAACGGAAACGCGGAAACCCAGTCGTGCCGGTGGCCCTTATTGCCCGCCATGATGAACGATGCACCGGAGCCGATGGAACAGAAACTGCCGTTCATGAGCCAATCAACGTCAGCACGATCAGGCATGAGATACCGGGCGCAGTCGTCGAATGAATGGCCATCTGATGAGTTTAGTGGGCCCAAGGCAAACAAAGTATACTCACCTGCGCCTATCACGGAGGTGAAGAGTAGTACTCACCTAAACCGTTCACATATATCGTCTCGTCGAGGGAAGATGCGTTGGCCTTGTTTGATAGTTTAAGGTAGTTCGTCAACCGGCCCCGATTTCTTGCGGTTTTCCTGGCGCTTGCCATACTGAACGTATCGGAGGAGGGCGCTTGGCCGGGCCTGTAATTCCACGCCAAAATTGACAGAACCCCGGAGGGGAAATGTCAAAATCCATCACCAGCGCGCGGTCATTTCCGCGCCCGTCTCGAAATACGCGTTCGCTCGGCTTTCAGGAGCGTCCGCTGGTCTCGTTCCCGATCCAGGAAGTCACCATCGATTGGGACCGGCTCATCGACAAGCGGCCCTTGTTGCTGGAAACCCTCGACACCATGCCCAGGTACCTCCTCAAGCCCGAGGTGCTGACGCTGCTGGAGGCCGAGACCCACCCCATGCACCGGCTGATCCTGGATCTGATGTGGTGCACCGGCACCCGGGTCTCTGAGGTGCTGGCGACCACGCCGGCGAGCTTCATGGATGACGGCTACGACTTCGGGGTGGTGCTCAAGACGCTCAAGCAAGGGGCAGGGCGGCCCAGCAAACGCAGCCTGCAACGCTCGCCCAAACGCTTCATCCCGATCCTCGACCGGGACTTCCAAACCCGGATCCAGAGCTACCTGTGGATGGGGAAGTTTCGGAAGGACGAGCGGATCTTTCCGATAACCCGCCAGGCGGTCAGTGCCAACATCGATCGGCTGATCGACCAGGTGGGGGGAGAGCCGCCGTTCAAGATCGGGTGCCACACTTTTCGGCACAGCTTCGCGGTGCACCTACTGCTACATGGGCGACCGCTGAAGTTCGTGAGTCAGCTTCTTGGACACAGAAGTGTCGAATCCACAGAGGTGTACACCAATGTGCTAACGTTTGATGTAGCTCACTTTTTAGAGGGCGTTGAATTCCACTGATGCTAGTTGAATGAAATCATTCTACTTTAAAGGGAATAATACTGAGTGGATTCGAAGGGGCAATCGATGCCCATCAATACTACATTCGGATCCATCTACGAACTACTGGAGGACTATATAGAGTGGACGACTCTACTTGGGACCAACGTGTGGGTGGAATAATGTTTTCAGGCGACACACCCGTTGATATGGGGCCTGCCAAAATTGGTGATGAAGTCCGGCTTAAAGCTAGCGGTAACGAATTTGATGTTGTTGTTGAAATAGAATCCAGTGGCGTGGAGTTTTCCGGAACGGTCGTTAGAATCGGCCCGAGACCTTGTACTGAAGCGGACGGTGTCCACAGGGGGGATCAAGTTTCTTTTTCAGAAGCTCACATTTTTCAGATAAAGCGTGCATAAGAGCTTACCTAGTTGATTAATTACTTTGTGTCAGTCAGCGTGATCCGTCTGGAGTTTGAAAGCTTTAGACATCAGCTTTGCTGGCAAAACAAGTGCTTTCAAATCGGATCTGAAATTATGAGCCTTGGCAGACACTCTAAGCACTGAGTCTGTGACTACATCGCTGGCAGCATTTCTACTCTGCTGTGCTCAAATTTTCCTGATCGTCGCATATCCAAACTTCTCAAGAGCCGGTCGCAACATGAGTAACTACGCTTCGTTCTCAATCCCGAAGCCGAAAAATTGGCAGGATTTTGAGAACAACACATGTATTCTTTTCCAATGCATTTTAAATGACCCAAATACTACCATGCACGGTCGAGCCGGGCAGTCTCAAAAAGGGGTAGATATTTTTGGCCTACGTGACAGACAAGACAACCATTGGGTTGGAGTCCAATGTAAACAGAAATCGGAGTCCCAAGAAGTCACAAAGGCCGAATTGCAGAATGAAGTTGCCCAGGCGAAAAAATTTCGTCCCCCTCTGAAAGAACTCATTCTTGTTACTACGGCTCCAGATGACCAGAAGATTCAACAAGTTGCTCGTGAGATAACCGAACAGCATCGGAAGGAAGGGCTGTTTTCCGTTGATGTTTGGGGCTGGGGAACTCTGGAAAGAGAGGTCACAAAACACCCCCCCGCAATCAATGCGTTTCACCCAGATTTAAATCCATTTACCAACAGGTTGATCTCCCTTGGTGAGCAAAGCATCGCGAATCAGCAGGTGCAAAACGCCAAACATGATCAGATGATGGAACTATTGCAGCAAATGGCTGCTGAAAAATTCAACTTTGGGGAGAACGCGACCGATAAGGCGTCTGCATCCACGGAGGCACTCGACCAGAACATTCATAGCGAAATTGACGGCTATCGCGACCTCATTCAACGAGGTAAGGCTAGAACCGCCAAGGATCTCTTGGAGGTTTTAAAAGGAAGAATTTGGGAGTCGGCAAGTGATCGGATACGCTTTCGTATCGTTACAAATATTGGCGCAGCCCAACTTGAGCTTGGCGAGGATGAGTTAGCGGCAGAAAGTTTTCTTGAAGCAAAAAGCATTGTTGAAGACGACCCGTTGGGCCTTGCCAACACCGCACTCGCTTATCTGATCTTGAATGAACCAGAAAACGCAATTAATGTCGCTAGGACAGCCCTAGCAAGTGATCCAAATAATGCAGCTGCCGCCAGTTATTTAATCGCCGGTCACATTCATGACGAGTCCGTATCAGACCCGTTGTCTCTGGTTTCCGAACCCCTCCGGGACGCGCCTGAGGTCCTCGCAAGCGCTATAAATTTTTATGCTCGCCGGAATGACTCTTCCTGGCGGGATCTTGCGCGTTCTGCGGCTCTAAACCACGCCGACCAAAAACACCTCCAACGCCGGGCAGCGGAGGCTGTTTTAGATGAAGCAATGTTGTCCCAAGATATGATTGTTGGAGCTGCATCGGGAAGTGATGTAAAAATTCGAGATCTGCGCGACGCGGTGGCTGTTCTGCAATCACTTTGGAGTGAAAATCTCGAAACAGAAGGTTACCTGACTGATACTTCACTCCCACACAATCTTTCTGTCGCATTGTGGGGACTTCGTGAAATCAGCGCGGCTGCCCTCGTACTGGATCAGGCTCTCGAACGATGTGCAAACACAGAAGAGCTCCGCGAATTAAGAGCAGCAATGTACCTTGAGACAGGAGAACTGGAGGCCGCTCAGCAGTTAATTGACAGTCAATCGCAAAGACCTGGGCTGATCATTATGCTTGCGCAAACGTTCGTTAGTAAGGAACCCAAGCGGGCCCGGGATCTCATTGAGGAAATTGATTTCTCTTCAGCTTCGGAGCATCAGAGGCTAGTCGCAGATCAATTGATTCTTGAGTCCTTTATAAACGAAGGGCAACACGACATAGCTCTTGAGCGGGCAAAGCATCTTGTCAATGAGTACCCATCTAGCATTATTCCACTTATAGAGCTTGCCAAGCTTCAACGGACTCATAGCCCCTCGGACTTTGATTCGAGTTTAACTAAGGCGATTAATAATCTTGGAGAAGAGTCACGCTTTGCCGAACGTTTCATGCTTGCAAATTTTCTTGAACAAATTGGGCGCTATGATGACGTAATTTCTATTCTCGAAAATTTTGTAGATACAAGCGAAGACAGCCCAGCTTTACGTCTGCTTCTTTACACCTACATTAACGCGGACAGGAGGGCTGCAGCTCACCAGTTATTAAAATCACTGTCTAAAAGCCTAAAGTCAAAACCGGCTTATTTAAAAGCTCTAGTAGCAGTTAACGCGAACCGAAAGGATTTTAACGCTGCGCTTAGAGCTTTAGACGAATATCTTCAGGCTGAACCAGACGATCTAAGGAAGGTCTGAATAACT